>NZ_BCSQ01000011.1 GCF_001570945.1 Janibacter anophelis NBRC 107843
AGACCTGCCGGGTCGAGGACATCGTCTGCGTCGCGGTACCCGTCTGGTCCCCGCTCCAGGCGATCTCCCACACGTACGACGCGGTCAACGTGTACGTCCCCGGCTACTTCCACCCGTCCTCGAACCCGCAATGGGGCGTGTCCCAGCCATGGACGTCCGGGTCGTACACCGTCCCCGTCCCCTGGCACACCGTGGACTGCCCATCACCGAGCGACCACTTCACCTGCGACACCTTCGCCGTCGCAGAGATCGTGTACGGGCCGGCAGTGGCCGACGCCGACTTCGACGGCAAGCCCTCGTCACCGACCCACAACCACACCGGCACCCCCACCGTGCCCGTGCACCGGCCGGTCGCGGCCAGGCACGGTGAAGCCTCGATGTCCGGCTTCGTCAGCGTGATCTTGTCCACCGCCCGTTCCCGCACCTGCGTGACCGTCACCCGCGGCGCGACCGGACCACCCTCCGGTGCACCCGCAGCAGGAACTGACACGGTCGTCCCCTGACAACCAGCCGTCGCCGAACCGCCGGCGAGACGAACCCCAGCGCAGGCCGTTGCACTCGCCCCGGCCTGCGCCGACTGCCCCGCCGTCAACGGCTCCGAGGCCGACGCGCCAGAGCCAGCCTGCCGCGGAGGCGGCTGGGCCGGTGTCCGGGTCGGGGTCGACGTTGGGGTCGGAGGCGTCTTGCCGGGGCGAGGTGGAGGCTCGGGGCTGGGGTTGTCCAGCGCTGTCACGTCCCACGCCGCGCCGTTGCGCTGTTTCTCGATCCCGGCCCCAGAAGGCTCGCCCGTCGCATCGGCTGCCGGGGCCGCCACGAAGATGAGCATGAGGGAACCCGTGGTGGCGGCTATTCGTCGCACGGTGCTTCCTCCGCGCGATCGCCGTAGAGGTACTGGGACTCGTCGAGCTGCCACGTCTTGCCGTCGTCAGGAGAGGTGAAGCTCAGAAGGTGAACGTTGTCGTGTGGGCCCTTCGGCAGGGGCTCGCTCGGATCCTCCTGTCGCACGGTCACGTCGACGCCGTCCTTGAAGTACCGGATCGTCGAGACACTGCACTGGTACATCGTCAGGTCCCACCCACCGGGGGCATCCGGGCGAGACTCCGCCGGGTGTGTCCCGGTGATCGTGACCTTCCCCTTCTCGACGACCCCCGCGTCGTTCTGGGCCTGAACTTCTTCGTTGTAGCCCTTGATGAAGCTGTCCGTGGCCCACTCGGTGTCCGTGGGCAAGGGCTTGCTGCCGTCATGTGCCTGGAACTTGGCGTCGACCTTCTTCGCCTCCGCGTACGCGTACTCGTCGTCGTACGTCGTGCTCGACGAGGCGCTCGTGGTGGTGTCGGTGCCTTCACTCTCGCCGCCGCAGCCGGCCAATACCATCAGCACAGCAGCGAGGCTCGCGGTCGCGACGGCGGGGCGGGTGTGCAGACGCATGAGTGTGTCCCTCTCGGTCAAAGCGATGGATCGGTCTTCCCCTGGACCAGTGCCAAACTCTCACGGGCAGGCGTGCCTCGCATCTTGACCCGCCCGGTGGTGGTTGTGGATGAGTACTCCCCACCAAGGGTGTGACTGTCAATCGGCCAAGCACACCACCCACCCTCAACGTCCGTGAACGCGGGTGATGTGCTCCTTCAGCCCCAACACGGCGACGAAGCCGTGCTCGCATTCACGGCACCAATGCAGTTCGCGTGCGTTCTCCCAACGGTCGATCGTGGCTTCCCACCACCAGGCGCGGCTGCCCTCGAGGCCGTCGGCTGCCGGCAGCGTGCCCTTGCGTCGGTAGAGGGAGATCGCCGAGGAGCCCGTCGCGGACGACGACCTCGAGGTGCCGGCCGGCGGAGGTGTCATTTGGCTGCGCGCGACCACACGATCGCCGCCGCGTACTCCGTGCGGGGCAATGCAGCCGGCACCGTGTCGACGCCGATCACCTGGGACGAGGTCGAGGACGTCGAGCCGCGCGACTGCACCATCGCGACCGTGCCGGAGCGCTTCGAGCGGCTGGGCGACCTGCACGCCGAGATCGACGACGTGGCCCACGACGTGACGCCGCTGCTCGAGTGGGCCGAGCGCGACGAGGCCGAGGGGGCCGAGCCGCCCGTGGACCCGGAGGGCTAGCGGCGCAGCGCGGCGTCGAGCCAGTGGTCCAACCCGGGCCGGTCCTCGACGGCATCCGGCGAGACGTCGAGCCAGCTGGGTCCCATGTCCTTGTCCCCCATGAGCGCGACTTGGGCGTACCAAGGTCCGGCGTCGCGGAGGAGCTCCTCGCTCTCGTCGGGGTCGACGCGCACGAGCAGCCCGCCGCCGTTGCGCACCCCCACGAGGATCTCGCCGCCGACGAGGAGGATGAGCGAGCCGAACATCCGTCGCTCGGTCCACTCGATGCCCCGGTCGGCGAGCGCGTCCCGGACCCGGTCGGCCAGCACCTCGTCGATCGCCATGGGACCAGCCTGCCAGTCCGCGCATCTGCCCGGGCGGCTGCGCGCTGACGGGTCAGGACGCGACCGGCGCGGGGTGGCCAGCGCGCTCGGGGTGCGGCAGCCGACGATCGCCGGAGCCTGCTGCACCAGGGTGTCGTCCTCGAGGGCGGCGACCATGAAGAGGGCGAAGTCGACCCGGCGGGTCAGGTTGCTCTCCAGCACCGGGTCACCGACGTGCTCGCTCCACCGCGGCAACCCCTGGCTCTCGCCC
This sequence comes from Janibacter anophelis NBRC 107843, assembly GCF_001570945.1. GTDB lineage: Bacteria > Actinomycetota > Actinomycetes > Actinomycetales > Dermatophilaceae > Janibacter > Janibacter anophelis. The sequence continues at coordinate 2,683 of NZ_BCSQ01000011.1, forward strand.
TCCTCGAGGTCACTGCCGCGCACGAGGGTCCACGCGCGGTCACTGGCGAAGATCCGCCGCGCCGCCTCGTACTGGTCCTCCATCTCGACGAGACGGGTGACCTTCATGAGTCGGCCGAAGGCCACCGCCGCCCGGATCCGCCACGAGTAGCGGTCCAGGCCGTCACGGGTGATGTGCCAGCCGCACGAGAAGACCAGCCGCGCCCCCGGCGCCGCGTGGTCGAGCACGGCCTGGCGGTCCCCGAGGAGTACTGCTGCACGCCCCACGGCGCGAGGACGGTGAGGACGCCGTCGCAGCCGGCGACCGCGCGACGGGCCACCTCCCGGTCGTTGGTCGCACCGGGCACGATCGTCATGCGGTCGGCCAGGTCGTCGAGCTTGTGGACGCTCCGCTCGCGACAGACCCCGACGACCTCGTACCCCCGCCGCAGTGACTCCTCGACCATGTACCGGCCGAGCTTGCCCGACGCCCCGATGATGCACACCCGCTGGATCGACATGACCGCCTCCATTGCTGTCTTACGCTGTAAGTACGAGGCTAGGCTTACGGTGTAAGCACGTCAAGAGGCGAAGGGAGGCACTCCTGTGCCCCGCAAGCGCACCGCGTCCGCGCGGACCCCGTTGTCACGCGACCGCGTCGTCGACGCCGCGGTCGGGCTCGCCGATGCCGACGGGCTACCAGCGGTCTCGATGCGCGCGGTCGCCGCGCGCCTCGGCGTCGAGGCCATGTCCCTGTACAACCACGTCGCAGGGCGGGAGGGCCTGCTCGACGGCATGGTCGACCGGGTGTTCTCGGAGATCGAGCTCCCCGACCCGGCCACGCCGTGGCGCGAGGCGATGCAGGCCCGGGCGCACTCGGCGCGAGCGGTGCTGCGCCGCCACCCGTGGGCGGTCACCCTCATGGACACCCGCAGCCACCCGGGCCGGGCGACCCTGCGACACCACGACGCGGTCCTGGGGTCATTGCGCTGCAACGGCTTTTCGGTCCGGATGGCCGCCCGGGCGATGTCGCTCATCGACAGCTACGTCTACGGATTCGTACTGCAGGACATCGGACTGCCCTTCAGCGACGCAGACGAGCTGGAGGGCGTCGCCGCGGGCATGATGCAGGACATGGACCTCGCCTCACTGCCGTACCTCGTCGAGGTCATGACCGAGCACGCCCTGCAGCCGGGATACGACTACGCCGCCGAGTTCGACCACGGCCTGGACCTGGTGCTGGGAGCCCTCTCCCCCGACGAGGTGACCTCGTGAGCGAGCTGCTGCCGCACCCGGTGACGGGCGCCCCCTTCGCCTCGCCGGTCGTGCCCGGCACCGGGTGGCCCGATGACCTCGCGACCACCGAGACGCCCGTCGCCCGCACGCCCGCGCAGGTGCCGCGGCTGGCGGCCGGCGCCGTCGGGCAGGACGAGCTCGACGCCCGCATCTCCGTCTGCCGCGCCTGCCCGCGCCTCGTCGCGTGGCGCGAGGAGGTCGCGGTGACCAAGCGCGCCGCCTTCGCCGACCAGCCGTACTGGGGTCGGCCGGTGCCCACGCTCGGACCGCCCGACGCCCCGGTGCTCGTCGTGGGCCTGGCACCGGCCGCCCACGGCGCCAACCGGACCGGACGCAACTTCACCGGCGACCGCTCCGGTGACTGGCTCTACGCGGCGCTGCACCGAGCCGGCTACGCCACGCAGCCGCAGTCGTGGGCCGCCGGCGACGGGCTCGAGCTGCGGGGCGTGCGCATCGTCGCCCCCGTGCGGTGCGCACCGCCGCAGAACAAGCCGACGACCGACGAGAGGCGTTGCTGCGCACCGTGGCTCGATGCCGACCTGGCGAGGAGTGCTCCCTTCGTCCGGTCGATCATGTGCCTGGGCTCGATCGGGTGGGACGCGACGATCGCCGGGGTCCGGCACGCGGGGTGGGAGGTGCCGCGCCCCAAACCGAAGTTCGGGCACGCGGCCCGGGCCACCCTGCGCACCCCGGACGGCCGCGAGGTCGCACTCGTCGGTTGCTACCACGTCAGCCAGCAGAACACCTTCACCGGCAAGCTGACCGAGGAGATGCTCGACGCGGTCATCGCCTCCCTGTGACCCTGCCGCAGGGGTGGCCGACCTCCTATGGTGAGGACCATGACCACCACGACAGCGCTCGTCGTCACCCGCACCGGAGGGCCCGAGGTCCTCGCCCTCGAGGAGCGGGAGGTCCCGCCGCCGGGACCGGGTGAGGCGCTCGTCGAGGTCGCCGCGGGTGGGGTCAACTTCATCGACGCCTACAAGCGCGAGGGCATCTACGCCATGGACCCGCCGTACGTGCAGGGCTTCGAGGCGGCAGGGACGGTGCGCGAGGTCGGCGAGGGCGCTGCGGTGTCCGTGGGCGACCGGGTCGCATGGTCGATGGTCGACGGACTGCACGCCGGACTGGTCCTCGCCGACTCCACGCGACTGCTGCCCGTGCCGGACGAGGTCGACCTCGAGACCGCCTGCGCGGCAACCCTGCAGGGCATGACCGCGCAGTTCCTCGTCACCGACTGCTACCGCGTCGAGGAGGGCACCGTCGCCCTCGTCCACGCCGCCGCCGGTGGGGTCGGGCAGCTGCTGACGCAGATGATCACCAGCCGCGGCGGCACGGTCATCGCGACCGCCGGGTCTGAGGGCAAGCTCGAGATCGCTCGCTCGCGTGGAGCCGCCGAGCTCATCGACTACTCGCAGAGCGAGGACCTCGCCGCCGACATCCGCGCCGCAGCCGACCGGCTCGGTGCCCACGAGGGTGTCGACGTGGTCTACGACGGGGTCGGCAAGTCGACCTTCGACGCCTCGCTCTCGTCGTTGCGACGCCGGGGCATGCTCGTGCTCTTCGGCGGCGCGTCCGGCCAGGTGCCCCCCTTCGACCTGCAGCGACTCAACGCCGGCGGATCGCTCTTCGTCACCCGGCCCAGCCTCGCCCACTACATCGTCGAGACCGAGGAGCTGCAGGCCCGGGGTCGTGAGGTCTTCGGGGACATCGCGGCCGGACGGCTCGACATCGCGATCGGCGGGCGCTACTCCTTCGCGGACGCGGCGCAGGCCTACCGGGCACTCGAGGGGCGCGCGACGACGGGCAAGCTGATCCTCATCCCCTGACGGCGTGTCGTGCTGCAGTTGATGTCGCCGAGCGCGGTGGCGTCGCCATCTGCCGGGGTGCGCTCGGACGCACTGACGCGAACTGCAGTACGACAGACCCCTGTGGACAACTTTGACGGACGGATCGACGGACGCGCCACGCTGTGGTGATGTGCATCGTCCCCCTCATCGTGGCCCAGCACGGCGGCGCGGCCACCCGCGCCCAGGTGCTCGAGGTGACGACAGCGGCGACGCTCGCGAGCGCGCTGCGGTCCGGGGCCGTCGCCCGACACCGGCGCGGGGTCTACGGCCTGCCGGAGGACGGTGCACGATCCACGGCCGCACGACTCGGGGTCCACCTGAGCCACCGGACCGCGGCACTGCAGCACGGGTGGGGCGTACTCCACTCGCCGGACCAACCAGAGGCCATCTCCTCACGCACCCGCCACATCCCGCAGCCGGCCGAGCTCGACCTGCGGTTCCGCACCGTCACCGCGGACGAGCTGGGCCTGCGCACGACCCGGCCGCTGCGTACCGTCATCGACTGTGCGCGCGACCTGCCTCTGCCCGAAGCCCTCGCCGTGGCCGACTCGGCCCTGCGGTCGGGCCTGGTGACCGTTGACGAACTCCTCCGGACGGCACTGCCCCGTACCGGGCGGTCGGCAGCGCGGCGGGTGCTGGACCTGGCCTCGGCAGAGTCCGCCAACCCCTTCGAGTCGGGGCTGCGCGCCCTGGCCATCGAAGCCACGGACGTCGGGTGGGTGGCCCAGCAGACGATCACGGTCCGGGACGGCACGGTGCTGCACGCCGACGTCGGGTGCGCCGGGGTGCGCGTGGCACTCGAGGCCGACAGCCACGAGTTCCACAGGACCCGCAAGGACGTGCGCGAGGACTGCTGGCGACTGAACGAGATGACGATCGCCGGGTGGGTCGTGCTCCGCTTCGCGTGGGAGCACGTGATGTTCAACCCCGACTGGGTCCGGGAGGTCATCGCCTGGGTGGTGCGGCAGCGCGTGTCGTACTGCAGTTCACTCAGCGCGTGACGAGGACTCGGGCCGCGAAGTGGCTCGAGGGGACGAACTGCAGTACGACACGCGGTGGCCCGAGGCCGTGGCTCAGGCGCGGGGGGTCAGGGGCGGCCGGGCGTCACCAGAGGAAGGCGATGGCCGCGTTGACGACCGCGAGGCCGGCGGCGGCCCAGGCGAGGGTCGTGCCGTTTTCCCCACGCTTGGCCTTGGCGTTGCCGATCTCGGCGCAGGCGAGGACGGCGATCATCACGACGAGCTTGGTGCCGATCTTGGCGTGGTTGACCGGGTCGTCACCCGCCTCGGCGATGCCCGTGAGCCCCAGGCCCAGCAGCAGCTGGATGCGCGCGCCCCACACCTGGACCAGGTGCCCGCGGCCGGCGATGACGGGACCGACGACGATCGCCAGCATCGCGATCATGTGCAGGATGTAGAGGACGAGGCGCAGGGCTTCCATGCCGCCCAGCGTAGGCGACCGCGACGGGCGTCTCCTACACCGGGTAGGACTCGCCGCCGGGCACGTGGGGCCAGGCCAGTCGGACCATGTCGACGATCGGCAGGCGACCCACCTCGGCGAGCGGGACCCACGCCGCTGCGGCGGTCGAGCCATCGATCTCGACGACCCGCGCGGGGGTCGGATCGGGGCAGGTGGCGAGGTGGATCAGCCGCACGGCGTGGAAGTCCTCGTGCCGCTGCCCCGCCGACACGTCGCCGATCCAGTGCGCGGCCTGGACCTGGACGAGGGCGTCGACGAGCACGTCCTGGCCGGCCTCCTCCTGCACCTCGCGCACCACCCCGTGGAGCGGGGTCTCGCCGGGGTCGACTCCGCCACCGGGCAGGCTCCATCGGCCGCCGGCGCCACCGACCCAGGGCGCGAGCTGCGACATGAGCAGCCGCCCCTCGTCGACGACGACCGCATAGGCCGCCAGCCGCTGCAGCCTGCGCGCGCCCGACGGTCCGGTGGGGACCTCGGCGGGCGCCGCCGGCTCGACCGGGCGCACCGCGTAGCGCACCTCGACCAGGCCGTCGACGAGCCCACTGCCCACCGGGTCACCGGCCCATCCCCGCTCGGCCAGCACGTCCACGGGGTCGTGCCCGTGCGGCAGGGGCCACCGACCGACCACGGTCCCGTCGTGCACCCCCACGACCACGACCGTCATGCGCCCGCTCGCTCGTACTCGGCGACGGCCAGCTCGACGACCCGGTCCCACGTCTGCGCCGGTGGGGTGCTTCGGTTGTGCCGGGCGATCCGCGAGCGCAGGGTCTCGTCGGCGACGAGCCGCACGAGGGCGTCGGCGAGCCCGGCGTCATCGGCGGCGAGCAGCCCCGAGACCCCGTCGGTCACGACCTCGCGCACCCCGGAGTCGCCGCGCGCGATGACCGGCAACCCGGCCGTGCGTGCCTCGAGTGCCGCGATGCCGAAGGCCTCCAGCCGGGTCGGCGACAGGTAGGCATCGGCACTCGCCCACGCCTGCGCGAGCTCGGCTCGGCTCACCCGCCCGGGCAGCCGCACGACGCCAGCCAGGCCGAGGGCAGCGATCCGTGCCTCGAGCCATGGGCGCAGCGGCCCCTCGCCGTAGACGTCGATCGCCATCGCACCGGGGCCGAGCCGCTCGTGCGCCCGGGCCACGACGGACAGGAGCGCACCGACGCGCTTGCGAGGCGCCAACCGGGAGGCCGTCACGACGTGCACGGGTCGACCGGACCCCACCGGGCCCGAGGGCCACGCCGCCGGGTCGATGCCGTTGGGGAGCACGGCGACGAGCTCCCCCTTCGCCGCCCGTCGCACCCCCTCGCCGGCGAACCCGGAGACCGCCGAGAGCACCGCGCCCCGCTCCACCCACCGCCGCACCGCCGGGCCCATCGGGCGCGCGGCCCGGTCGAGCACGCAGTGCCACGTGAGGGCGGTCGGCAGCCCAAGGCCGGTCGCGACCTCCGCCATGTCCCAGGCGAAGGGAGAGACCACCCCCAGGTGCACGTGCGCCACGTCGAAGCCGCCGTCGGCCAGCAGCCGGCGCGCCTCGGGCACCGCCAAGGGGTTGACCGGCAGACCGAGGGCGAGTGGCGTCGACAGCCGGTGGACCCGGACGTCGTCGGCGCCGTCCCCACCAGCGGTCGCGGTGAGCACCTCGACCTCGTGGCCGGCCCGCACGAGCTGCGCCGCGAGGTCACCGACCTGCGACTCGATCCCGCCGGTGCGCGGCGGGTAGCAGTCGGAGAGCAGCGCGACCTTCACGGCTCCAAGGGTGCCACGGGCCGGTGTGGCAGGGTTTCACCCGATGGACTCCGCAGCCCGCACCCTCGTGGTCTTCCACGCCCATCCCGACGACGAGGCACTGCTCACGGCCGGGACGATGGCCCGTGCCGCCGCGGAGGGCCACCGGGTCGTGCTCGTCGTGGCCACCGACGGCGCCCTGGGGCTGACCGACGAGACCGAGTTCGGCGCCGCCGGCGACGCCCTCGCCGCCACCCGCAGTCGCGAGCTCGCCGCCAGCGCAAGGGCGCTCGGCGTCGCGCGCACCGTCGAGCTCGGCCACGCCGACAGCGGCAGCGGGCCCGAGGTGTGGCCCGACCCTCCGGGTGGGCGACGGTTCGTGCGAGTACCGGTCGACGAGGCGGCGAGCGCCCTCGCCGACGTGCTCGTCGAGGAGGGCGCCGACGTCCTGACGACCTATGACCCGAGCGGCGGCTACGGCCACCGCGACCACGTGCGCGTGCACGAGGTCGGCGCCCGAGCCGCCGAGTTGGCCCGCGAGCGCGGGCTGCCCGTGCGCGTGCTGTGGGCCACCGTCCCGCGCGACCTCATCTGCCGCGCGATCGACCTCGTGGCCAGGGTCTACCGCTTCCCGCCGGAGTTCGACCGCAGCAGCTTCGACCGCGCCTTCTCCGCCAAAGCCGACATCACCCACCGCATCCCGGTGCGCCGCTACGCGGGTGCCAAGAGGGCCGCGATGCGCGCCCACGCCAGCCAGGCCTCCGACGGCGGGGGCGGCGACCGCACGCTCGGCATGCTCGTGCGCATCCCCCGCCCGATCTACGACCTCGTCTTCGGCCGCGAGTGGTTCGTCGACCCGGACGCCCCGGCGGGCACCGCCCGCACCGACGTCTTCGAGGGGCTGTCGTGACGGCGGCGCCGACCGAGCCGACCAAGCCGGCCACCCCGACGAGCCGGCGGTCCTCCCCCTTCGTCCGGGGGCTGCAGATCTGCCTCGGCCTCGGGCTCGCGATCGCCATGCTCGGCTGGGGACTGCCGTACTTCGCCAAGACCTCGTGGGCGGAGGTCTTCGACGTGCTCGGCACCGTGCCGGTGTGGAAGGCCGCGCTCTTCATGGCCCTCGTCGTCGCCGGGCTGTACTGCTACACCTTCGTGATGACGGGCGCGATGCAGGGCCTGAGCCATCTGCGCGCCCTCATCCTCAACGTCTGCGGGTCGTCCGTGTCCAACCTGCTGCCCGGCGGCGGCGCCGTGGGGCTCGCGGCGACCTACTCGATCGCCAAGTCCTGGGGCTTCTCCGCCGCCTCCGTCACGACGATGGCCGTGGTGACCGGCGTGTGGAATGTCCTCGCCCGGGTCGCCCTCCCCATCATCGCCGTGCTCGGGCTCGCCTGGGGTGCCACGGACTTGCCGACGGCCATGCGCGAGGCCGCCTGGGCCGCGGTCCTGTCGGGCACGGCGATCGTCGTGGTCTTCGCGCTGGCCGTCGGGACCGACGCGGGAGCCCGCCAGCTCGGCCGCGGCATCGACCGGCTGGTCCGGCTCGTCCGACGCGGCCACGGCGACACCGTCGAGGCGGGCCTGATCGGGCTGCGGTCCCGCACCGCCGAGACCGTGCGCACCGGCTGGCTGTCGATGACCCTGGGGATGGTCGGCTTCTTCGGTCTCTACTACGTGCTCTTCCTGCTGTGCGCGCAGACCACCGGCATCGAGCTGCCCTTCGGCCAGCTCTTCGCGGCCTATGCGATCGGCCGGCTGCTCACCGCCGTCGGCGTCACCCCCGGCGGCCTGGGCGTCACCGAGACGGGCACGGCCGCGGCGCTCGTCGCCTGGGGTGCCGACCCGGCGTCGGCGATGGCCGGGGTGGTGCTCTTCTCGATCTTCACGCACTTCATGGAGATCCCGCTGGGCGCGCTCGGCTGGATCGCCTGGAGCCTCATGCCCCGGGCCAGCGCCCGGGAGCGGGCCGCGACGGAGGCCTGATCGCCCCGCTCACCGGGCTCAGCCGACGAGTCGCCGCACCTGCCGGCTCTGGGCCTGCCGCGCCACCTCGTCGTCGAGCTGCTCCGGCGCAAAGTCCCGCCCGGTCGCCAGCTCGGCCGCCCACCCGATGAGGGTGTCGGCGAGTCGCGGGTTGGCCGGGAGGATCGGGCCGTGCAGGTAGGAGCCGATGACGTGGCCGGTGACGGCGCCCTCGGTGCCGTCGGCGCCGTTGTTGCCCATGCCGTGCCGCACCCGACCGAAGGGGGCCTGGCCCGCCCCGAGCGTCGTCGAGCCCGAGTGGTTTTCGTACCCCACGACGTCACCGTGGTCGGTGGTGAGGACGACCGGCCCGATCATCCTCTTCTCGTTGCCCTGGGTGGTCACGTCGAGGATCCCCAGGCCCGGCAGGCGCTGCCCCTCGACGGTGACGAAGGCATTGCCGAAGAGCTGGTACATGCCGCAGATCATGAGCATCGGGGTCCCGTCGGCGGCCAGCGAGCGCAGCCGCTCGGCGATCCGCTCGAGGTCCTCCTCGACCTTGGCCTGGCCGGAGTCCTGCCCACCGCCGCCCACGACGAGGTGGGCCTGCTCGGGGAAGGGCTGGCCGGGGTGGTGCTGGTGGACCACGGGCACGTAGCCGTGCCGGCGAATGCGTGCGGCCAGGCAGCGGGTGTTGCCCAGGTCGCCGTAGATGCTCATCTCGCGCGGGTACAGGTGCACGAGGTGGATCTCGCCCTTGCCCTCGTGGCCGGGGTCGGCGGGCAGTGCGGACCCGGTCGGCTCACCGAGGATCGGGATGTCGAGGCTGGCGTCACTCATCACTGGGCTCCCTCGGGCGCGTCGACGCCCATCTCCGGCAGGTCGTAGCGCTCACCGAGCATGCGGCGCAGCGCGAGCATCGCCGTGTAGGTGCAGAAGATCCGCTTGGGCTCGTCGCGGTGGTCGGCGAGGAAGCGGTCGAGGGCGGCCGCGAGGTCGACCTCGGTATCGGCGACGGGCACGTCGTCGTACTGCAGCCGCAGGGCCATGTCCCAGCCACGCACGCCGCTGGTGATGGCAACTCCCTTGTCGCGCAAGGACTCGAAGCTCACGTCGTAGAGCCACGAGACGTCGCGACCGTCGGCGTAGTCGTCGTTGATCGCGACCATCGTGGCGACCGGCGTCGAGCCGTAGGTGCCGAGCGCGACGGTGAAGCCGGCGGGGTTCTTGACCAAGACCAGCTCGAGCGGGGTCCCGTCGGCGTCGACGACCTCACCGCGGCCGAAGGGGGGCGCGACCGTCCGCAGCGCCTGCTCGGCGGCGTCGGTGCGGAAGCCGTCGCCGAGGAGGGCGCGGGCGGTGGCCGTCGCGGCCGTGGCGTTGATCATCGCGGCGAGGCCGCGCTGGCGCAGGGAGACGGGGCCGACGCGGCCCCCTTCGCCCTGCTCGCCGAAGAGCACGCTCAGCTCGTGCTCGTCGACCGGCTGCAGGAGTGCGTCGTGCGGGCCGACCGGCGGCGGGGTGTAGGTGTCGTGGCCGCGGGCGTCGTGCTCCTGCAGCTCGCCGAGCCGGTCGGCGATCGTGGCGTCGAGGCCGAACCACGCGATGTCGAGGCCGCTCACCGTCGTCGCGATGCGGTTGACGAAGGGGTCGTCGCGGTTGAGCACGACGCCCTGCGTCGTCATGCCGGCCAGCTGCGTGAGCAGGCCTGCGGTGTGGTCGATCTCGGCGAAGCGGTCGAGCTGGTCGCGCGCGACGTTGAGCAGCAGGGCGTGGGTCGGTGCGACGGCCCGGGCGAAGTGCAGGGCGTGCGCCTCGTCGAGCTCGAGGACGGCGATGTCGGCCTGGAGTCGGCCGCGGTGGAGTCGCTCGGCGAGCAGGGCGGAGATGACGCCACGCGTGAAGTTGCTGCCGGTGGGGTTGGTGAAGACGGTGCGGCCGTGGGCCCGCAGCAGCGCGACGAGCATCTTGGTCGTCGTCGTCTTGCCGTTGGTGCCGGAGACGACGACGATCCCGCCCGGGACGTCGCCGAGGGCGTGGGCGAGGAATCCGGGGTCGATCTTCTCCGCCACGAGGCCCGGCAGCGCCGAGCCGCCGGAGCCTCCTCCGCGGAGGCGGGCGGCGCGACGGGCGGTCTTGCCGGCGAAGGCGGCGACTGCGGTCTTGAGCACCGACTCACCCTAACGGCGCGGAGGCTCCCGGCCGTGCAGCGAAGTCGGCGCTGCGCGTCTGACCGGAGCGCTCGGCGATGGCGTCCATCACCTCGTCGGTGATCGCGCGCAGCAGCTTGCCCTTGACGTGCTGGGCCTCGAGGGCGGCGACGTCGACCGGCGGGGCGAAGCGAACCGTCACGCGGTGCGGGCGGATACCCCGCGCGTCGACGGGCTGTGCCCGGTCGGTGCCGATGAGGGCGCAGGGGACGACCGGTGCGCCGGAGGCCAACGCCAGCCGGCCGACGCCGGTGCGGCCCTTGTGCAGCAGTCCGTCGCGGCTGCGGGTGCCCTCCGGGTAGATGCCGAAGGCCCCGCCGGTCGCGAGGTGCTCCTCGGCGAGCTCGAGCGAGCGCGCTGCGGCGCGGGCGTCGGAGCGGTCGACGGGGATCATCCCGCCGAACTCGCCGAACCACAGCCGGCCGAGCCAGCCCGTGACCCCCGTGCCGGTGACGTACTCGGCCTTGCCGAGGAAGCCGACCTTGCGGCCGGCGGCGAGCGGGATGACCAGCGAGTCGATGAAGCTCAGGTGGTTGCTCGCGATGATCACCGGGCCGGTGGTCGGGACGTGCTCGGCACCCTCGACCCGCAGGCGCACCCACGCCCGCAGCGGTGGCCCCACGACGACCCGCCGCAGGAGCCACTCCAGGACGCGCATCGCCGGGTTGCTGCTCACCCGGCCAGCGTAGGCCAGCGTCACTTCGCCGATTGGCGCGCGTCCGGCCGATGGGCGAGCATGCGCCCATGACGACGCCGCCTCCCCCGCACCCGCCGCAGCAGCCGCACGGCCACCAACCCCAAGGCCAGCCGCCGCACGGTCAGCAAGTGATGCCGGTGTCCGGTCCGCAGGCGAGCACGATGCAGCCCCCGCCGGGGCACGGAGCGCTGCTGCTCACCCTGCAGGGCAATGCCTTCACCACCGGCCTGACGCCGACGGTGCACATCGACGGCTACCCGGTGCCGGCCGCCTTCGGGCCGAACTTCTTCCCCCTTCGTCCCGGGAGGCACCACGTCCACGTGCACGCGCAGTGGATGCGGCAGTACGGCCAGGCCGACCTGGCCCTCGAGGTCCACGCGGGGCAGACGGTGCCGGGCTTCTACGCGGTGCCGTGGCACCAGTTCACGACCGGGTCGATCGGCCACGAGCGGCAGTCGCGCAAGGGCGTGGGCGTGCTGATCGCGGTCATCCTCGCGACCGTGGCGATCATCTGCCTCTGCGGCCTCGGCAGCGTGCTGGCCTCCGCCTGACGAAGGGGGGTCAGCTCGCGTGGTCGTCGGGCTGGGCCACGACCAGTGCTCGGCCCAGCACGTCGGGTCCACCTCGGACGTCGTCACGAAGGCCGGGTCCGCGGCCCACGTCTCCCGCAGCGCGGCCACCGTGGCACCCCGGTAGCGGACCACCGCACCATCGATCTCCCCGGTGACGATGCGGCAGGGCATCGCGCCAGTCCTGTGTGAAGCCCTCCAGGTCATCGCCCGACCGGGTGTCTGCCAAGGTCGCCAGTTGCGCCTGCCCACTCGATCGCACGTCGTCGACGCGCTGCCCGAGCCCCATCATCGTGCGCGCGAACTCGTAGACGCGGACGGGGTCCATCCCCTCTGTCACGCACTCCCCTTCCGGGGGATCAGCTCGCGTCGTCGCCGGCCACGACCGGGGTGGTGAGGAGCTCGGGGTGTGCGTTCAGCCCGTTGTCGGCGTCCGTCGACACCCTGCCGGACTGCGCCTGCCGCCACGCGTCCCAGCGCTCCCTCAAGGTCGCTGGCGTGATGCCGCGGTAGTGGACGCGGCCCGCTGCGAGGTCGCCGACGACGATCCGGGCATCGGAGAGCACGTGGACCATCGACGTCTCGATGGTGCCGTCGGCTGCCGTCGTCGCCAGGTTGCCGATGTAGGCGGTGTCGTCGAGGAAGCGCAGCTGCTGGGTGATCTCGATGCTTGCGGCCTCCAGCTGGGTCTCGGTCAGCGTGATGTCGAGGTCCAACGGCTCGACCGACTCTGCTCTCTCGGGGAGTTGGAATCGCTCGAGGAAGAGGTCACGCTCGGCATCGTCGAGGCGCACCAGGCTCAGTGCGTGGTAGCCCTGCGGCGAGATCCCCTCGCGAAGGTAGAGCGCCCCCCGCACGTGCCGCAGCACGTACCAGGTCTCGCCGAGTAGGCTACGAGTCGGATACCCCGGCAACCATGGGGAGCAATCCCCGACTAACGTGGTCGCCCATGCAACCACCGCCGGGGCCCCAGGGGTACCTTGCTGTCGTCCTCACCCCGACGACGATCCCGCAACCGGTGCGGTGCTGGATCAACGGTCACGAGGTCTTCAGCCACGAGATCCGCGGGGCGACCGTCCCAGTCCCCGCGGGTCGGTACGAGATCACCTGCGAGGCACAGGGCAGAGGCGGCTTCGGCAAGGCCTCGATCACTGCAGACATCGTCCCCGGCCAGACGGTGACCGTCCACTACGCGGCACCACACTCACACATCTCGCGCGGGGCGATCGGCTTTGCCCCGCAGACGCGTCACTGGGGGCTCGACCTGCGTCAGATCGCTGTCAGCCTCGGCGGGGCCGTGGCCCTGATCTGCCTGTGCGGTGGCATCGGCGTGCTCTGGGAGCGCCTCGCCAGCTGACGCAGGGCGCGCCGTCACTCCCACTCGATGGTGCCCGGCGGCTTGCTCGTCACGTCGAGCACGACCCGGTTGACCTCTGCGACCTCGTTGGTGATGCGCGTGGAGATCTGCGCCAGCACGTCACCCGGCACGCGGGTCCAGTCGGCGGTCATCGCGTCCTCCGACGAGACGGGGCGCAGCACGATCGGGTGGCCGTAGGTGCGGCCGTCGCCCTGGACACCCACCGAGCGGACGTCGGCGAGCAGGACGACAGGGCACTGCCAGATCTCCTTGTCGAGGCCGGCGGCGGTCAGCTCCTCGCGGGCGATCGCGTCGGCGCGGCGCAGGATGTCGAGGTTGTGCTCGGTGACCTCGCCGATGATGCGGATGCCCAGCCCCGGCCCGGGGAAGGGCTGGCGGTCGACGATCGGGTCGGGCACACCGAGCTCGCGACCGACCTGACGCACCTCGTCCTTGAAGAGGGCGCGCAGCGGCTCGATGAGCTTGAACTGCAGGTCGTCGGGCAGACCGCCCACGTTGTGGTGCGACTTGATGTTGGCCGCACCCGTGCCGCCGCCGGACTCGACGACGTCGGGATAGAGCGTGCCTTGGACGAGCCACTTGACCGGGTGACCCGACTCGTCGCCCTCGCCGACGACGTCGCGGGCGGCCTGCTCGAAGACGCGGATGAACTCGCGGCCGATGATCTTGCGCTTGTCCTCGGGGTCGGTGACCCCGGCGAGCGCGCCGAGGAAGCGCTCCTTGGCGTCGACGACGACGAGCTTCACCCCGGTCGCGGCGACGAACTCCTCCTCGACCTGCTCGGCCTCGCCCTGCCGCAGCAGGCCGTGGTCGACGAAGACGCAGGTCAGCTGCTCGCCGACGGCGCGCTGCACGAGCGCCGCCGCGACAGAGGAGTCGACCCCGCCGGAGAGGGCGCAGAGCACGCGGTCCTCGCCGACGGTCTCGCGGATGAGCTCGACCTGCTCGTCGATGACATTGTCGGCGGTCCAGTTTGGGCTCAGCCCGGCGCCACGGAGGAGGAAGTTCTCGAGGACGGGCTGGCCGAAGGTCGAGTGCAGCACCTCGGGGTGCCACTGCACCCCGTAGAGGCGCCGCTCGTCGTCCTCGAAGGCCGCGACCGGCGCTCCGGAGGTGCTCGCGGTGACCCGCATGCCCTCGGGCGCCTCGGTGACCGAGTCGCCGTGGCTCATCCACACCGACTGCTCGGCGGGCTGGCCGTTGAAGAGCGTGGACTCGCGGTCGCTCACCTGCGCGCGGGTCGAGCCGTACTCGCGCAGACCGGTCCGCTCGACGGTGCCGCCGAGCGCCTGGACCATCGCCTGGAAGCCGTAGCACATGCCGAAGACCGGGACCCCGGCCTCGAGCAGCGTCACGTCGAGCGAGGGGGCGTCCTCGGCGTAGACCGACGAGGGGCCGCCGGAGAGGATCACCGCGGCCGGCTCCTTGGCGAGGATCTCGGCCACGGGCATCGTGTGCGGCACGACCTCGCTGTAGATCTTCGCCTCACGCACGCGGCGGGCGATGAGCTGGGCGTACTGGGCGCCGTAGTCGACGACGAGGACCGGCGAGGTCTTCAGCGAGTCGACCGGGGAGGTCTGCGAGAGGGATTCCGTCACCCGCACAGGTTACCGGGGCGCAGCCCCTCCCCCTTCGCCCGTCCCGGACCGCGCATCTCCCCGGGGAAATGCAAAGTCTTGACGTCGAGAGGTTGCATTGCCGTAGGGCAATGCAGACACAGGGGTCAGGAGATGAGCGGGGTGACCTCGCGGACGACGCGGCGCTCCTCGACGAAGGCGAGGAAGGGGATGCAGGCGAGCAGGAGGATGAGGATCATCCGGCCGACCGACCAGCCGACCTTGAAGCCGAGGTTGGCCGTGGCGACGGCGAAGACCATGAAGATCAGACCGTGCACCGGCGACCACCAGGCGAGCACGTCGTTGTCCATGCCGTACTTGAGGACCATCTCGACGATGAGGACGAACATCGCCAGACCGGCGATGACGGCGGTGACCCGGAAGAAGGACAACGCGGTCGCGATCGCCCTCGGGTCGGCCGTCCCGGCCCTGGTCTCGTTGCTCACGTGCTCTCCTCCGTGCTCACGGCGGACTCGTCCGCCTCGTCCTTGCGCGCCGCCTGGCGCACCATCTTGGTCCACATCCACAGTGCGAAGGCCGAGAACAGCCACCACTGGAAGGCGTACATCACGTTGCGCCACTGCAGCGAGGTGTCGGGCAGCGGCGGGGGGACCCGCTGGACCCCCTTTGCCCCGGCCTCGCCGTCCTCGGTGACGGCGAAGACGAACCCGTTGTAGATGTCACCGTCCCAGACGTTGACCAGCTGGGCGATGTCGACCGAGGTCAGCTCGCCGTCGGCGCTGCCGCCGGACTCGTCCGGTGCCTCCGGTGGTGCCAACGAGCCGACGAGGTCGATGGTTCCGGACGGAGGCGAAGGGGGGTCCTCCCCCGGCGCGATCCAGCCCCGGACCACGGCCAGGTTGGCCCCGGACTCCGCGACGACGAAGCGGTCGAGGACCCAGGCGACGCGTTGGTCGTCGAAGCGGCGGTTGACCACCAGCAGCGACTCGCCGGTGTACTCACCGCGCGTCGAGACCCGTTGTCCCGAGCCGTCGTCGGGGAAGGACTCGTGCGGTCCGACGACGTCCGCCAGCGGCCGCACCGGCCGCTCCTGGACCTCGCGGACCGCGTCGGCCCGGGCGACGTCGTGCGCCACGGACCACTGCCAGCGGCCGGCGACGATGCCGAGAGCGGCGAGGACGAGTGCCACGACGAGCAGCCCCAGCCAGCGGGGTCGAAGGGCGGTCCTGAGCACCCGCTCAGGCTACGCGAGCCGTCTCGGGCCTCAGGCCACGCCGTGGCGCACGGCCGGCATCGGCAGGGACACCCGCGAGCTGACGTGGGTGAACTCACGCACCGCCGGGCGACGAGCGGGCACGGGCTCCAGACGGCGGTACGCCTCGCCCTGCCCCGGACGCTCGTCGTGCTCACCCGCGTTGGGCCACAACGAGAACGTGCGCTCGGACTGCGCCGTGATCGTCAGCGACGGGTTGACGCCGAGGTTGGCCGAGACGGCCGACCCGTCGACGACGCTGACGCCCGGGTGGCCCCACAACCGCTGGTACGGGTCGATGACACCGGAGGCCGGGGAGTCGCTGATCGGGGCGCCTCCGAGGAAGTGCGCGGTGAGCGGGATGTCGAACGCTTCGCTCCACGTGCCGCCGGGGTGGAAGGGGACGCCGATCCGCTCGGCGAGCTTGCGGGCGAGGACGCGGATCCCGTCGTGACCGGACTCGATGTAGGTGGGGTTCTCCTCGCCGTGGCCCTGCTTCGAGGTGAGTCGACGGCGCCCACCGGGACCCTCGGTCAGGTAGGTCGTCAGCGAGTTGTCGAGACTCTGCATGACCAGCCCGATGACCGTGCTGTCGGCGAAGTGGGTGCCCGGGGGGAACCAGGCGATCAGGGCCGGGATGTTGAGCGGCAGCTGGCCCAGCAGCTTGACGAAGCGCGGCACCGGCCCGGTGCGCGGCGGCGCCAGCAGGGTGGTGAGCATCCCCATCGCGTCCGAGCCCTTGCCGTACCGCACGTTCTCGATGTGGGTCGCGGAGTCGGGGTGGAAGGAGGAGGTGATGGCCACCCCCTTCGTCAGGTCGTACTCACCCTCCGGCGGCGTCGAGGCCAGGGCGCCGACGAGCGCCTCGGAGTTGGTGCGGGTCAGCTCGCCGAGCCGGTCGCTGATGCCCGGCAGCTCGCCGTCGGCCTTCATCGCGTGGAGCAGCTGCTGCGTACCCCACGTGCCGGCCGCGACGACGACCTTGCGCGCAGTGGTGATGCGAGCGCTCTTGTCCCCCAACGCATCCGTGGCCTCGTGCCGCACGCGGTAGACCTCGTCCGGGCCCTCGGTCCCGGGCACGACACCCACGCGGGTCACGGTGCGCATGGGCACGACCTGCGCGCCGAGGCCTTCGGCGAGCGCGAGGTAGTTCTTCATCAGGGTGTTCTTGGCGCCCACCCGGCAGCCGACCATGCAGTTGCCGCACTCGGTGCACGTCGTGCGGCTCGGCCCCACCCCGCCGAAGTACGGGTCCGCCACCTGCTTGCCCTGCTCCTGCGGCGAGTCGTCGTCACCGAAGAGCACGCCGACCGGCGTCTTGCGGAAGGTCTCGGGGACTCCCATCTCCTCGGCTGCGGCCCGCATCGCGTCCTCGACGACTCCCTCGCAGGGGTTGGTCACGACACCGAGCATCGAGCTGGCCATGTCGTAGTGCGGCAGCAGCTCGTCCTGCCAGTCGGTGATGTGGCCCCACTGCCGGTCCTTGAAGAAGACCTCCGGCGGGACGTAGAGCGTGTTGGCGTAGTTGAGCGACCCGCCGCCGACGCCCGCTCCCGCGAGGATCATCACGTCCTTGAGCATGTGGATGCGCTGGATGCCGTAGCAGCCGAGCTTCGGCGCCCACAGGAAGTTCTTCAGGTCCCAACTCGTCTCGGCGAAGTCGGTGTCGGCGAAGCGACGGCCGGCCTCGAGGACGGTGACGCGATACCCCTTCTCCGACAGGCGAAGGGCGGCAACCGAGCCTCCGAATCCGGAGCCGATGACCAGGACGTCGGTGTCGACGCCGACGGTGGAGGCGGTGCTGGTGTCGCGGTCGGTCACTTCATACCCATCATCTTCATGGCCCGCAGGCCGAGCGTCATCACCTTGGAGTGGGTGCGGTCGCTCATGCCGAAGGCCGGCGCGATCGGCACGAGGTACTGGGCGGCGACGGTCTGCGCCTCGGTGTACTTGAGGATGCCCTCGGCGCCGTGACGGCGACCCATACCGGAGTCCTTCATGCCGCCCATGGGTGCGCCCATCGAGCCCCACGCCGCGGCGTAGGCCTCGTTGATGTTTACGGTGCCGGTCTGGATGCGGGCGGCGACCTGTCGGCCGCGTCGCACGTCGCGGGTCCAGACCGAGGAGTTCAGGCCGTACTCGGTGTCGTTGACCAGGGCGATCGCGGCCGCGTCGTCCGGGACGCGGTAGATCGACACGAGCGGACCGAAGGTCTCCTCGTCGCGGCACGTCATCGCGGAGGTGACGCCCTCGAGCACGGTGGGCTCGTAGACGTAGGGGCCGAGGTCGGGCCGGTGCCGACCGCCCGTGAGGATCTTCGCCCCCTTCGCCGTGGCGTCCTGGACGTGGGCGGTGACGGTGTCGAGCTGGTCCTGGCTGACCAAGGAGCCCATGTCGTAGCCGTACTCGAGCGCCGTGCCGATCGTCATCGCGTCGACGGCGGCGACGAAGCGCGGGATGAACTCGTCGGCGATCGCCTCGTGCACGACGACCCGCTCGGTCGAGATGCACAGCTGGCCCGCGCTGGAGAAGCACGCACGCACGGCGCCCTCGACGGCCCGGTCGAGGTCGGCGTCGTCGGCGATGTAGACGGAGTTCTTGCCGCCGAGCTCCATGCTGAAGGAGACGAGGCGGGCGGCCGCGGACTGCGCGACGCGGCGCCCGGTCGGGGTCGAGCCGGTGTAGCAGACGTAGTCGGTGAGATCGACGACCGCCTGTCCGGCCTCGGAGCCGCGACCGAGCACGACCTGGAAGACCCCCTCGGGCAGCCCGGCCTCGCGCAGCAGCTCGATCCCGGCGAGCGCGGTGACCGAGCCCTGCTGATCCGGACGCAGGACGACGGCGTTGCCGGCCATGAGAGCGGGCAGGGCGTCGGTGATCGCCAGGCTCAGCGGGTAGTTCCACGGCGAGACGATGCCGACGACACCCTTGGGGTGGTGGAGCACCTGCGTCTGGGTGAGGACGGGGAAGGCGCCGGCGACCCGCTGCGGCTTGAGGTGCGCCTCGGCGGTGCGACCGTAGTAGCGCGCGGCCAGCGCGGTGTCGAGGACCTCCTCGAAGGCCTGCTTGCGCACCTTGCCCGACTCGATCTGGATGAGGTCGAGCAGCTCGACCTGCTTGGCGAGGACGAGGTCGTGGAAGCGCAGCATGATGCGGCGACGCTCGTCGAAGGAGGTGGCCGCCCACCGGGTCTGCGCGGCGCGGGCCGCGGCGACGGCGCGCCGGACGTCCTCGGTGGTCGACAGCGGCAGGGCCGCGATGGGACCCCCGGTCAGGGGCGAGGTCCGGGTGAAGGTCTGCGCGGTCGGCGACGCGACGACCCGGGCGGCATACCGCCGGGCGCGCCCGGGGTCGACGGCGTAGGTGGCCGTGGGGTCCAGCTCAGGGTCAGCGATGATCTCCGAGGTCATTACCCAAAAGTAACCTTGAGCGCATCCGTTGGCCATGGGTCAACCCGCCAATGAGACGAGCAGCACCCGGCGCGCATGTCCCCGGGCGGATGCAAAGTCTCGAGGTCAAGAGGTTGCATTTCCCCGGGCGGATGCGCGGGAGGGCGAAGGGAGGGTCAGCTCGGCTGGTGCGGCGCGACGACGACCTCGATGCGCTGCAGCTCCTTGACCTCGGTGTAGCCCGTGGTCGCCATGGCCCGGCGCAGCGCGCCGACGAGGTTGGTCGTGCCGTCGGCGACCTTGCTCGGGCCGAAGAGCACCTCCTGCAGCGGGGCGACCGAGCCGACCTCGACGCGCGCGCCGCGCGGCAGCTCGGGGTGGTGCGCCTCGGCGCCCCAGTGGTAGCCGCGCCCGGGGGCGTCGGCGGCGCGGGCGAGCGCTGCGCCGAGCATGACGGCGTCGGCGCCGCACGCGATCGCCTTGACGATGTCACCGCTCGTCCCCAGGCCACCGTCGGCGATGACGTGGACGTATCGGCCGCCCGACTCGTCGAGGTAGTCGCGGCGGGCCGCGGCGACATCGGCGACGGCGCTGGCCATCGGGGCGTGGATGCCCAGGGCCTGCCGGGTCGTGTGCGCCGCTCCTCCGCCGAATCCGACGAGGACACCGGCGGCACCGGTGCGCATGAGGTGCAGGGCGGCGGTGTAACTCGCGGCACCACCGACGATCACGGGCACGTCGAGCTCGTAGATGAAGCGCTTGAGGTTGAGCGGCTCCGTGCGGCTGCTCACGTGCTCGGCGGAGACGGTCGTGCCGCGGATGACGAAGAGGTCGACCCCCGCGTCGACGACGGCCTTCCAGTGCTGCTGGGTGTTCTGCGGGCTCAGTGCGCCCGCGACGGTCACCCCGGCGGCACGCAGCTCGCGCAGCCGCTCGGTGATCAGCTCCGGCTGGATCGGTGCCGCGTAGATCTCCTGCATGCGCGCCGTGGCCAGCACCGGGTCGAGCGAGGCGATCTCGGCGAGCAGCGGCTCGGGGTCGGAGTAGCGGGTCCACAGGCCCTCGAGGTCGAGCACGGGCAGACCGCCCGCCTCGCCGAAGGCGATCGCCGTCGCCGGCGACATCACCGAGTCCATCGGCGCCGCGATGACCGGCATCTCGAAGTGGTAGGCGTCGATCTGCCAGTCGAGGGAGACCTCCTCGGGGTCGCGCGTGCGCCGACTCGGCAGCACCGCGATGTCGTCGAAGGAGTAGGCCCTGCGGCCGCGCTTGCCTCGGCCGATCTCGATCTCGTTCACCCGCCCAGCCTAAAGGGCTTGGCCCTCGGGGCCGGAGGGAGCATACTTGCTTGGCCGATGCATGCATCTATCTCGTCGGCCCGGGTGGCGACGAGGCCGCCGCCATCCCCCCTTCGCTCTACCTCAGGAGACCCCTGTGTCCGCACCCGCGCACGACCCCTCCTTGCCACAGGAGTACCCGGACAAGATCGACGCAGCCGTCCTCAAGGTCGCCGCCGTCGTCGTCCTCGGCGCGATCATGTCGATCCTCGACATCACGGTCGTCAACGTCGCCCTCCCCCACTTCCAGACCGACCTGGCCACCGGTCCCGAGCCGCTGCAGTACTCCACGGTCGCGTGGACGGTCACGGCCTACACGCTCGCCCTCGCGACGGTCATCCCGCTCACCGGCTGGGCCGCGGACCGCTTCGGCACCAAGCGCCTCTACCTGGCGGCGATCGCCTTCTTCGTCGCCGGCTCGATCCTGTGCGCCTTCGCGCCGACGATCGAGATGCTCATCGGCGCCCGCGTCGTCCAGGGCCTCGGCGGCGGCATGCTCATGCCGCTCGGCATGACGATCATGACGCGCGCGGCCGGCCCGGACCGCATCGGCCGACTCATGGCCATCCTCGGCATCCCGATGCTCCTCGGCCCCATCGGCGGCCCGATCCTCGGCGGCTGGCTCATCGACAACGCGCACTGGCTCGGCCGCCCGAGCTGGACGTGGATCTTCCTCATCAACCTGCCGATCGGCATCATCGCCCTGGTCTACGCCGCGGTCGTCCTGCCCAAGGACCACACCGAGCCCACCGAGTCGCTCGACATCGTCGGCCTGCTGCTCATGTCGCCCGGCCTCGCGCTCTTCCTCTACGGCGTCTCCTCGATCCCGGAGGAGGGAACCGTCAACTCGCCCAAGGTCTACCTGACGGCGCTCGCCGGGCTCGCGCTCATCCTCGCCTTCGGCTGGTGGTCGATGCGCCCAAAGCACCCGTTGCTCGACCTGCGTCTGCTCGCCAACCGTCAGTTCTCCATCGCTGCCCTGACGATGTTCCTCTTCGCCGCGGCCTTCTTCGGCGGCCTGCTGCTCATGCCCACCTACTTCCAGCAGGTGCGCGGTGAGACGACGACCATGGCCGGCATCCTGATGATCCCCCAGGGCCTGGGCGCCCTCGTCACCATGCCGATCGCCGGCGCGCTCGTCGACAAGTACCCGGTCGGCCGGATCGTGCCCGTCGGCATCGCCCTGATCACCGGTGGCATGTTCGCCTTCACCCAGCTGTCCGCGGACTCGAGCTACTGGGGCTTCGTCATCCCGGCGCTCTTCGTCATGGGCCTGGGCATGGGCGCGACGATGATGCCGCTCATGACGAGCTCGCTCAAGGCGCTCACCGCCCACCAGGTGGCCCGCGGCTCGACGCTGCTCAACATCACCCAGCAGGTCGCCAGCTCCTTCGGCGTCGCGATCGCCTCGGTCGTACTGACCCGCGGCTTCGAGAACCGGCCGCTCATCGGGCAGGCGCAGCAGTTCGCCGAGCAGAGCGAGGGCACCACGGACCCGAACGCGATCCAGCAGCTGCTCGCGAAGTTCCCCGAGGTCGCCCAGATCCTCGGCCAGTACGCGACCGACCCGGCGGCCGGTGCCCAGGCCCTCATGCAGGCGGTACGCGTCGACATGGCCGAGGCCTTCGCCGCGACCTACTGGGTCTCCGCCTTCATGTGCCTCGCGACCCTCGTCGTCGCGGCCTTCCTCCCGCGCAAGCGTGAGGAGAGCCACCTGCTCGACGAGGAGCCCGGCGAGAGCGCCCCGGTGCTCGTGCACTGACCCGACGACGGGCGAAGGGGGAGCGCGCAGGAATCCTGCGCGCTCCCTCTTCGTTGACACTGGCAGTACGGATCCCCACCGCTAGGAGACCCCATGGCCAAGTTCACCAAGGCCGCGGCGATGTTCACCGCCGCCGAGACCGCCCGCCAGTGGGCGCGCAAGAACCCGCAGCAGGCGTCGGACTACATCGACAAGGCCACCGGCTTCGTCGACAAGCGCACCCACGGCAAGTACCACGACCGGATCGCCGGGCTGTCGCGGAGCGTGAAGAAGAACCTCACCGGGCACGACACCGTCGACGGCGCCCCGCTCTCGGGTCAGGCCCCGCCCCCGCCGAGCGGCCCGAAGAAGCCCTTCCCCGACCTGCGCGCCTGAGTCACACCTGCGTCGCCTCGAGGACCCGCAGCACGTTGCCGTGCGCGAGGGCCTCGAGGTCGGCGCGGGACCAGCCGCGCTCCCCCAGCGCGGCCAGCAGCCGCGGGTAGCTCGCGACGTCCTCGAGCCCGACCGGGGTCTCGTCGACGCCGTCGTAGTCGGCGCCGATGCCGACGTGCTCGATGCCGACGACCTCGCGCAGGTGCTCGAAGTGCGCGACGACGTGCTCGATCGTCGCGACCGGGTCGGGCACGACGTCGGTGCGGCCGAGCACAGCGTCGGCGCGGGCCTGGTTGACGAACTTCGGCACGACATTGGCCATGACGATCCCGCCGTTGCCGGGGACGCGCTCGAGGACGTCGTCCGGCACGTTGCGCGGGTGGTCGCAGACGGCGCGCGCACCCGAGTGGCTGAACATCACCGGCACCCGCGTCGCGTCGAGCGCGTCGTGCATCGTCTCGGCGCTCACGTGCGAGAGGTCCACGACGACGCCGAGGGCGTTCATCCGCGCCACGACCTGACGACCGAAGTCGGTCAACCCACCGTGGACCCGCTCGTCGGTCGCGGAGTCTGCCCACCCGGTGTTGTCGTTGTGCGTCAGGGTCATGTACCGCGCGCCACGGTCGGCGAACTCGGCCAGGTGATCGAGCGAGTCGTTGATCGAGTGCCCGCCCTCCATCCCGATGAGGGCCGCGTGCCGCCCGTCGGCCCACGCCGCGTGCACGTCCGCTGCGGTGCGCGCCGGGACCATCTCCTCGTAGCGGCGGCACAGGCTCTCGACGAAGTCGATCTGCTCGTGCGTCGCGGCCACCGCCGCCTCGCCCTGCATCGAGCAGGGCACCCACACCGACCACAGCTGGGCCGCGAGACCCCCTTCGCGCATGCGGGGCAGGTCGGTGTGCAGGTGGGGCTGCGGCTGCGCGATGTCGCACGCGTCGAGGTCGTAGCCGGCCACGTCCCGGTGGCGCCAGGGCAGGTCGTTGTGGCCGTCGAGGACGCGGATGCGATCAGTCGTCGTCATCGCTCCAGTCAACCACCGGGTGTCGCCGGACCACACGTGCACCGCGGCCGTGGTGGCGCTGGCGCTGGACGGGTGGGTGGATCCGGGCGCTGCGTCTGGTCCCGATGCCGGTGCGGTGGTGGAGGCGCACCGGCGCTGGCGGGCTGGTGCGCGCGTGCGCGAGATCGCGCAGATTCTGGGGGTCACGCCCTCGTCCTTGCGTGACCAGTTGCGCACGGGCGAGATGGTGCTCTTACCCGAGCGTGTAGGTTCCGCCGGTCTGTGCGTGCAGTTCGGGTGGACGCGCTCCGCGCAGTCGTTGTACCGGCGCAAGGGTGTCCTCCCACCGCCAGATGGCCAGGACGGGCGCGCCTTGTGGTGGTGGCAGGAGACGATCGACTCGTGGGTGGAGGCGACCGAGTTGTACTGGTGCCCGGACTGTCACCACGCCTTCGTCGCCGCCGCTGGTGCGAGGGAGCACTGGACACGGGTGCACGGATAGCCGGTCGGGCCGTCAGGTCGTCAGCTGAAGTGTTCCTTCAGACCGTTGGTGTCGGAGGGCAGGCCGAGGGCTTCCGGGCCGATCGCGCCGGACGAGCTCACTCCGGTCACGTACACGTGGACATTGGCCCCCGAACGCACATCGACGCCGGCGATGGCCTGCAGGCAGTTGCGGAAAGTGCTCATTGCCTGGGCCTCGTCGTCCGGCAGACCGACCTCGCCGCGGATGGCCCAGCCGGTGAGGCCGCCGCCCTCCTCCATCTTCAGATCTGCGTGAGTCACACCGTCGACCTGGGTGACCGCGCGGTTGAGCTCGTCAGCGTCCATGGGGGCGCGGCTGCAGGCCGTCAGGGCCACCAGGACGGTCGGTGCGATCAGCAGGACTGCCCGCCGGCTGGTGCTCATTCGCTACTTCCTTCGAATCTCGACATCGACGCCCGTCACCTTAGAGCCGTCGTGTGGCTGCACGATGAATTCATCGAGGTCGTTCTCGAACGAGGTGATCTTCGGCTGTTTCGAGGCGGCGACGGAGTCAGCGTATGCGTCATGAGAGTGCGCGCCCGTGATCTCGGTGTAGGGGTCCTTGCCTGGCCAGACGAAAGGTTGGCCAAGCCCATGGTTCTTCACCGGCTCCGTCTCCCAGACGCCCGGCGGGTTGTCCAGTGTGACGACGTCGCTGCTGTCCCGAAGCAGACTCTGCTCGGGGGTGTTGCCGAGGTCGACTCGGGGCACGATGTCCCCCTCGTGCTGTAGGTGGAGCTGGCGAGCACCAGAGGTGTCCGGTATGGATTCGACCGGCGATCCGTACGTCATGGCGTGGGTGACGTTGAACCTCTCCATGAATCGCGGGTCGGACATGAGCGTCTGGTTGATCATTCCCCCTTGCGAGTGGCCGGCCATCAAGATGGGCGCGCCCGGCGGGATGCCGGCCTTTTCCATCGCGTCCCAGACTGCCTCGGTCGAGGCAGATGACCCTCCGTGCACCGTCGCGAAATTGCCCATGGAGTCCAGCGGATTGGAACCTGTACCGGGCGTGAAGGTCTGCGTCCCCGGGGTTTGCACGATGTAGGCCTTGGATCCATCTGCGTGGGTGATGGTCGTGATCCGGACGTTGGAGTCATTCGCGTAAGCGCTGGAGGTGCCGCGCATGATCTCCTCCAGTGAAGTGGGCTCTGACACCGCTGGATGCCAGTTGCCGTGACTGTCCCGGACCTGGTTGGTGGTGTCGAGGTCGACGACAGCTACCGCCTCCCCATGACCGTCGCGGAAGAACGGGGTCGTCTCCAGCAGGATCCCGAGGCCACCGCCGACGCGGCCGGCCGTTCCGGTGAGCAGCAGATCAGTCACGGACGCTGTGAGTCGCTCGGCCTTGTCCTGGCCCCAGTCACCGGCATCTTCGGCGCGGTCGCCGAGCCAGTCCACGCCCTCGTTGACGCGGTCGACACCTTCCTCGATACCGTCGCGGGTGTGGTCGGCGATCTTCTTGGCGGTGTCGATCATCTTGTCGTCGGGGACGAGCAGGTTGCGGCTGTAGTCGGTCAGTCCGTCCCAGGGGGAGCTGCCGCCCGGACGTGCCGCCGGAGCCGGAGCCACGCCTGCTGTGGTGCCTGCGGCCGCGCCCCGGCCGGACTGGCCCGAGGCGTCGAGCTGTGCGCGCGCCTGTTCGTGCAGCTCGCGGGCAGCGGCCCGCAGGGACGCGGCCATGGCGTGGATCTGGGGGGCGCTGTGGTGCCACGTGTCGTGGAAGTGCGTCAGGTCCGGCCCGGCCCAGGACTCCACGAGGGTGCCCATCATCGCGGTACCGGTGGAGTGGATCTGCGTCAGTCGCTCTCCCTCGGTGGCCAGTCGATCGGCCACGGCGGCGACGCGCTCGGGGTCGAGACCTTGCTGCACGGCCATCACAGCACCGTGCTCTCGAGGTGGGTCGCGGCGGCCGAGTACGCACCGGTGACCAGGTACACCAGCTCGTGCGCGATCGCGCCCGGCTGCACGGCCACCACCTCGGGGTCGGTGCCGCGGACCTCGTAGAGGTCGTCGCCGTCGAGGACCCAGCGGTGCAGCCCGAAGGGGGCGGTGCCCTGCGGTGTGTGGATGGAGACCAGCAGGGAGACCTGCGCGTCGCCGCCGGCGAGCACACCCTCGCGGGCGACCTCGTCGGCTCCGAGGGTCCGGCGCTGGCTGGGCGGCGTCGGGCGTGGGTCCGCGCGGACGGTCTCTTCCGGGGGCAGCACCCGGCGCACCGCCTGCCAGACCTGCTCGGGCGAGAAGGCCACAAGCTCGACAACCGGTTCGTGCAGGGTCTCGGATGGCTCGTCGCCGACGAGGGAGCGCTGCGTGACGGTCAGGCCCAGTCCCCGCAGCAGGGCCACGTCTGTGTCGAAGACCATCCGGTCGTGCCGTGCGGCGACGGTGATGGTGACGGGAGCGCTGGTCGCTCCTGCCAGGGCTCGGGCCCACTCAGGGGTGAGGTGTCCGTCGCGTGCCAGGCCGGACTCCTCGAGCTCCGCCCAGGCGTCGACCTCACCAGTCGCGCTGCTGGTGCCCGTGAGTCCGGAC
Organism: Janibacter anophelis NBRC 107843; assembly: GCF_001570945.1. Taxonomy (GTDB): domain Bacteria; phylum Actinomycetota; class Actinomycetes; order Actinomycetales; family Dermatophilaceae; genus Janibacter; species Janibacter anophelis. The sequence goes on from NZ_BCSQ01000011.1 coordinate 29,570, forward strand.
GGCTCGGCGCGGGCGCTGCTCACGGCTGTGTTGTAGGCCAGCAAGCTCAGCCTGCGGACGTTGATCGGTCCGTTGTCCATCCTCGTGTGCCCCCCGGTCGTGTGTGGCTGTGCGCGTTGACTCCACCACATCAGCGGCGATGGCGCACATGGGGAGTACTACCCATGTGCCAGCTCGGCTCGCCTCGTACGGTCATGGACGAAGGAAAGAGACGTGAGGCACACGGACTACGCCTCGAGATGCGCGAGTGGGTCACCCGTGGTGAGGTGGAGTGGGGACCACTTTCGCGACATCTGTCGCAGCCGACCGAGAGGACATCCATGCGCCCGACGCTGACCGCGCCCAGCGAGGCCGCGACCGAGACGTTCTTCGTGGCGCAGAGCCGCGATGCGGCGCATCGGTGACCTGGCCCAACAGCACCCGAATGATCAGCCACAGCCATCACGACCTAGTTCACGTCGACACGGTCATCGCACATGCATAGGAGCCCCATGCGCATCCACGCCCGAACCACCACCGCAATCACCGCTCTCGCTCTCACGGTGGTGCTGGGCGGCTGCAACGGCGGCGAGGCAGAGCCCACCGACTCCACCTCGGCCGCGAGCAGCTCGTCCACCACTAGCAGCAACGAGGACGAGCAGCTCGCCAAGGCCGCCGAGGACACGTACCAGCAGATCTGGGACCTGCAGGCGACTCGCTCTCTCTCGCAGGGACCCACTGAGAAGGAGAGGCACCTGTACACGGAGGAGGCGTACGCGGCTGGGGTCGAGTTCGCCAAGACTGCACCGCCGACCAAGGCGGTCGGCCGGGACAAGCTCCTCTCCATGCAAACCACGACGAAGTCGTCGGCTGCCGGCCCGATCGCCACCATCGAGGTCTGCTACGAGGTGCACCAGAAGTCCGTCCTGACGAAGGACATCCAGGGGGCTGACGGCAAGATCATCAAGAAGGGCACCGACATCCGCACCGACCCGGACGACAAGCCGATCAAGGCCGGTACCGAGATGGTCAACCTCGTGACGATGAAGCGCGGCAAGCAGGACGACGACCAGTGGAAGCTGGAGAGCGTCAAGCCTGACATCAAGCCGGAATGCGACAAGGGGGAATCATCATGAGGAGACCGCTGGTGGTGCTGTTGACGCTGCTGATCATCTCGGCTGGCGCACCTGCGTGGGCGGGACAGTCTGCAGTTTCCAAGAGGTGCAACCAGCTCACTGGTCAGTGCAAATCGACGGTCACCGAGACGACTCGCACGAAGGTGACGAAGACCCGGACGACAAAAGAGCCGGGGACGACGGGCGCACCGGAGTCGAACCCGCAGCAGGGTCGCTCGCAGCAGGTGAACGCTCCGTCGCGGGCGTTGACGGAGGCCGAGAAGTTGGCGATCCGGCAGGAAGAGTTCCGTCAGGAAGTTCTCGGCATGCCGCCCCCGCGCGCGTGTGGTCAGGTCCCGATGGCACCGTGCCCACCCGCCCAGGCGACGCCAGCGCAGGCTGCCGTTCCGGACGCGCCGGGGCGGACGGTGACCACGACGACAGTGACCGTCCACGAGGTCGTCGAGCAGGCCAAAGCCAAGATCAAGCTCCCCAAGCCCAAGATCGGGTCCGCGCCGTGCACCGACGTTGGCTGCAAGGGCACTGTCGGGGTTCCCACGTGGTTCTGGCTCGACGATGACGAGTGGCGGACTCGCACCGACAGCGCGTCAGCAGGGGGCACCTCCGTGACGGTCACGGCCAAGCCGTCGAAGGTTGTGTGGAGTCTGGGGGATGGGCAGTCGGTCACGTGCACGGGTCCCGGTACCGAGTACGTGGAGAGCATGGGCTGGGCGACCAGCCCTGACTGCGGTATTGCGACTGGCTACAAAGAGGCGGGTACGTACACGATCACCGCTGAGTTGACGTACGAGGTGACCGTCAGTGGCGACGCCACTGAGACCGAGACGCTCACCAGGTCCTCGAGCCAGGACGTCACGGTGGGCGAACTGCAGAGCGTCGTCGTCTCGTCGGGCTGAGGCGAGGTGTCAGGGGGATGAGCACGGGGGTTACGCACGGGGCGGACACCGATCGTTTGCGCGCGGTGGCGCAGGACCTGTCGGGGTCGGCGCGCACCTTGCTGCAGGTGCAGCACGCGGGGGCGTCGTCGATGGGTGTGCTGGTCGAGGCGTGGGCGGGTGCGGACACGGAGGTCTTCGCGGCTGATTGGCAGCGGTCGGAGCCGCTGTTGGCGGCTGCTGCGGAGCGGTTGTCGACGTTGGCGAGATTGTTGGTCGAGCAGGCCGAGGAGCAGGACCAAGCATCCAGAGAAGGGTCCAGGAGTGGCGCGCCAGGGACGGTGGATAGGCCCCTGGACATGCAGGACGCTCTGCGTGCTCTCGGTTTCCCGCTGACCTCACCGCGAGCGCCATGGGTGAACGCATCGACGGCTCTGCCGCCCTCGATGCCGTTCGCGGACAACCCGGTCAGCAGGTGGGTCGCGGATGTGCGGAAGAAGTTCGGTCGGGTCGGGATCCCGATGCCGCCTCCACCTGGAGAGGTCCTCGACGGCGCGAACGACTGGTGGCAACGCGAGGTGATCTTCACCGACAAGGGTGCGGACGCGTTGGACGCGCTCGACGGTGCCGCAGACTTCGTTGACTCCGTGCCCGACCGGCTGGGGTACTTCCAGTACCTGCCGCCGATCCTGCCGGCTACGCAGTGGGGGTATCCGGCCTTGGCGGAGGAGATGCGCTCCTGGGGCGACATGGCCCAAGACCCGAAGGGGTATTGGACCAAGGAGCTGTCCAACCCGGTGGGACAGGCCACGGCGGGGGCGACGCTTCTCATGGGCCCGCTCGGGCGTCTGGCGGGACGGCATCTTGATGAGTTGGTCGATCGGCTGCCCAATCCGTACCGGCATCCGGACAAGATCAACCAGATCGGCTCCTACGAGATCCCCCGGGATGCCATACGAGTGGACAGCGGGAAGAAGTTCAACTGGAACAAGGAGCTGAACAACCCTCAGCCGGACAGCACGTATGTGGTGGACAACCGCTTCGTGTACGTCACTGACGAGCACGGTCGGGTCAAGGAGGCGCACGGGGTCCTGACGGACGAACCGGGCCACCGCAACGGTTATCAACAACGCAAGGCGGGCGGGGATGACCGGCTGCCTGGTGACCAGGGCGGGCACATCTACGGCAAGGGTGTGGGCGGGCCGGGCGAGGGAATCAACCTGCTGGCGATGTCGAAGCAGGCCAACCAGGGAGACTACGCACGCATTGAGCGTCAGTGGCGAACGCTGCTGAAGGAGCACCCTCCACCGGTGATCGAGTCCAAAATCATCCCGGTCTACTCGGGAGACTCCAAACGTCCCGACCGCTTCATGGTCGAATGGACCAAGAACGGTGAGATGCAGCCCCGGGAACTGATCAAGAACAAGTAGGTGGACCAATGAACGTCGATAAGGTGCGCGACCTCCAGGAGGTGATCGCGCGTGACATGGCTGCAGAAGCCCCCACCGGATGGACCCGGGCGATTGCGTCCGTGACGACCATCAACGGCCATACGTGGTTGGACTTCCTTGCCCAGGTTCCCGGCGAGGATGAGGCTGTCCGGTACTTCCCGGACCAGGCCACCTTCGCCGCAGGGGACCTCGACGAAGCCATGTACGAGCCAGGGAAGGGCACGTGGTTCTCGATGGAGTGCTGGGTCCTGCCTTCTGGGGAGTATCACTTCACGTTCAATTACGACCAGCCAGCCACATTCGGTGACCGTGAGCCCGTCGAGGAGTCGTGGATCAACGACCTGCGGCGACACCCCCGCGACTGGGACAAGATCCCCGACTGGCATCTGGTGAAGCAGCGCTATACCGAGGACGAGTGGCTGGCCAGTGTCCAGAGGTACCGGGACTGGCTCGCCAGCGATGACGAGAGCCCGTTCAAGGGCTGAGAGGTCGCTGGGTGGAGGCGCGGGGAGGCGCGCGGACCGAGCCACTGGGCTGCGAGGTGCCGCGCAATCCCAGACTGGTCGACGAGCCAGACGTCGCGAGCTCCGGGCAGCTTCCGACTAGGCCATGGTCGGCGCTGGCCGCTGACTCCGACGACGACCCAGGTCAAGAGGCCGTGACTAGTCCCGGTACTCGGGTGCGATGTACTTCTGTGCTCGGTCCCCTCGATGCCGCCAGGCGACTGCCTGGTTGATGCCGCCGATGTGTCGGTAGACGAGATAGACGTTCTGCTGAGCTCCATCCAACAGTTCGAGGCTCGATTCTCCCCGCAGCAACCCGAAGGCAAGGCCGCAATAATGCGTCGCAGGCCTTGACAACTCGAGTGGACACTCGAGGAGCACCCGGTTGTAGGCGTGATCGAGCTTCGCCTCCAGCTCGGACACCGACTCCGGCGATGCGGTGCTACCCCCAGCAAGACTCCACCGCTCCACAGCCGACACAGCGTCGAACAGCTTGCCTAGAACGATTCCCCACTTGGCCTGCACTGCAACGTATCTGGCCCGCCGGGATGCACTTCCTGTGACGAGGGCCTGAACAAGAGCGCCGGCCAGGGTCCCGCCGATCCCGACCAACGCGACCATGACTTCTGTCTGCATAGCCGAAGGATGGCATGCGCCCTTGTCTTCCAGGCCCTCTGCTAATGGCTCTTATCGCGGCATGGATGCCGGTGGGTGTCGCGTGAGCCGGAAGCACGACGAAGCGACCGTTCTACCGACCGATCCACATCGAGAACGGGAGCCGCCAGCGGGTGCACGGCGGGCTCCACGGTGCCACTGTGGAGACACCTGTCATGCAGATCGAAGGGGGATGGGCATGTCGGACAACGACCCGCAGTGCTCGGGAGCCAGTTGCCAGAGCGCCATCGCGCACACGCCGTGCGCCTGCTCGTGCGCAGGCTCCCGGCACGGCATGCGTCGGATCGCTTGGGCTGATGCCGTCTCGGACAAGCGACGTCGCGCTGCACGGCTGCACGCAGTCCGCGCAGGCCTACCACTCCGGCTCGGGCTGGTCGCAGCTCGCCGACGAGTACGGCTTCGCCGTCGTCTACCCGCAGCAGTCGTCGGGCAACAACTCCAGCTCGTGCTTCAACTTCTTCGAGAAGGGGGACACCACCCGCGGGCAGGGCGAGGTCGCCTCGATCGCCCAGATGCTCCAGCATGCGCGGTCCGCGCACGACCTCGGCAGCGACAACAGCTTCGTCACCGGGCTCTCGGCCGGCGGTGGCATGACCGCCGCGGGTGCTCGCGACCTATCCCGACCTCTTCGCCGGCGGTTCGGTCGTGGCGGGTCTGCCCTACCACTGCGCGACGTCCATGGTCGACGCCTTCGGGTGCATGAACAACCCGCCGCACAAGACACCCCAGCAGTGGGGCGACCTCGCCCGAGCCGGCCACCCGGGGTACACCGGTCCGGCCCCACGGGTCGCGATCTGGCACGGCACCGCCGACTCGACCGTCGTGCCCGCCAACGCGACCGAGCTCGTCGACCAGTTCACCGACCTCGCCGGGGTGAGCACGACGCCGACCGGCACCACGAGCCTGCCGGCCGGGACGACCCGCACGAGCTACGGCGACGACGCCGTCGTGCGCTACTCGGTCCAGGGCATGGGCCACGGCACGCCCGTCGCCCCGGGCACCGGGCCCGTGCAGTGCGGCCAGGCGGGTGCCTACATGCTCGACACGATCTGCTCGGCGCGGCACGACGCGGCCTTCTTCGGCCTGACCGACGCGGTGGATCCGGGCGACCCCACGGACCCGGGCGACCCCGGTGACCCGGGCGACCCCGAGCCGGAGCCCGGCGAGTGCGTCACCGCGAGCAACTACGCCCACACCACCGCCGGACGCGCCTACCAGTCGGGCGGGATGACCTACGCCACCGGCTCCGGCGACGCCCTGGGGCTGTGGAACATGTACGTCACGACCGAGCTCGAGGAGACCTCGCCGGGGTACTGGGAGCTCGGCTGCTGAACCCGCTCCGGGGTGCATGCTGGTGACATGCGCCCCGGAGCCCACAACGCCATCACTGACGTCCCGGGAGTCCGGGTCGGCCACGCCACTCGAGACGAGAGCGGGTGGCTGACCGGCACGACCGTCGTCGTCCCCCCGGTGGGCTCCACCGGGGGCGTCGACGTGCGCGGGGGCGGGCCAGGCACCCGCGAGACCGACCTGCTCGACCCCCGCAACCTCGTCACCGCGGTGGACGCGGTCGTGCTGTCGGGGGGCAGCGCCTTCGGCCTGTCGGCGGCCGATGGCGTGATGGCGGAGCTGGCGGACGAAGGGCGGGGCTGGCCCGTCGGCGGTCCCGGCCAGATCGTGCCGATCGTGCCCTCGGCGATCCTCTTCGACCTCGGTCGTGGCGGCGCCTGGCGGCACCACCCGGGCCCGGACGAGGGTCGTGCGGCCTACGCCGCGGCGAGTGACGGGCCGGTGGCCGAAGGGGGTGTCGGCGCCGGCACGGGCGCGCGAGCCGGAGGCCTGCGCGGAGGCGTCGGCTCGGCGAGCCTCGTCCTGGACAACGGCGCCACGGTCGGTGCGCTCGTCGTCGTCAACGCCGTGGGGTCACCGCTGACGCCCGATGGCCGCCTGCTCGGAGAGCGCCTGCTCGTGCCCGGCGAGGCCGCGGTGCCGGAGCCGGATCCCGCTGCGGTGCAGGCCCACTGGGAGCGACAGGCTGCGGAGGCCGAGGCCCTGCGGGCCGGCACGGCGACGACGCTGGCCGTCGTCGCGACCGACGCGACGCTCGACAAGGCGGGCTGCGCCACGCTCGCAGGGGTGAGCCACGACGGCTTCGCCCGGGCCCTGTCACCGGTGCACACGGCCTTCGACGGCGACACGGTCTTCGCCCTGGCGACGGGTGGCGCCCCGACCCCTTCCCCCTTCGAGGCTCCTGCGTCGCACCTCAGGACGACGCCCTTCGACCTCGTGGCCCTGCAGACGGCAGCCGCTGACTGCGTCACGCGGGCGATCGTGCGGGCGGTGCTCGCGGCGGAGTCGGTCGACCGCTCCGGTGACGGCGGGGCACTGCTGCCCTCCTACCGGGAGGCCGTCAGTCGAGTGAGCTGATCTCGGGGACCGAGTAGTCCCCGCCGCCGCCGGAGGCGCTCGGGAGGGCGTGGCGCATCTCGCGCCGGCCCAGCCAGATGCACAGCACCGTCAGCGGGGTGCCGATGAGGAAGATCCCGAATGCTTCCTCGCGCATGATCAGCCCGGTGAAGGCGACGAGCCCGCACAGGAAGGCCGTGATGATCCACGCCATCCCTTGGAACCCCGCGAGGTCGCTGCGGCTGTGGCGGGTGCCGACGACGCGGTGCCGCAGGAACAGGTGGAGCCACTTGAGCAGCAGGCCCAGGGGCAGCGGGATGAGGGTCAGCAGGATGGGCCACCGTGGCAGGTCCCACGACGTCCACTCCTCCGATGCCCCGATCACGAGGGCCCCGACGATGATGAGGGGCAGCCACAGGGCCAGGCAGACCAGAGCCACGCGATCGAGCAGGCGAAGGGGGCGCGCCCAGCGCCCCTCGTCGGCGGCGGCCTCGGCCGGGTCGGGGATGCCCGGCCCGGTCTCCCTGCGGCGCAACGCCTCTCGGCGCAGCTCCTCGTCCGTGGGGTCAGGACGGACCGGCTCGGCGACGGACTCCGGCTCGGGCTCCGGGCGGCTCTCCCGCATCCGCTCGCGTCCCCGCAGGTCGGCGGCGACCCGCTCGGCGAACCGCTCCCGCTCGTGCGAGGCCGACCACCGGTCGATGCGCAGCTCGTTGCCGAAGCTGTCGACGTGCACCCGCTCGTCCTTGAGCTCGCGCCAGGACCCCCGGGTGAGCGGCACGACGATGAGCAGGACGCACACGACGAACCACACGATGATCGTGGGCAGGTGGGGGTCCGGCTCCGTCGTCCCCTCGACGACCATCCGGGTGAGCATCGACAGGGCGAACGCCAGGACCGCCGTGAGCACCAGGTTGAAGGCGAACCCGGCGCCCTGCATCAACCACCAGACCGGACCGATCTCCCGGGGAGGAGCTGCCGGCCCGGTCTGCTCGCGGGTCACCTCGACCTCGCTCAGCCGAGGCTGTAGTTGGGCGCCTCGACGATGCCCTGGATGTCGTGCGGGTGGCTCTCCTTGAGCGAGGCGGACGTGATCCGGACGAACTTCCCCTTCGCCTGCAGCTCCGGGACCGTACCGGCGCCGACGTAGAACATCGACTGGCGCAGGCCACCGACCATCTGGTGCGCGACCTGGGCGAGGGTGCCGCGGTAGGCGACCCGGCCCTCGATGCCCTCGGGCACGAGCTGGTCGTCGCTGGTGACCTCGGCCTGGAAGTAGCGGTCCTTGGAGAACGACTTCTTGCCGCGGCTGCTCATGGCGCCGAGGCTGCCCATGCCGCGGTAGGCCTTGAACTGCTTGCCGTTGATGAAGATCAGCTCGCCGGGGCTCTCCTCGCAGCCGGCCAGCAGGGAGCCGACCATGACGGAGTCGGCGCCCGCGACGAGGGCCTTGGCGATGTCACCGGAGTACTGCAGGCCGCCGTCGGCGATGACCGGAACGCCCGCCGGGCGAGCGGCCAGGGATGCGTCGTGGACCGCGGTGATCTGCGGTGCGCCGACGCCGGTGACGATGCGCGTCGTGCAGATCGAGCCCGGGCCGACCCCGACCTTGATGGCGTCGACGCCGGTGTCGATGAAGGCCTGCGCGCCCTCGCGGGTCGCGACGTTGCCGCCGATGACCTGCACGTGACGGGTGGCGGGGTCCTGCTTCAGCCGCTCGCACATCTCGAGCAGCAGCTTGACGTGGCCGTGCGCGGTGTCGGCGACGAGGACGTCGACCCCGGCGTCGATGAGGGTCGTCGCGCGCTCCCACGCGTCACCGAAGTAGCCGATGGCCGCACCGACGAGCAGGCGACCCTGGCCGTCCTTGCTCGCGTGGGGGAACTGCTCGCTCTTGACGAAGTCCTTGACCGTGATCAGACCGGCCAGACGGCCCCCGTCGTCGACGATCGGGAGCCGCTCGCGCTTGTGCTGGCGCAGCAGGAGGGTCGCGTCCTCGTGGGAGATGCCGACCGGCGCGGTGATGAGGGGCATCGGGGTCATGACATCGCGCACGAGGGTCGTGGCCCACTCGGCGACCGGGGTGAAGCGCAGGTCGCGGTTGGTGATGATGCCGATGAGCACGTTGTCGCCATCGACGACCGGCAGGCCCGAGACGCGGTACTCGCCGCAGCGCTGGTCGAGCTCGTCGAGGGTCGCGTCGGGGCCGATGACGACCGGGTTGGTGATCATGCCGGTCTGGGTCCGCTTGACGAGGTCGACCTGGTAGGCCTGGTCCTCGATCGAGAGGTTGCGGTGCAGCACGCCGATGCCGCCCTGCCGGGCCATGGCGATCGCCATCCGCGACTCGGTCACGGTGTCCATGGCCGCCGAGATGAGCGGCGTCTTGATGTTGATCTCCCGCGTCAGGCGCGTCGTCGTGTCGAGGTCCCCGGGTGCCAGCTCGCTGTAGCCGGGCAGGAGGAGGACGTCGTCGTAGGTCAGGCCGACCTTGGCGAAGGGGTTCGGGCCCTGGGCCCCGGTGTCGTCACGGTCCGTCGGGTTACCGAAATCCATCTCCCTATCGTAGGCCACCGTGAGAGCGCCTCCTGACCTGACCATTCCCTGACCAAACCCCGGTTTTTCGGGGCCAATCCATACTTTTTGGACGACCTGCGTTGGTGTCGATCTCCTTAGGTTGGCCCTCAGGAAGGTGGGGGAGCACGGACCCGCCGAGAGGCTCGGAGGAAGATCATGGGACACGTCACGAGCGCACCCGGTCCGGTCGCGGACCTGTGGGAGTGGCAGTTCGAGGGGGCCTGCCGCGAGACCGGCAGCGAGTCGTTCTACCACCCCGACGGCGAGCGCGGTGCTGCCCGTCGCCTCCGTGACGCCGCCGCCAAGGAGATCTGCGCGGCCTGCCCCGTCATCGCCGCCTGCCGCGAGCACGCCCTGGCCATCCGCGAGCCCTTCGGCGTCTGGGGCGGCCTCACCGAGGACGAGCGCCAGGTCATCCTCGCCGACCGCGACATCGCCGCCGCGGGCCTCGCCGGCTGAGGTCCCCCCTTCGCGTCCTAGGCTGGTCGGGTGAGCTCCCCCGAACCGGTCCACATCCGCGACGAGTCCATCCGCCTCGGCCAGCTGCTCAAGCTCGCCGGGCTCGTGGAGGACGGGGCCACGGCCCGCGAGGTCATCGCCGCCGGACAGGTGAGCGTCGACGGCGAGGTCGAGTCCCGCCGCGGCGCGCAGATCCGCGCCGGCAGCATCGTCGAGCTCGCCGGTCAGGCGATCGAGGTCGTCACGGGAGAGCCGGAGATCGACGTCCCCTGGTGACTCACCCCTCGGAGAGCATCCAGTCGAGGGCCTGGTCGACGTGGATCGCCGTCGTGTCGTGCAACGGGACGGGGCAGTCGTCCTCCTCGATGAGCAGACCGATCTCTGTGCCGGCCAGGACGACGCACTCGGCCCCGCGGTCGGCCATCCCCTGCATGACGGTCCGCAGCTCGCGGCGCGAGGTGTCCTTGATGACCCCGTGGACGAGCTCCTCGTAGATGATCCGGTCGACCTCGGGTCGCTGGCCCTCCTCGGGCAGGATCACCTCGATCCCCCGCTGCTCGAAGGGGGTCGTGTAGAAGTCCCCCGCCATCGTCGTCGCGGTGGCGACGAGCCCGACCTTGCGCTGGCGGGCGGCCTCGACGCGGCGGGCGGTCGCCTCGGCGATGTGGAGGAAGGGGACGTCGACGGCCTCGACGATGCGGTCGGCGACGGCGTGCATCGTGTTGGCGGCGAGCAGGATGCCCTCCGCTCCCCCGGCCTGCAGGCTCTGGGCGGCGTCGACGAGCGTGCGCGCCATGGCGTCCCAGTCACCGGCATTTTCCGCATCGTCGATGGGCTGGAAGTCGACGCTGTGGATGAGCACGCGCGCGCTGTGCAGGCCCCCGAGGCGGGCGTCGACCCCTTCGTTGAGACGGCGGTAGTACTCCGCCGTCGCCGACCAGCCCATACCGCCGAGGACACCCAAGAGATGCATGGCCCACACCTTAGCCAGCGGCGTTGCGCCCGTGGGGTTTCGGTTCCGCCCAGCGGGTCCGGGTCCCGGATGGCGGGCGCGTGCGAGGTCACATCGGGGCCGGGCATACCCTGCAGGGCGTGAAGGTGCTGCTGCTCGAAAACATCCACGACACCGCCCGCGAGGCCCTGACCGACGCCGGCTACGAGGTCGAGACGCGCTCCGGTGCCCTCGACGAGGCCGAGCTCATCGCCGCCCTGGAGGGCGTCGACATGCTCGGTATCCGCTCCAAGACCCACGTCACCCGCGCGGTCCTCGAGGCGCGGCCGGAGCTGAAGGTCATCGGCGCCTTCTGCATCGGCACCAACCAGATCGACCTCGACGCCGCCGCCCAGGCCGGCACGGTCGTCTTCAACGCCCCCTTCTCCAACACGCGCAGCGTCGTCGAGCTCGCCCTCGGCGAGATCATCTCGCTCGCCCGCCACCTGACGGACAAGAACGCTGCGCTGCACGCCGGCGTCTGGGACAAGTCGGCGAAGGGCGCGCACGAGGTGCGCGGCCGCACGCTCGGCATCATCGGCTACGGCAACATCGGCGCCCAGCTGTCGGTCGTCGCCGAGGCCTTCGGCATGCACGTCTCCTTCTACGACCTCGAGGACAAGCTCCCGCTGGGCAACGCCAAGAAGTGCGAGACCCTCGACGAGCTGCTCGAGACCTGCGAGACGATCACGCTGCACGTCGACGGTCGCGCGGGCAATGCCGGCAACTTCGGGGCCGAGCAGTTCGCCAAGATGCGTCCCCGCAGCCTCTTCCTCAACCTCTCCCGCGGCTTCGTCGTCGACCTCGAGGCGCTGCGCGACAACCTGCTCTCCGGGCACATCGCGGGGGCGGCGGTCGACGTCTTCCCGACGGAGCCGAAGAAGGCGGGCGACCCCTTCGAGAACTGCCTGCAGGGCATCCCCAACGTCATCCTCACCCCGCACGTCGGCGGGTCCACCGAGGAGGCGCAGCTCGACATCGGCCGCTACGTCTCAGGCAAGCTGCGTGACTGGGCGACCAGCGGCGCCACGACGATGTCGGTCAACGTGCCGGCCGTCGCCGCCCCCGTCGCCCAGGGCGGCACGCGCATCCTCCACCTGCACCAGAACGTCCCTGGCGTCCTCGCGCGGGTCAACACGATCCTGTCCGAGGGCGACGTCAACATCGACAGCCAACAGCTGAGCACCAAGGGCGAGTACGGCTACGCCGTCACCGACCTGGCCGGCCACCTGCCGGCGGACACCGAGCAGCGCCTGCGCGACCTGCCCGAGACCGTCGAGGTCCGGGTCATCGTCACGGACTGATCCGCCCTCTCCGCGTCGAGGTGCCCGGGACCTGGTCCCGGGCACCTCGACGCGTTGTGAGGGTGCGGCGCGTCAGCGGCGCCCGCCGCCGAGCAGCCCTCCGAGGATGTCGATGATGCTGCCGCCGCTCTGCGGGGGCGCCTGCTGCTGGGTCGTGCCGCCGCCGACGGCGGAGCCGAGGACGTCGCGCAGGATCGAGTCCAGTGCGCCCCCACCCGCCGGCCCGGCCTGGGCCGTACCCCGCCCCGGCAGGGCTCCCTCGCCGCCGGACGGCACTCCCCCACCGCCGGGCGCGGCACCGGCCGTGGTGCCGCCGCCGGCACCCCCGAGCACCTTCTTCGAGATGTAGGACAGGACGATCGGGGCGAGGATCGGGATGAGGCGCTTGACGAGCGCACCGCCCGCACCGCCTCCGAGCGCCGAGTACACCTGCGGCTCGTTGGAGCCGAAGATGTTGGACGCGATCTTTTCCCCGTCGTTGGTGTCGATGCGGCGCAGGTCCACGCCACCTGCCACCAAGTCGTCCTGGTGGTCGCCGAGCGCGTGGATGATCGAGTCCGCGCCGGCCGGGTCCTGTGCATTGGCCTGCAGGCCACCCAGCAGCGCGGGCAGCGCCTGCTGCACGGCCTGCTCGACCTCCTGGGGCTGGGCGCCCACCTGCTGGGCGAGCTGGTCGATCGGCAGGTTGCGGAGGATGTCGTCAACTGCAGCCATCTGGTGCCACCTCTCATGGGTCGGGTGGCCTCGTCGCCCCCCGTTGCCGATCAATGTAGCGACGACGGAGGCGAAGGGGGTCACTCCCGATCGCGGATGCGCTGCGGTTCGGCAGCGCTCGGCAGGGCGAACCCGCCGAGCCAGCTCGCTGCGACCGCTGCCCCGACGAGGAGCACCCACAGCCCGGCCAGCCGCCCCCACAGAACCCTGTCGAGCAGCTCGGCGTTGCCGGTCAACGTCACCGAGAGGACGGGGACGGCCGCGCCGGCGACCAGGGCCAGGGTCGCCATGATGGCGACCGGCGACGCGGCCTCGACGAGGAGTGCCCGCCGCACCACAGCTCTGGGTACGCCGACCGCCACCTGCCGTGCGAGGTCACGGCCGCGCAGGCCGACCTGCTCGGACACGGCGACGACCAGCCCCACTGCGCCGAGCACGGCGGCGATCGCGGCGAGTGCCTGCACCGCCATGACGGGGACGGTGTAGTAGAGCAGGTCGGACGACGGCACCCCCTCAGGGGAGATCGTGGGACCACGTCCGGGCGCGCCCATCCTCAGGAACTCCGACTCGAGCACGCCCTGCAGGGGAACCGCTACGCCCCCGACGAGTCCAACGAGCACGAGCGAGACGGCCGAGCGGGCGGCGAGTCGAGGGTGCGCCTGCATCATCCGCCCGGCGAGGACCGACGCTGGACGACCGCTGCGCGCAAACGCCGCACCGAGCCGCGCGGCGACACCCGAGGCGGAGACGGCCAGCAGGCACACGGCCATGCCGCAGGTGGCAAGGAACAGGGGGATGACGAGAGCAGACACGACCCGCCCGGCCGCAGACCCCCCGTCCACCGGGACGAAGATCATCGCGAGGACGCACGTGCCGGCCACCATCGTGCTCCCCAGCAGGCCCAGAGCGAGTGTCGGGCTCATCTCTCGGTCATCCCGCACTACCCGACTGGCACCCACCGCGACCCACCGCGCGGTGAGCGGCACGACGAGTGCGGCCACGAGCGGGACGACGAGCGCTGCGGCCACGACGGTGATCGGGTGCGGCCAGACGTCGAGGGCGATGACCGGACGGGTCCCGGAGGCGACATCCGCCCCGTACGCCCCGATGTCCTCGCCGTGGTCCTCGTACCGGACGGTCAGGACATGGGGGGCGGCCCACAGGAAGGCGTAGAAGCCAGCCACTCCGAGAACCGTTCCGAGGACACCGCACGCGAGTGCCTCCATCCGCACGACCTGGCGGATTTCTCCCCGGGTCGCTCCCGCCATGCGCATCGCCGAGAGGCGACGCTCCCGCGCCGGGGCCCCGACACGGACCGCCTGGCTCATCAGGTGAAGGACGGGGACGGCCAACACCGCGAGCGCCACGAGTACCCCGACGGCCGTCTGCGTGTCCTGCAGGAGGGGACCGAGCACCGAGGCACTCCAGACCTCACCTATCTGCGACGGGATCGTCGCCGCTGCTGCCACCAGCATCGTGGCGAGTGCGGCGCAGCCGGTCATGAGCCAACGCCGCAGACGGTCGTCGGGTCCCCCCTTCGCCGTCAACCGGGTCGCCTCGACCCACGACAGGCTCACCCTACGACCGCCGTCTCGTCGGCATCGACAAGGCCATCCCTCAGGACGACCTCGCGGTCGGCGTAGGCCGCGATCCGCGCGTCGTGGGTGACGAGCACGACCGTCATCCCCTCCTCCGCGGCCAGGTCGGTGATCAGGTCCATCGCGTCGCTACCGGCCCGGGAGTCGAGCGCGCCCGTCGGCTCGTCGGCGAAGAGCACCCCGGGGTTGGTCACGAGGGCGCGGGCGAGCGCCGCGCGCTGCGCCTGGCCTCCGCTCACCTGCCCCGGGAGCTCGTCGGCGAGGTCGCCGACCCCGACCCGCGTCAGCCACGCACGGGCTGTCTCCATCGCCTCGGCGCGCTTGCGCCGCTCGAGCAGGAGGGGCAGGGCGACGTTGTCGGCCAGGGTCAGCTCGTCGATGAGCTGGCCGAACTGGAAGAGCACCCCCACCCGCGTGCGCCGCAGCCGCGAGCGCGCGTCCTCGGACATCGTGGTGACCACCTCGTCGCCGAGACGGACCTCCCCTTCGTCCGGCCGAAGGACCCCCGAGAGCGCGTGGAGCAGGGTCGACTTGCCGGAGCCGCTGGGGCCGGTGACGGCCACCATCTCCCCCGCGGCGACGGACAGGTCGACCCCGCGCAACGCGGGGCGCCGGCCGTAGTCGTGGGCGACGCCGGTCGCGTGGACGGCCAGGGCGTGCCCTGGCGGGTGGGTGGTCATCGTCTCGTGTCCCCTTCGAGGTCGTGGACGCGCTCGAGCGCGTCCTCCATCCACCGGACGTCCGCATCCAGGTGGCCCAGTGCGTAGTCCGCGGCGAGGACCCGGTGCAGGTCCCCCTTCGCTTCCCGCTTGTCGCGGGTCAGCTCGCGCATACGCTCGAGGTGGGCGGCCCGCTGGCGCCGCAGGAAGGCCCGCGCCGCGTCCTGCCCCCCGACGAGCAGCGCGACCGCGACCTTGGTGGCGAGCGGGTTGGCGATGTGCTCGGTGGGCCCCTCGGCCTCGGCCGCCCAGCGATCGACCTCGTCGCGGCCGGTGTCCGTCAGCTCGTAGACGGTGCGCTCCGGCCCACCGGCCCGCTCGGTCGCCGCCTCGCTCACGAAGCCCTTGCCGGCGAGCCGCCCCAGCGCCGCGTACACCTGCCCGAAGGCCATGGGCCGGGCCGCCGGGAGCAGCTCGTCGTGGTGACGCTTCAGGTCGTACCCGTGCTGCGGCCCCCTGCTCAGCAGCCCCATGAGTACGTGCCCCGTCGTCATGCGAACGACTATTCACTGTGTGAGTAGTGACTGTCAAGAGGGTTTCGAGCACGACGAAGGGGGCGCCGCACCGGATCGGTGCGACGCCCCCTTCGAGGCCCGCCTGCTGCGCAGACTCGCGCCTCAGGACACCGCCCTCGAGGCGGTCAGGAGATCAGTGGGAGTGACCGTGGCCGGCAGCCTCGGGCTCCTCCTTCTTCTCCACGACGAGGGTGTCGGTGGTGAGGACCATCGACGCGATCGACGCGGCGTTGACGAGCGCGGAGCGGGTGACCTTGACCGGGTCGATGACGCCCTGGCCGACGAGGTCGCCGTACTCACCCGTCGCGGCGTTCAGGCCCTGACCGGGGGTCAGCTCCTGGACCTTGGCGACGGCGACGTAGCCCTCGAGGCCAGCGTTCTCGGCGATCCAGCGCAGCGGCTCGACGGCGGCCGAGCGCACGATGTTGGCGCCGACCTGCTCGTCGCCCTCGAGCGAGAGACCGTCGAGGACGGCGACCGCGTGGGCGAGCGAGGAGCCACCGCCGGCGACGATGCCCTCCTCGATGGCCGCGCGGGTCGCGGAGATCGCGTCCTCGATGCGGTGCTTCTTCTCCTTGAGCTCGACCTCGGTGTGGGCACCGACCTGGATGACGCAGACGCCACCGGCGAGCTTGGCGAGGCGCTCCTGGAGCTTCTCGCGGTCCCAGTCGGAGTCGGTGCGCTCGATCTCGGCCTTGATCTGGCCAACGCGACCGTTGACGTCGTCGGCGTTGCCCTGACCGTCGATGATCGTCGTGTTGTCCTTCGTGACGACGACGCGACGGGCCTGGCCGAGGTCCTCGAGGGAGACCTGGTCGAGCTTGAGGCCGACCTCCTCGGCGATGACCTGACCACCGGTGAGGATGGCCATGTCCTGCAGCATCGCCTTGCGGCGGTCGCCGAAGCCGGGGGCCTTGACGGCCGCGACGTTGAAGACACCCTTGAGCTTGTTGACGACAAGCGTCGAGAGGGCCTCACCGTCGATGTCCTCGGCGATGATCAGCAGCGGCTTGCCGGACTGCACGACCTTTTCCAGCACCGGCAGGATGTCCTGGATCGTGGAGATCTTGCCCTGGTTGATCAGGACGTAGGCGTCCTCGAGGACGCCCTCCATGCGCTCCGGGTCGGTGACGAAGTAGGGGCTGATGAAGCCCTTGTCGAACTGCATGCCCTCGGTGAAGTCGAGCGCGGTCTCGGCGGTCGAGGACTCCTCGACGGTGATGACGCCGTCCTTGCCGACCTTGTCGAAGGCGTCGGCGATGATCCCGCCGATGCCCTGGTCCTGCGCGGACAGGGACGCGACCTGGGCGATCTCATCCTTGCCCTCGACGTCGCGGGCGATCTCGAGGAGGCGACCGGAGACCGCCTCGACGGCCTTGTCGATGCCGCGCTTGAGGCCGGACGGGGCAGCGCCCGCCGCGACATTGCGCAGACCCTCGCGGACCATCGCCTGGGCGAGGACGGTCGCGGTCGTCGTGCCGTCACCGGCGACGTCGTTGGTCTTGGTCGCGACCTCCTTGGCGAGCTGGGCGCCGAGGTTCTCGTACGGGTCCTCGAGCTCGACCTCGCGGGCGATCGTCACACCGTCGTTGGTGATGGTCGGCGCGCCCCACGCCTTGTCGATGACGACGTTGCGGCCCTTGGGGCCGAGCGTCACCTTGACGGCGTTGGCGAGCTGGTCGACGCCGCGCTGGAGGGCGTCACGGGCGGAGTCGTTGAACTCCAGTTCCTTGGCCATGTCTGTCCTTTGGTTCTACGAAGGGGGGAAGCGCGACACCCCGGGAGGACCCGGGTGGGCCCGCCCGGGGCGTCAGCTGCGTACTGCTGTGAGCGTCAGATCGTTCAGGAAACGATCGCGAGCACGTCGCGCGCGGAGAGGATCAGGTACTCCTGGCCACCGTGCTTGATCTCGGTGCCGCCGTACTTGGAGTAGATGACGCGGTCGCCGACGGCGATGTCCATGGGGATGCGCTCGTCGCCGTCCTCGTTGAAGCGGCCGGGGCCGATCGCGACGACCTCACCCTCCTGCGGCTTCTCCTTGGCGGTGTCCGGGATGACGAGGCCGGACGCAGTGGTCTGCTCGGCCTCGACGGACTGGACCACGATGCGGTCCTCGAGCGGCTTGATGGAAACCGACACGCTGACTCCTTTGTGTGAGGGTCGTGAGTTGAGTTCTGGGGCGTGCGTGACGGGTCGCCGTCGCGGGGGTCGACCTGCCGTGCATCTGGCACTCGCCATCGGTGAGTGCCAATGCCAAATCTAGGCAGTGATCTGGCACTCGGTCAACCCGAGTGCCAATCACTCTCACGTACGTGACAATGGGCGGCGTGGATCTGACGACCGTGCGCTGGCTCGCCTCCCCCGAGGGGCATGCCGCACTCCACGATCTGCCCGAGTACTCCGAGTCCGACGCCGTCGGTCAGGCCTCGCGACTGCGCGCCTCCGGACTGTCCCCCGAGCAGGTCGCCGCCCTCCTGACCCAGAAGCGGCTGCGCGCCCGCGCGCAGGACAAGTTCGGCGAGTTCGCCGAGGGGATGCTCTTCACCGCCGACGGTCTCGAGCAGGCCAGCCGACTCGAGGTCGCTGCCACCCACGCGGGCCGGTACGCGTCGGCAAGCCTGGCCACGGTCCACGACCTCGGCTGCGGCATCGGCTCGGACGCCATGGCGATGAGCGCGCTGGGCGTCACGGTGCACGGCGTGGACGCCGACCCGCTCACCGCCGCCCTGGCCGACGTCAACCTGCGGCCGTGGCCCGACAGTCGGGCCCGCACGGGCGTGGCCGAGGACTTCGAGCCGCCGCTGGACCCCCTTCACTCCCGCACGGGCGTGTGGTTGGACCCCGCACGCCGCACCCCCGGGGTCACCGACCGCTCCGGGCGCACCCGGCGGGTCTTCCGGCTCGACGAGATCTCGCCGTCGTGGGACTTCGTCGTCTCCGTTGCACGCGACGTCCCGGCGACCGGGGCCAAGCTCAGCCCGTCACTCCCCCACGACATCCCGCCGCTCGGCACCGAGGCCCAGTGGACGTCGTGGCAGGGCACGGTCCTCGAGTGCACCGTCTGGTGGGGTCCCCTCGTCAAGGAGGCCGGCCGCAGCGCCCGCGTGCTGAGGAAGGGGGCGCCGCCCGTCGAGGTCGACCAGCGCACCTGCGAGGACGACCCGGCAGCGGCCGGTTCCCTCACCGACATCGGTGCGTGGCTCTACGAGGCGGACCGCGCGGTCAACCGCGCCGGGCTCATCGGCACCGTCACCGGGGCGGTCTCCGGGATGGAGCTCGAGGCGGGCCTCGGGTACGTCACGAGCGACCTGGCCGTCGACCTCGGCCACGCCCGCCGGTTCGAGGTGCTCGAGGCGATGCCGTTCTCCGTCAAGGGCCTGCGAGCGTGGTTGCGTGAGCGCGGCATCACCGGCCTGACGGTCAAGAAGCGCGGCATCCGCCTCGACGAGGACCAACTGCGCCGCCAGCTGAAGATCGGCCGCGACGCCGGCAGCGGCGAGAGCGCGACGATCGTGCTCACCCGCGTCGCCGGGGCCCAGGTCGTCCTCGTGGTCCGACCCGTCGACCCCGCGGGCGACTGAGCGCCCGGGCCGGCGAGGCCCACCGCCCCCAACCCGCGCATCTCCCCGGGGAAGTGCGCGCCAAGGAACGACCAGAGCGCGCATCCCCCGGGGAGATGCGCGCTCTGGGTCAGTCAGGACCGCCGGTCAGTGGCGCCGGTCCGGCCGGATGGCCGCCCACCGCATGGCGAGCAGCAGGCCCAGTCCAGCGATCCCGGCCAGGAGCAGCAACGCACCCTGGGGGGCGGACCCCATCGGACCACCGTCGGTCTGGACGACGCTCGGCGTCTCCGGGCCATCCGTGGAGACCGTCGCCGTGGGCTCGCTCGTCGTGGTCGACGTCGGCTCGGTGGTGGTCGTCGCGGTCGGGTCCGTCGTCGACGTCGAGCTCGTCGAGGACGTGCTGCTCGACGAGGTGCTGGACGAGGACGAGGTCGACGTGCTCGAGGACGAGCTCGAGGTCGTCGAGGTGGCGGCCGTGACGGTCACCGGGGCGGTGTCGTCGGCGGAGACGACGGTGACGCCCTCACCCGTCGCGCTCGCCGAGTTGGTGTACGTCCCGGGGACGTCGGAGGCCGTGGCCCGGAAGCTCAGCGAGACCGAGCCCAGGTCGTCCCCGGTCGCCGCCGGCACCTCGATGTCACCCGTCCAGGTGAGGTCGGTGGTGCCGCTCGGGTCGCTCGTCGTCGCACCGGTCGTCGAACCCGGCACGTAGGTGAAGCCCTCGGGCAGGCTGTCGGTCACCGAGCTCAGGACCTGGGCCGTCGCGCCGGGGTTGGACACCGTGATCGTGTAGGTCACCTCGGACCCCGCACTGACCTGCGCCTGGTCCACCGTCTTGGTCACGGTCACGGGCGTCGCCCCGACGGGGGAGAAGAAGGTCAGGCTCGACAGCGTCACCGTCGCGCCCTGGGTCAGCTCACGCGCCCACGAGATCGCGATGCCGTTGTCGATCTCCTCCTCGCACCGGCAGGTGTTGGGCAGCATCGCCCCGGAGCCGATCGCGCGCCACACCTGGCCGAAGCTGGCCTCGATGTACGCCGCGCCGCTGCTCAGCGGGCGGAAGCCCTCGACCCGCTCGGGGTTCTCCGAGTCGGGCTGCGCCTTGCAGACGGGCGAGACGCCGTCGTAGACGTCGCCGAGACCCACGTCGCTGTCCTGGAGGTAGCAGTCGCCACCACGGAAGATCACGGCGTCACCGGTGGTCGCCCCGCCCGTGATCCGGATGTCCGTCCGGTAGGCCGTCGCGCCACTGACGTAGGAGTCGACCTGCGTCAGGGTCGCGCCCGTGTCGCCGAGACCGACGGTGGTGGTGATGGAGAACGGATCGGCACTCGTCCCGGTACCGGTCGGGCCGCTCTGGGAGATGGCGGTGAAGGGCTCGTACTCCGCGACGCCGGTCGCGCCGCTGCCCGCCGGCAGGTCGTCAGGACCGTAGAGGCTTCCGTCGAAGGCGACGAAGGTGCCACAGGCGATGTCGTCGTACCACTCGCCCTGCAGGTCGCCCGCGTAGCGGACATCGCAGTTGAGCAGCGGCGAGATGTTGATCGAGGTGAGCGGACCACCCGACTCGATCTCGGCGGCGGACGCCGACGGCGCCACCGCGAACCCGGTGAACATGGCCAAGACGGTGGCGAGGAACCACCGGAACATCGACGTACGTGTACGCATCGCGCCTCCCCAGACGTGTGTTGTCGCAGGTCACAGTAGCGGCGAACTCCGGCTCCGTACAGCACCGGCGACGCGTCACCGGTCGTTCGCCGAATGTTGCCCACAGGACTCCCGGGTAACCTGCGGCCATGCCGTCCCGCCCTCGTCAGCTGACCCGTGCCGCCGCCGGCCTCGCCGTCCTCGCCCTCGTGGGCTGCGGCGCCGATTCCGAGGGCTCGTCGAGCAGCTCCGCCGCGAGCACCTCGACCTCCGCCACGTCGTCGTCCGCGACCTCGTCCGCGTCCGCGACCTCGTCCTCGTCCTCGAGCAGCCGCAGCGCCTCCAGCAGCACGTCCGGCACCTCGACGAGCGCTGCAGCCCCGGCCGCGAGCTCGTGCGTCAGCAGCGTCCGCGACGCCATGACCCCGACCCAGCAGGCGGGCCAGCTCATCATGGCCGCCATGCAGCCCGGGCCGGTGACCAGCCTCGACCCCGCGATCAGCCAGCAGGGCCTGGGCTCGATGCTCTACCTCGGCGGCTGGCAGGGGTCCTCGACCGTGGCCGCCGCGAGCAGCCACCTGCAGGAGGTCTCCCCCACCGTCGACGGCACCAAGGTCGGCATGCTCGTCGCCGCCGACCAAGAGGGCGGTGAGGTCCAGCAGCTCACGGGCGAGGGCTTCACCGAGCTGCCCTCCGGGCTCGAGCAGGCCCAGGACCCGGACCTGCGCTCCTCCGCCAAGGCCTGGGGCGCGGAGCTGGAGCGGGCCGGCGTCAACGTCAACCTCGCCCCGGTCGCCGACACCGTCCCGGCCGAGATCGGGCGTGCCAACGAGCCGATCGGCAAGTGGGGCCGCCAGTACGGCTCCACCCCTCAGGCCGCCGGTAAGGGGGCGCTCGCCTTCGCCCGGGGCATGCAGGACGCGGGCGTCGAGCCGACCGTCAAGCACTTCCCCGGCATCGGCCGGATCACCGGCAACACCGACCTGACCGCCACCGGCATCAGCGACACGACGGCGACGACCAAGGACCCCTACCTCGCCCCCTTCGCCCAGAACATCGAGGGCGGGACCCGGATCGTCATGGTCGGCTCCGCCCACTACCCGAAGATCGACGGCGAGACCCCGGCACTGTTCTCCGAGAAGATCGTCACGGGGATGCTGCGCGAGGACCTCGGCTTCGACGGGGTCGCGATCACCGATGACGTGGGTGCGGCCAAGGCTGTCGCGGCGACGCCCGTGGGCGAGCGGGCGACGAAGTTCATCGCCGCCGGCGGCGACATCGTCCTGACCGCCGACCCCGCGCAGGTCCCGACGATGGTCACGGCGATCCAGGACGAGGCGAAGGGGGATCCCGCCTTCGCGCAGCAGGTCACCGCCTCCGTCACCCGGGTCCTCACGCTCAAGGAGGACATGGGTCTGCTGCGCTGCGGCTGACCCTCAGTGCGCGTGGTCGTGGTCGACGTGCACCGGGAGCCCGGTGCGCACGTCGGTCACCGGCAGCGAGCTGTCGGCGGGCAGGGACAGGTCGCTGGCCGGGCGGCCCTTCATCATCATCTGGGCGCCGAGGCTCGCGACCATCGCGCCGTTGTCGGTGCACAGCCCGGGGCGCGGCACGCGCAGCTGGATGCCGGCGTCGTCGCAGCGCTGCTGGGCCATCGCCCGCAGCCGTGAGTTCGCGGCGACGCCGCCACCGACCTGGAGCGCGGCGACGTCGTGCTCGGTGCAGGCGAGCACCGCCTTGCGGGTGAGGATGTCGACGACGGCCTCCTGGAAGGACGCGGCGACGTCGGCGACGGGCACGTCACGCCCGGCGGCCTGCTCGGCCTGCACCCAGCGGGTCACCGCCGTCTTGAGCCCGGAGAAGGAGAAGTCGAAGCGGTGCCGCTCCATGTCCTTGCGGCTGGAGAGGCCCCGCGGGAAGTCGATGGTGATCTGCCCGTCGGTCGCCGCGCGGTCGATGTGCGGCCCGCCGGGGAAGGGCAGCCCGAGCACGCGCGCGACCTTGTCGAAGGCCTCGCCCGCGGCGTCGTCGATCGTCGACCCGAGGCTGCGGATGTCGTGGGTGACGTCGGGCACGAGGAGCAGCGAGGAGTGCCCGCCGCTGACGAGCATGGCCATCGTCGGCTCCGGCAGCGGCCCGTGCTCGACGATGTCGACGGCCACGTGGCTGGCGAGGTGGTTGACGCCGTAGAGCGGCACGCCGAGCGCGACCGCGAGCGCCTTGGCCGACGCGACGCCCACCATGAGCGCACCCGCCAGGCCGGGCCCGGCGGTCACCGAGATGCCGTCGAGGTCCGAGAGGGCCACCCCGGCCTCACGACAGGCGCGCTCGATCGTCGGGACCATCGCCTCGAGGTGGGCCCGGGAGGCCACTTCGGGGACGACACCACCGAACCGGGCGTGCTCGTCGACGCTCGAGGCGATCGCGTCGAAGAGCAGGTCGGTGCCGTGCACGATGCCGACACCGGTCTCGTCGCAGGAGGTCTCGATGCCCAGGACCAGGGGGGCGTCCTTCATGTCGGGTCCTCCGTCGTCAGGTCGAGGGCGAGGACGAGCGCGTCGACCCCACCCGGGTAGTAGCCACGCCGGGTCTGCAGCAGCTCGAAGCCACGCTGCGCGTACAACCCGCGCGCCGCCGTGTTGTCCTCACGGACCTCGAGCAGCAGGCGCGCGGCACCTGCGGCCCGCGAGCGGGCGACGAGCGCCTCGAGCAGGTGCCGGCCCAGCCCGGTGCGGCGGGCCCGCGGCAGCGTCGCGATCGTCATGACATCGCTGACGTCACCGCCGTGGTCGAGGCCGGCGTACCCGACGATGCCGTCGGCGTCCTCGGCCACCAGGTACTCGCGGCGCGGTCGGCCGGCGAGCTCACCCCACCACGACTCGAGTGACCACGCCTCGCTGCCGAAGAGCTCGACCTCGTGCGCGGCGAGCTCGGCGAGGTCCTGCCAGCGCACCTCCCGCAGGACGAAGGGCGGCGACGTCACCGCGGTCATCGGGCCACCTTGGGCGCGCCCGGCGCGACGGCGTCGGGACGGCGCAGGTAGAGCGGCTCGACGGGCATCGCTTCTCCCGCGTCGATGCGGGCGGCGGCCACGGCTGCGAGGACGCCCGCGTCGACGTCGAGCAGGTCGGTGCCCGACGGGTCGAGCGGGTGGGCCAGCAGCTCGGGGTAGATCAACGGCCCGCGCCCGACGGTGGGCAGCGAGCGCACCTCCTCGGGCAGGTCGGCCGGCTTGGTCACGGTCGGCTCGTCGAGGGGGGTCACTCCACCGTCGGCGCAGCGGTAGCGCGCCCAGTAGACCTCCTTGCGCCGGGCGTCCGTCGCGACGAGCAGGTCGCCCTCGTGCCCCTGCCCGGCGGCTGCGGCGGCGAGCGCGTCGAGCGAGCAGACCCCGTGGACGCCGATGCCGCGGGCGTGGGCGAAGGTCTGCGCAGTCACCAGCCCGACCCGCAGCCCGGTGAAGGGCCCCGGCCCAGTCCCGACCGCGACGTGCGTGACCTCCTCGACGCCGGTCCCGGCGGCCGTCAGCGTCTCGACGAGCATCGGCGCGAGCAGCTCGGTGTGCCGGCGGGCGTCGACGGCCGCGCGGCTCGTGAGCACGCGCTGGCCGTCGTGCACGGCGACGGTGATGGCCGAGGTCGCGGTGTCCATCGCGAGGATCCTCATGGTGTGCCCCCATCGCCTCGCAGGTGGGCCTCGACGTCGGTGCCCGCCCAGCGCGACCCGACCCCGCGCGCCTCGAGGCGGCGCTCCTCGGTGGCTGGGTCGGCGACGAGGGTGATCTCGAGGCGGTCGTCGGCCAGGCCCTCGACGAGGCCCGCGCCCCACTCGACGACCGTCACGGCCGCGTCGAGGTCGGCGTCGAGGTCGAGGTCGTCGAGCTCGGCGGTGCCGCCGAGCCGGTAGGCGTCGACGTGGACCAGCTCGGGTCCGCCCCTGAGTGACGGGTGCACGCGCGCGATGACGAAGGTGGGCGAGGTGACGGCCCCGCGCACCCCGAGCCCCTCCCCCAGACCTCGGGTCAGCGTCGTCTTGCCCGCGCCGAGACCACCCGTCAGCACGACGAGGTCCCCGGCACGCAGCAGGCTCGCCAGGCGGTGGCCGACCGCGACGGTGGCGTCGGTGTCGGTCAGGCGCAGGCTCATGCCGACCGCTCGGTGACGGCTGCCTTGGCACGCTGCGCGTCGCGCTCCGCGTCGACACCGCGGGGACGCTCGAGCAGGCCGAAGACCGCCTCGGTCACCGGGCCGGGGCGCTCGAGCTGGAGCAGGTGCCCGACGCCGGGGACCACAATGTGCTCGGCGGCCGGCAGCGCCTCCGCGAGGGCCTCGCTGTGCGGGGGCGGGGTGAGCACGTCCTTGGACCCGGCGACGATGAGGACCGGTGTCTCGACGAGCCCGGGCAGGGTCTCGCGCACGTCGAGCTCGTCCAGCTGGGGCAGGAAGGCACCGATCGTGTCCAGCCGGGTGCCGAAGACCATGGTCGCGACGGCGCGCAGCATCTCCCGCGGCATCTCGGTGCCGAAGGCGTACTTCTGCACGAAGTGGTTCTCCACGGCGCGGCCGGCGGCGCGCAGGCTGCCCCAGACCCCTTCGCGCTTGCCGAGTCCGCCGAGGAATCCGGGTCCCAGCTTGGCGATGATCCGGTCGAAGGTGGCACCCAGCCCGAGCTGGACGAGGCTGTCGCCGCCAGCGCTCGTCGCGATGAGCGCGGCGCCGGCCAGGCGGTCCCGGGTCAGCTCGGGGTAGCGCCCGGCGAAGCTCATGATCGTCATCCCGCCCATCGAGTGCCCGACGAGGACGATCTGTCCCTCGGGCGTCGTGGCGTCGAGGATCGCGCGCAGGTCCTTGCCGAGCTGGTCGATCGTGCAGTGCGCGAGGTCGCCGACCTCGGAGATCCCGTGGTTGCGCTGGTCGTAGCAGACGACCCGGTACCCGGCGTCGACGAGGGCGCGACGCTGGTGGACCCAGGAGCTGAGGTTGAGCACGAAGCCGTGCACGAGGACGACCGTCGATCCGGTGTCGGGGGTCCAGCCCTC
The DNA here is from genome assembly GCF_001570945.1 of Janibacter anophelis NBRC 107843. Lineage (GTDB taxonomy): Bacteria > Actinomycetota > Actinomycetes > Actinomycetales > Dermatophilaceae > Janibacter > Janibacter anophelis. The sequence goes on from NZ_BCSQ01000011.1 coordinate 55,720, forward strand.
GGGCTCGTTGATCTCGGCGTGCAGGACGAGCCCGTCGCTCGCCGGCACGGCGACCTCCTTGTCCGCGACGAAGGGGAAGACGTGCACCCGGTCCCGGCCGGTCACCGCGTAGGCCCGGGAGCGGCGGACTGCTGACCGTCCGGCCCATCCGGCACCGGCGATGGCGATGCCGCCCGCGGCCGCGGCCGCGAGGCCCAGTCCGGTGGCCGCCGACCGGCCCATCGTGTTGCGCTGCTGCTCCATCACGCGCCTTCCGGGTAGCGGCGCGGGACGCGGGGCCCGAGCCGGGTGACGATCTCGTAGTTGATGGTGCCGATGGCCGCGGCCCAGTCCTGCGCGGTGGGCTCACCGTCGGCCTCGCGCCCGATGAGGACGACCTCGTCCCCGACCTGGGCAGGGCTGTCCGCCCCCAGGTCGAGCACCATCTGGTCCATGCAGACCCGACCGGCGACGGTGTACCGGCGGCCGTGGACCTGCATCGGGCCGAGGTTGGAGGCGTGCCGAGGGATGCCGTCGGCGTACCCGAGCGGGACGAGCCCGAGCCGGGTGTCCTGCGACGTCGTGTAGAGGTGCGCGTAGGAGATGCCCTGTCCGGCCGGGCAGTCCTTGACGGCGATCAACCGTGCGGTGACGCGCATCGCCTCGCGCAGCCCGAAGTGGGTCGGTCCGCCGATGTCGGGCACTGGGCTCAGCCCGTAGATCGACACCCCGGGACGGACCATGTCGTAGTGCGAGGAGGGGTTGGTCAGCAGGGCGGCGGAGTTGGCGAGGTGCCTGATCCTGGGCCGCAGACCGGCGCGCTCCGCGTCCGCGAGCACCGCGGCGAAGACCTCCTGCTGGGCCCGCACCGAGGGGTCCCCGGGCGCGTCGGCGGAGGCGAAGTGGGAGAAGATCCCCTCGACGTCGAGGACGCCCTCGGCCTGCAACCGGGCCGCGTCGACGAGCATCCCCGCGAGATCCTCCCGCCAGGCCCCCCCACGGCCGAGACCGGTGTCGACCTTGAGGTGGATCCGGGCGGGCGAGCCGGTCGCGCGGGCCGCCGCGGCGATCTCGGCCAGGGCCCACGGGGCTCCCGCCGACAGGGTCAGGTCGGCCCGGAGGGCGGCGACCAGGTCGGCTCCCGGCGGGAAGAGCCAGGTGAGGATCGGGGCCGTCACGCCCGCGGCGCGGGCGGCGAGCGCCTCGGTGAGCTGGGCGACGGCCAGGTACGTGGCGCCACCGGCGACGGCGGCGTGCGCGACCGGCACGAGGCCGTGGCCGTAGGCGTCGCCCTTGATGACCGTCATGACGTCGGCGTCACCCGCGCGGCGGGAGAGCTCGGCGACGTTGGCCGAGATCGCGCCCAGGTCGATGTCCGCCCACGCGGACAGGCCGACGGTGGACGCGCCCTCCGGGAGGACGGATGAGGTCGCGACGGTGGGGGTCTGTGGGTGCGGTGTCGAACGGTCCATGGTCTCCGGCGAGTCTAGATCCTCTCCGCGGCACTAGCCTTGAGGCATGCGAACCGTCGTGATCAGCCTCATCGCCGAGGACCGTCCCGGGCTCGTCGCCGAGCTCGCCCGCACCGTCACCGAGCAGGGTGGCGGCTGGCTGGAGAGCCAGATGGGACGCCTGGGTGGCTCCTTCGCCGGAGCAGTCCTCATCGAGATCGCGCCCGACCGGGTCGAGGAGCTGACCGCCGCGGTGCGCGCGCTGCCGGATGTCGGCGTCGTCGACGTCTCGCCGACGGGTCCGGCCGCGGACGCCGGTGTCGAGACGGTCCGGCTGCAGGTCGTCGGCCAGGACCAGCCCGGCATCGTCCGCGACGTGAGCGCCGCCCTCGCCGAGCGCGGCCTGGGCATCCACGAGCTGCACACGGCGACGAGCGACGCGCCGATGAGTGGCGAGCGGCTCTTCGAGGCGACCGCCGTCGTCGGCGTGCGCGAGGGTGTCGACCTCGACGACCTGCGCGCTGCCCTCGACGAGGTCTCCGCCGAGCTCAGCCTCGACGTGCGGCTCGACGACGGGGACGACAACCCCGCCTGGGGCGCGGTCCCCGAGCCTGCACAGCCCGCTCGCCCCTGAGGGGCGGCCGGAACGCGCATCTGCCCGGGGAGATACGCGTCGTCAGCCGTCCAGTGCGCGCATCTGCCCGGGGAGATGCGCGTCGTCAGCCGGCCAGGAGTCCGGAGACGGTGCGGCCGAGCGCGTGGGCGACGTCGAGGGCCCGCACCGGGCCGCCGGGGTTGGCGAGGTCGGCGGCCCGGCCGTGCACGAGTGCGGCCATCGAGCCCGCGACCGTCGGGTCGAGCCCACCGGCCAGCAGCGCCCCCGCCAGACCCGCGAGCACGTCACCCGCGCCGGCCGTGGCGAGCCACGGCGGTGCGTCGTCCTGCACGTGCACCGGTCCGTCCGCGTCGACGACGAGCGTGGTCGACCCCTTGAGCAGCACGCTCGCCCCGGTGAGCCCGGCGAGGGCGCGGGCATGCTCCAGCGGCGCGGCCTCGACCTCCTCGCGGGTCAGCTCGGTCGTGCGGCCGCGCAGGCGCGTGAGCATCCGGGCGCACTCCCCAGCGTGCGGGGTGAGCAGGGTCGGCGCCTCGCGCCGACCCTCGACGAGATCGAGGCCTCCGGCGTCGACGAGGACCGGCAGGTCCGAGGCGAGGGCGGCGCGCGCGACCTCCAGCTGGGCGGACGCCCCCTTCGCCTCGGATGTCGGGTCCAGACCCGGCCCGACGACCCAGGCCTGGACCCTCCCTTCGCCGTGGACGGCCTCGGGGACCGCCGCGCGCACGAGTGAGGTGGGCGTGGGGGTACCGACGTAGCGGACCATGCCGACGCCTGCCGTGACGGCCGCGGTCGTCGTGAGCACCGCGGCACCCGAGTACTCCTCGCCGCCGGCGATCACACCGAGCACGCCGCGCGAGTACTTGTCGTCGTCCGCGGTCGGGACCGGCCAGAGGGACGAGACGTCGTCGGGGGTGAGGCGCACGACCGCGGGCGTCGCCTCACGCAGGTCCAGACCGATGTCGATGACGGTGAGCAGACCGCAGGCCGCCTCGGTCGGCGGGAGCAGGTGCACCGGCTTGGGCGCGCCGAAGGTCACCGTCTCGTCGGCGAAGACCGCGTCGGCGAGGGCTTCCCCGCCCTCGACCGGCTGCCCGCTCGGGGTGTCGACCGAGATCACCCAGGCGTGGTCGCGGACCGCATCCACCCACGGCCGGGCGAAGGGAGGCAGCCCCGGCCGTCCGCCGATGCCGGTGATGCCGTCGAGGACGACCTCGGCGCGCGAGATCGCGGTGATCGCCTCGCGGCTGTCGCCCGTCAGTACGGTGACGCCGCGGCTGCGGGCCAGGGCTGCGGCCTCGATCTGGGCGTCGGAGGCCTCGGGGTCGACGCACACGGCGGTCGCCACGAAGCCCCGCTTGGCCAGGCGCGCGACGGCGAAGAGCGTGTCCGCGCCGTTGTTGCCGGGACCGACGAGTGCGGTCACCGCCCGGGCGCCGCGCTCGCGCATCCGGCCGGCGGCGATGCGCGCCACGCCGCGCGCGGCTCGCTGCATCAGCTCGCCGCTCTCGAGCAGCTCGGGCAGGGCGGCCTCGGCCGCCCGGATGGTCTCGACGGAGTATCCGGTGATCACGCTCGCGACGCTACCGCTCCCTCGCGTCGACCCCCACCGCCCTCCGACGAACTGTGGCTGGCCACACCTGCGAGCGTCAGCCACAGCACGTGGTGTGGCCCACGATCCAAGATGTGGCCAGCCACAGTTCGTGGCGGGGCACAGGGGGACGAAGGGGGGTCAGTCCGTCTCGGCGACGACGAAGGCCGTCGCGATGCCCCCGTCGTGGCTGAGCGAGATGTGCATCCGCATCACGCCCATCTCCTGCGCCCGTGCGGCGACGGCACCGCTGACGACGAGCAGCGGCTCGCCGTGCTCGCCGTTGGTCACCTCGACGCCCTGCCAGGGCAGGTCGCCCGGGGTGCGCAGCGCCTTGCCGACGGCCTCCTTGGCCGCGAAGCGGGCCGCGAGCGAGTGCAGCGGCAGGCCCCGCTCGCTCTCGGTGAAGACCCGCTCACGCAACCGCGGGGTGCGGTCGAGGCGCTCCCCGAGCCGCGCGATGTCGACGACGTCGACGCCGACCCCGATGATCACCGGGTCACTCGACGGTGACGGACTTGGCGAGGTTGCGCGGCTGGTCGACGTCCAGGCCCTTGGCCGTCGACAGGTGCAGGGCGAAGACCTGCAGCGGCACGACGGTGAGCAGCGGCTGCAGCAGCGGCGAGGTGTGCGGCACGCGGATGACCTCGTCGGCGAAGGGGGTGACCTCCTCGTCGCCCTCCTGCGCGATGACGAGGGTGCGGGCACCGCGGGCGCGGATCTCCTGGATGTTGGAGACGACCTTCTTGTGCAGCTCGTTGGGCGTGTCGGGCCCTGGGACGACGACGAAGACCGGCTGCCCCGGCTCGATGAGCGCGATCGGGCCGTGCTTGAGCTCGCCGGCGGCGAAGCCCTCGGCGTGGATGTAGGCCAGCTCCTTGAGCTTGAGCGCACCCTCCATCGCGATCGGGAAGCCGACGTGGCGGCCGAGGAAGAGCACCGCGCGGGTGTCGGCCATGAAGCGGGCGATCTCCTTGACCCGGTCCATCTCCGTGAGCAGGTCGGCGATCTTGGCCGGGACCTCGTGCAGCTCGGCCATGACGGCCTTGGCGTCGTCGGCGTAGGTCTCGCCGCGCAGCTGGGCCAGGTAGAGGCCCAGGACGTAGCAGGCGGTGATCTGCGCGAGGAAGGCCTTGGTCGAGGCGACCGCGATCTCCGGGCCGGCGTGGGTGTAGAGCACGGCGTCCGACTCGCGCGGGATCGTCGCGCCGTGGGTGTTGCACACCGAGACCGTCAGCGCGCCGAGCTGGCGGGCGTGGCGCACGGCCATGGCCGTGTCGGCCGTCTCGCCGGACTGGCTGATGGAGACGACGAGCGTGCGCTCGGAGACGATCGGGTCGCAGTAGCGGAACTCGTGGGCCAGGGCGACCTCGACGGGGATGCGGGTCCAGTGCTCGATCGCGTACTTGGCGACCATGCCGGCGTAGGCCGCGGTACCGCAGGCGACGATGGTGATCCGGTCGATGTCCTTGAGCTTGTCCTCGTCGATGCGCAGCTCGTCCAGGACGAGGCGTCCTTCGGCGTCGGTGCGCCCCAGGAGGGTGTCGCCGACGGCGTGCGGCTGGTCGTGGATCTCCTTCTCCATGAAGGTGTCGTAGCCGCCCTTCTCCGCGGCGGCCGCGTCCCAGGTGACCTCGTAGGGCTTGCCCTCGGCGGGCGTGCCGTCGAAGTTCATCACCGTGTGGCTCGACGGGGTGATCGTGACGATCTGGTCCTGGTCGAGCTCGACGGCCTGCTTGGTGTAGCCGATGAAGGCGGCGACGTCGGAGCCCAGGAAGTTCTCCCCGTCGCCCAGGCCGACGACGAGCGGGCTGTTGCGTCGCGCGGCGACGACCGTGTCGGGCTGGTCGGCGTGGACCGCGAGGAGGGTGAAGGCGCCCTCGAGCCGGTTGACGACCGAGCGCATCGCCTCGGTGAGGTCACCGGTCTCGGCGAAGGCCGTCGCGAGCAGCTGGGCCGCGACCTCGGTGTCGGTCTCGGAGGTGAACTCCACGCCCTGGGCCAGCAGCTCCTGCTTGAGCTGGTGGAAGTTCTCGACGATGCCGTTGTGGACGACGGCGAGCTTGCCGTCCGAGCCGCCCCGGTGCGGGTGGGCATTGGCGTCCGTCGGGCCGCCGTGGGTGGCCCAGCGGGTGTGTCCGATGCCGGTCGCGGCGGCAGGGACGGTCTGCGCCTCCAGCGCCGAGCGCAGGTTCTCCAGCTTGCCCGCGCGCTTCTGGGTGAAGACCTCCTCACCTGCGACGAGCGCGACACCCGCGGAGTCGTACCCGCGGTACTCGAGACGGGCCAGGCCCTCCATGACGACGTCCAGGGGGCGGGCTCCCGAGTCGGGCCCGACGTATCCAACGATTCCGCACATGGGCGACAGGCTATCCGCCGGGTCACCGTCTGCCGAAAAGGTGGGACACAATGGGCGCGTGTCCACCGCCGCCACGACGAGTCTGCCGTCCCCCTTCGTCGAGCTGGACCGCCAGGCGTGGGCCCACCTGCGGGAGAACCACCCGCTCAACCTCACCGAGGGCGACCTGGCCCGGCTGCGCGGTCTGAGCGACCCGATCGACCTCGAGGAGGTCCAGGAGGTCTACCTGCCGCTCTCGCGCCTGCTGACCTTCTACGTCTCGGCGACGACGCGGCTGCACCGGATCACCTCGACCTTCCTCGGTGAACGCCCGCCGAAGGCCCCCTTCGTCATCGGTGTCGCCGGGTCCGTGGCCGTCGGCAAGTCGACGACCGCCCGCATCCTGCGCGAGCTGATGCTGCGCTGGCCCGACACCCCCAAGGTCGACCTCGTGACGACCGACGGGTTCCTCCTGCCCAATGCCGAGCTCGAGCGGCGGGGACTGCTGCAGCGCAAGGGCTTCCCCGAGTCCTACGACCGGCGGGCGCTGCTGCGCTTCATCTCGGCGATCAAGGCGGGCCAGCCCGAGGTCTCGGCGCCGGTCTACTCGCACCTGACCTACGACATCGTCCCGGGCGAGCAGATCGTCGTGCGCCAGCCGGACGTGCTCATCGTCGAGGGGCTCAACGTGCTCCAGCCTCCCGGCACCCGCAGCGACGGACGCACAGGCCTGGCGGTCAGCGATTTCTTCGACTTCTCGGTCTACGTCGACGCCAACCTGCAGGACATCCGCACCTGGTACGTCGACCGCTTCCTCCGGCTGCGCCAGACGGCCTTCGCCGATCCGCAGTCCTACTTCCACCGCTACGCGGGCCTGACCGACGAGCAGGCCGAGGCCCGCGCCCTGCACATCTTCGAGACGATCAACGAGCCCAACCTGCTCGACAACGTCCTGCCGACCCGCGGCCGGGCCAGCCTCGTCCTGACGAAGGGCGCCGACCACCAGGTCCGCCGCATCCGCCTGCGCAAGCTCTGAGCGGTCGGCGACGAGCCGCGTCGGGGTGAGCGGAGGGGCCACTCACAAGATGATGCGCTGGGTCGCCCTCGCGGCCTGACGGCCTTGATGTCACGTGACGGCGTTGATGTCACGTGTCCCCCCTCTCCGGGCAACCAGGCGACACCAACGCTGCCGGGCAGCGCCCGCCGAAGTCCATGCGTGGCGGAGGTGGCCACTCACAAAGGCGGGCGGAGAGGGATGTCGGCGAACACAAAGCCGAAGTCCGTCACGGCAACGCGACGTACCTACGCGACGAAGGGACTTCGGCGGGCGCCGACGTCTCTCTCCGTCCGCCGTGACCCGGCGAGCGGCTCAGTACCAGTGCGGGCTCTGGCTGTCCCAGAAGGACTTGGCGCCGCAAGGGGTGCCGTAGGACTGCTTGATGTAGTCCATGCCCCACTCCATCTGGGTGATGGGGTTGGTCTTCCAGTCGGACCCGGCCGTGGCCATCTTGTTGGCCGGCAGGGACTGCGGGATGCCGTAGGCGCCGGAGGAGGGGTTGGTCGCGTCCCACTGCCAGTTGCTCTCGCCGATCCACAGGCTGACCAGGCAGGACCATTCGCCCTCGCCCCAGCCGAACTCGCCGGCGAGCTGCTTGCCCCACGGTGCGGGATCGCCCTGGATCTGCTTGATCTCGGCGGCGGTGAACTCACGCTCCGAGATCGGCTTGGCCTTCTCCGCGGCGCGCTTGCGCTCCGCGGCCTTCTTCTTCGCCTCGGCCTTGCGCTTGGCCTCGGCCTTCTTCTTCGCGGCCGCGTCCTTCTTGCGCTCGACGGCGGCGAGGCGGTCCTGCTCACGGGAGGCGCTGCGCGAGACATTGCTCGCGCGACGGTCCTCGGCGAGGCGCGTGGTGTCGGCGGTCCCGAGGTCCGCCGGTGCGGCCTCGGAGGTCGGGGTCTGCGCCTCGACTGCCGCGGTCGTCTCCGCGGTGTGCGACGGGTCGCCGATGGCCACGGTCGCACCGACCGAGCCGAGCATGGCGACGGCGAGGGCGCCGCCGACGACGGGACGGCGTACGGCCGCGCGCAAGGCAGCGCCCTTGCCCGCGGGGCGGGGGCCGCCGTGTCTGGGCGTGTAGCTCGACGAGCGCACGACACCAGCTCCTTCCATGGAACAGCCACTCACGGGGAGTGGCTGTCGGTGTGCCGCGCGCGATCAGGGGTGCGCGACGGCCGTTATCTTTTCGAGACCTTAACGGACGTGACCTCCTGCGCGCAAAGGGGGGTGTGGACGATCACCATGCCGAAGGGGGAGGTGCCGCCGGACGTCCGGCGGCACCTCCCCCTTCGCTCGCGGTGGTCAGACCTCCAGGCCCTCGAGCAGGTCGGTCACCAGCGCCGCGATCGGGCTGCGCTCGCTGCGCGTCAGGGTGACGTGGGCGAAGAGCGGGTGGCCCTTGAGCGTCTCAATGACGGCGGCGACACCGTCGTGGCGGCCGACCCGCAGGTTGTCGCGCTGGGCGACGTCGTGGGTCAGGACGATCTTGGAGTTCTGCCCGATGCGCGACATCACGGTGAGCAGGACGTTGCGCTCGAGGCTCTGCGCCTCGTCGACGATGACGAAGGCGTCGTGCAGGCTGCGGCCGCGGATGTGCGTCAGGGGCAGGACCTCGAGCATGTCGCGGTCGATGATCTCCTCGACGACCTCGGTCGAGACGAGGGCACCGAGCGTGTCGTGGACGGCCTGCGCCCACGGGCCCATCTTTTCCTGCTCGCTGCCGGGGAGATAGCCCAGCTCCTGCCCGCCGACGGCGTACAGCGGGCGGAAGACGACGACCTTGCGGTGCTGGCGCCGCTCCATGACGGCTTCGAGCCCGGCGCACATCGCCAGCGCGCTCTTGCCGGTGCCGGCGCGTCCACCGAGGCTGACGATGCCCACGTCCGGGTCGAGGAGCAGGTCGAGCGCGATGCGCTGTTCGGCCGAGCGGCCGTGGAGGCCGAAGGCGTCACGGTCACCGCGCACGAGCCGCACCTGCTTGTCGGCACCGACCCGGCCGAGGGCGCTGCCCTTGGGCGAGATGATCTTCAGCCCGGTGTGGCAGGGCAGCTCGGCCGCGGCGAGGTGCTCGACCCGGCCGGTCTCGTAGAGGTGGTCGACCTCCTCGGCGGCCATCTCCACCTCGGCCATCCCGGTCCAGCCGGAGTCGGAGGGACGCTGCTCGTGGCGGTACTCCTGGGCGTCGATGCCGACGGCCGAGGCCTTGACCCGCATCGGCAGGTCCTTGGAGACGATCGTGACGTCGGCGCCGTCGAGGGAGAGGTTCTTGGCGACGGCGAGGATGCGGGTGTCGTTGTCGCCGAGACGGAATCCCGACGGCAGCGACGCCGGGTCCGTGTGGTTGAGCTCGACGCGCAGGGTGCCGCCGTCGTCGCCGACGGGGACGGGTGCGTCGAGGCGACCGGCGCTGATCCGCAGGTCGTCGAGCAGGCGAAGGGCGGTCCGCGCGAAGTATCCGAGCTCGGGGTGGTGGCGCTTGGCCTCGAGCTCGGTGACGACGACGACCGGCAGGACGACCTCGTGCTCCTTGAACCGCAGCATCGCGCGCGGGTCCGACAGGAGCACGGAGGTGTCGATGACGTAGGTGCGCGGACCCTCGTCCTGGGGCGGGAGGTCCACCGGGTCGGGCGCGCCGTCGGGCTGCGTGCCAGAGGGGGTGACGGTCTGGGTCATCAGGTCGTCCACGTCGGTCTCCTCCACGGGCGCCGCGCCGGATGGCGCGTGCGCGCCTACTCTCGGTGCTGGTGCCGGGACCGGGCCGCGGGCTGGAGCCGGGGCCGGGTCCGGCCCCTCGTGCTGCGCAGCAGCTCCATACCTGAGGCCTCCCGAACGCTCTGCGGTGTGCAGGTCGTCACGCTCAACGTACGTCTGCGCCAGCACGACACGCGCAACGTCGGGGGCGTGTCGGGACCTGCTTCGAGAAGTTCACCCCGCGGTCGCCTCACTCGTCACAACGACCACTCCAGCCCCTCCCCCTTCGCGCCGCTGCGCCGTCACGATCCGCGGCCGAAGGGAGGGTCAGGCGCCGAATCGGCGGTGCCGGTCGGCGTAGGCGCGCAGCGCCCGCAGGAAGTCCACCCGGCGGAACTCGGGCCAGTAGACCTCGCAGAAGTAGTACTCGCTGTGGGCCGACTGCCACAGCAGGAACCCGGAGAGCCGCTGCTCACCCGAGGTGCGGATCACGAGGTCGGGGTCGGGCTGCCCCTTGGTGTAGAGGTGGCCGCTGATGTCCTCGACCGTGAGCTCCCGGGCGACGTCCTCCAGGCTCGCGCCCTCTGCTGCGCGGGTGCGCAGCAGCGAGCGCACCGCGTCGGCGATCTCCTGGCGACCGCCGTAGCCGACGGCGACGTTGACGATCAGGCCCTCGACACCGACGGTCTCCTCCTCCGCGCGACGCAACGCGGCGGCCGTCTGCACGGGGAGCATGTCGAGCGCACCGGCCGCGTGCAGCTGCCAGCGCCCGGCCGAGGCGAGGTCGGCGACCAGGCCCTCGATGATCCGCAGCAGCTGGTCCAGCTCCTCCGGGGGCCGGGTCAGGTTGTCCGTCGAGAGCAACCAGAGCGTGACGACCTCGACACCGGCCTCCTCGCACCACTCGAGGAAGCTGCCCACGTTGGCCGCGCCGGCCCGGTGCCCGTCATCGGCATTGGCCCCTCGCGCCTTGGCGAAGCGGCGGTTGCCGTCGACGATCATGCCCACGTGCCGCGGCACCGACGCAGCATCGAGCTGTCCGACGAGCCGACGCTCGTAGGCGGTGTAGAGCGGGTTGCGCACTCGCGGTGTTCCCTTCAGGGCGAGGTCAGTGGGCCCAACCTACCGCCGCGCGCCGGGTGTCCGGGCGAGGCCCGCGCAGTGCTCCACGACATGGCCAACCTACGGCGGCGTAGGTTACCGTCGTGGTCATGGATTCCCCCAAGGCGGAGATCAAGGAGTTCGCCGACGAGGTCGGCGAGCAGGTCGACGCCTTCGTCGATGCGGTCAAGCCGCACCTGCGCGGGTGGCTCCACCTGGTCATGGCCCCGCTCGCGATCGTCGGCGGGCTCGTCCTGACCTCGACCGCCCCCACGCAGGGCGGGCGGCTGGCCGCGATGGTCTTCACGATCACCGCCGGACTGCTCTTCGCCACCTCCGCCGTCTACCACCGCGGCCGGTGGGGCGGCCGGATGGCGGCGACGCTGCGGCGCTGGGACCACGCCAACATCTTCCTCATCATCGCCGGCAGCTACACCCCCTTCGCCCTGATGCTGCCGCGCAGCCAGGCAATCACGCTGCTCGTCATCGTCTGGACCGGCGCCATCCTGGGGGTGCTCTTCCGGGTGCTGTGGGTCGGCGCGCCGCGCTGGCTCTACGTCCCCGTCTACGTGGCCCTCGGTTGGGTGGCGATCTTCTACATCAAGCCGCTGCTCACCCACGGCGGCTGGACGATCCTCGCCTTCGTCGCCCTCGGCGGCGCTCTCTACACCGCCGGCGCGATCGTCTACGGGACCAAGCGTCCCAACCCGTCACCGCGGTGGTTCGGCTTCCACGAGATCTTCCACGCGCTGACCATCCTCGCCTTCATCTCACACTTCGTCGCCGCGACGCTCGCCCTCTTCGGGCCCATCGCCCAGTCCGGCTGAGTCCTCCGTGCCGCGCGGCACGTCCATGCCGCGAGCGCGCTCGGCGAGCTCCTGACGGACCCGCTCCGCCTCCTGCTGGCGCTGCTTCTCCGCGAGGTTCATCCGGCGCAGCCGGGTGAACATGTTGCGCATCAGCAGCCACAGCGCGATGGCGAGGACGAAGAAGGCGACGAAGGCCCACCACCCGGGGCTGACCTCGGTGCTCGGCGAACTCATGCCCACTCCTTGACGGTCGACGGCGCCCGGCGGTCGAGCACCGGCTGCGACCCGCCGGTGCGGCGGGCCAGCGCGTCGGCCTCGACGA
>NZ_BCSQ01000012.1 GCF_001570945.1 Janibacter anophelis NBRC 107843
GAGACAACTCGTTGGTCGAGGTGCGAGGGCGTCCGCGCCCGAGCCTCGAGACAACTCGTTGGTCGAGGTGCGAGGGCGTCCGCGCCCGAGCCTCGAGACCCTGGTGGCGTTGATGTCACCCGGTGTCGTTGGCGCCATGTGGTCCCCCGGAGAGGGGCAACCAGGCGACACCAACGACGACGGGGTCACCCGGTCTCGAGGCTCAGGCCAAGGGGCCTTCGCACCTCGACCCACGAGACCCCGGCTTCCAGGCTCGTCCCTCGCACCTCAGCCAGCATGGGTCCCCGGACATGCCGAGAGGCCCGGACCAACCGGTCCGGGCCTCTCGACATCTGGTAGCGGGGGCAGGATTTGAACCTGCGACCTCCGGGTTATGAGCCCGGCGAGCTACCGAACTGCTCCACCCCGCGTCGTTGCGTTCTTAACTCTACGTGAACGAACGGGGCAGACCAAATCAGTTCTCCTCCAGGTCAGCCGAGCCCCCTCCGGGCTGGGCAGCTGCAGCGGCCTCGATCTGCTTCTTCAGCTCCTTCTGCGCCTTGTCGTAGGCGGCGAAGTCGCCCTCCTTGAGCGCGTCCTGGCCGTCCTTGTACGCCTTCTGCATGGCGGAGATGGCCGCGCGCAGCTTCTTCTCGTCGGCCGTGAGGTTCTTGGGCTCGGTGGGTTCCTTGGGCTCGGTCGGCTCCTTCGGCTCCGGCTCACCCGTCGGTCGACCCTCGGCGTCGACACCCGCGTCACCGCCGAAGAGCTCGTCGAGCGCGGTCTCGAGGTCCTGCGCCCACGCCACCTTGCCGCCGAAGGTCACGACGACGATCCGCAGCTGCGGATAGCTCGTGCCGGAGGCCGACGAGAGATAGATCGGCTCGACGTGCAGGAAGCCCTCCCCGACCGGCAGCGCCAGCTGGTTGCCGAAGGAGACCTGCGAGCCACCACGGTTGGCGTTGTTGAGGTAGTCGGTGAGCGTCTGCCCACCATCGCCCGAGGTCGCGTTGGACGAGACGATGTCGTTCTGCACCTGCCCGACGCCGGGCACCGTCGTGTTGCGCGGCACGGACAACAATCGAAGCTGCCCGTAGCCGGACGCCGGTTTGCCCTCGACCGACCCCGCATCCGCGTCCACGGCCAGGTACCCCGCCATGACGTTGCGGCTACCCCGCGGGATGTACGTCGACGTGAGCGACCACGACGGACTCTTCTGGTCGGGCATCGCCAACGAGAGGAAGTACGGCGGCTGCGCGACCCCCGAGTCACCCCGCGACGGGTCGTCCGGCACGCGCCACCGGTCCTGGCCGGCACGGAAGTCGCTCGCGGACGTCACGTGGTAGTCGGCGAGGACCGCGCGCTGCATCCGGAAGAGGTCCTCCGGGTAGCGCAGGTGCGACATGAGATCGCCGCTGATCTCCCCCTTCTCCTTGAGCAGACCGGGGAAGGCCTTGTCCCAGGAGGCGACGATCGGGTCGCTCTGGTCCCACAGGTAGAGGTTGACCGTGCCGTCGAAGGCGTCGACGGTCGCCTTGACCGAGTTGCGCATGTAGTTGATCCGGTCACCGACGAGCGAGCTGGCCTGCTGCGTCTGCACCGACGAGACCTGCCCCGACTGCACGCCCGACATGGAGAAGGCGGTGCTGTACGGGTAGTTCTGCGACGTCGTGTAGCCGTCGACGACCCACTGGATGCGCCCGTCGACGATCGTCGGGTAGACGTCGTCGTCGAGCGTCAGCCACGGCGCGACCCGCTTGACCCGCTCCTTGGGCGTGCGGTGCTCGAGCAGTCGCGAGTCCGACCCGACCGCGTCCGAGAGCAGGAACTTGATGTCGCGGTGCGTCAGCGCGTACGCAGCCTGCCGTGCACGCGAACCGATGGCCACGCCCCCTTCGCCCTGGTACGTGTAGCGCGACTCCTCGCCACCGGTCGGCTGGTCGATCTCGCGGGGGGTGTCGGTGTCGCCCTGCCCGACGATCGAGAAGTGCTGCATCTCCTCGCCGAAGTAGATCCGCGGCTCGTACTCGCCGATCTCGCTCGACGGCGAGATCCACTGCGGGTTGCCGGCGCGGGCCTGCGTGCCGCGGGCCATGACCAGGCCGTAGCCGTGCGTGTAGACGGTGTGGTCGTTGACCCAGTCGCGGCGGTCGCTCGGCACCTTGTCGAGGTCGAGTTCACGGGCGCCCACGACGACGTCGGTCGTCTCGCCGTCGATCTCGTAGCGGTCGACGTCGAGGTCGTCCTGGAAGGTGTAGTACGGCTGCTGCGCCTGCAGCTCCTGGTAGGTCGGGCTGACGACCGACGGGTCGAGCAGCCGGATACCGGGGATCGACGCGGCGTCCTCGCGCAGCTGTCCCGACGAGACGTCGGAGACGGCGTCGTAGGAGGCCGTGTCGACGCCCGTGACGCCGTGCGCGGCGCGGGTCGCGTCGATGTTGCGCTGGAGGTAGGGCTCCTCGAGCGAGTTGCGCGAGGGCGAGACCTTGTACGTCTCGACGAGCGCCGGGTAGATCGAGCCGACGACGACCGAGAGCACGATGAGCGTGCCGACCGCGATCGTCGGCAGGCGCCACGAGCGGCTGCGCACGGACGCGAGGAAGAGTCCGGCGCACATGGCGGCGGCGACGGCGAGGATGTACTTCGTCGGGATGACGGCGTGCACGCCGGTGTACCCGACGCCGGTCAGCACCTCGTTCTCCTCCGTCGTGAGGGCGTGCGCGCTCAACACGTAGCTCCACGCTCGCAGCAGCGCGAGGAAGGCGGCGATCACGGCGAGGTGGAGGAAGGCGGTGCGTGTCGAGCGCCCGCGCCCCGGCGGCACGATCCCGCCGTAGACGTAGTGGGCGAAGAGCGCGGCGAGCAGCGCCGCGAGCGCCGCGACGGTGAGGAACCCGACGACGAAGTTCCACCACGGCAGCGCGAAGAGGTAGTAAGAGATGTCCCGCCCGAACTGCTCGTCGGTCATCCCCGTCGACGTGGAGTTGCGCCACAGCAGCCAGGTCTGCCACTGGCCGGCGGCGGCGAGACCGCCGAGGATGCCCAGGACCGAAGGGAGGGCGATGGCCGTGGTCCTGCGGAAGGGTTCGATCGCCCGCCGGTACTGGGCGAGCGCCTGCTCCCCCGGCGTCATCGGCACCGTCATCGGGCGCGAGCGGTGGGCCAGCCACAGGCTCAGACCGATGGGAAGGGCGGTGAGCACCCCGCCGACGACGAAGAGACCGACCTGCGTGCGCAGCCGCGACCACCACATGTCGGAGTAGCCGAGGGCGCCGAACCACAGCGACTCGGTCCACAGGCTCGCGGCGATGCTCACGAGGAGCAGCAGGACCGCGACGGCCGCCACGATCTTCGCCAGGCGGCTCGAGGGCACGCGTCGGGAAGGGGGACCCGGGTCCCGGGGCGGCGGGGCGCCCCCTTCGTCATCCGGCCAACTCGCGCTGCTCATGGTGGGGTCACCGTACCCAGCCGACCTGAGGTGGCGTAAGGCAGCATGGTCTCCGTGCCCGACTCGTCATCCAGCAACCCCACCACCGAGCCCCTCGCCGTCGCCGCCCTCGAGACCGAGCGCCACGTCGCCTCGGCCGGGTGGGACCAGAACCCACGCGTCTTCGCGCTCGTCGACACCGCCGCCCTCGCCGCGGCCGAGCCGCAGCTGGCGGCGTCGCTCACCGGGGACGCCGACCGTGCCCCCGGCGCGCTGACCGCCATCGAGCAGGAGGACCTGCCGCGCACCTCCGACCTGGAGTCGCTGCTGGGGCGGATGGCCTGGCCCGAGACGGTCGACGGGGCCGCGATCGCCGTCGAGCGCATCGTCATCCCGCCGGGCGCCGAGCGTGACCTGCCGCAGGAGCACGACGACGCCCTGACTGCGTTGTCCCAGCACCCGCAGCGCGAGGACGTGCGTCTGCTCGTCGCCGTCCACCGCGACGGCCGCGCGATCTGCCTGCTGCGCCAGCGCGCCAACGACCGCGACGACCGCGTCGCGACGGGTGAGGACATCGCCCCCGGTCTCGTGCACGCGCTGCGGGCGACGCTGGAGGGCTAACCCGCGTTCGCGACCACGTCCTCGCACGTCGCGAAGTCCGCGGTCTCCCCCTTCGCGATGTCCTCCACGGTGTCGCTGGCCTCGGTGAAGTCGCCGACGGGCACCACGGTCAGGCCGTCGGGGACGTGCCCGACGACGTCACCGCAGTTGCTCTCGGGGGCGAGGAACCAGTCGGCGCCGGTCTCCTGGGCGCCGACCATCTTCTGCGCGATGCCGCCGATCGGGCCGACGACGCCGGAGTCGTCGATCGTGCCGGTGCCGGCGATCCGCTCGCCGCCGGTCATGGCGCCCGGGGTGAGCCGGTCGCGCACGGCGAGGGCGAACATCATGCCCGCGCTCGGGCCGCCGACGTTGCCGGCGTCGATGCGCACCTCGAAGGGGTAGTCGAACGTCGACTCGATGCCGATGCCGATGCCCGCGCGGCCGCCGCCGAGGTCGGTCGTCTCGACGGTGACCTTGCGCTCCTTGCCGTCGCGGCGGATGACGAGGTCGACGTCGTCGCCGGGCTTGCGGTCGGAGATGCCGTCCACGACGTCGGCAACGCGGTTGGTCCGCTTGCCGTCGACGGAGACGATCTCGTCCTCGAGCTCGAGCTGGTCGGCGGCCGGGTACCCCTTGCCGATCGAGGCGACGATGTTGTCCTGCGGCACCTCCACGCCGGTGCTGCGCATGCCGACGGCGATCGAGTTCTTCTGCGAGCCCTGCATCTGGGCCTCGTTGAGCTGCTCGATCTCGTCCTCGGAGACGCCCTCGGGGAAGAGCTGCTCCTCCGGCACCACCCGGGAGTCCCCGTCGAGGTGGCCCATGACGTACTCCCAGCCGGTGATGTGCCGCTCGGGCCCACCGAGCACGCGCACGGTCGTGAAGTAGAGGGCGCCCTCGGTCGGGTAGCTCTTGGCGCCCTTGACCGTCACCAGCTCGGAGCCGTCACTCAGGGTGCCGAGGGTGTCCGTCGCGGGGCCGGGGCGCTCGATCGCGTACGGGACCTTGATCAGCATGCCCGCGAGCGTGACGATGAGGACGAGGAAGGACACCACGAGGACCCACCGGGCGATGCGCTCACTGCGCGGGACGGTGTGGACCGGGTCGGTCACGGGGCCTCCTGCACCCCGGGTGGGAACCATCCGGGGCCTAGCGTGGTTGGGTTGAAGGACAGCACATCCTCTCAGGAAGAGACGGGACGGCCGACGTGAGCAACGACCCAAGCACCCCCTCCGGTTCCCCCGGGGACGACGGGCTGCCCCCCGAGATCATGAAGATCTTCCGCGACCTCAACGGCGGGCGTGACCTGCCGCCGCAGCTCGTCGAGCAGCTCAAGGCCATGGGCATGGCCCATGCCGACCCGGCCCAGGTGGCCGCCATGACCTCCCAGATCCAGTCGATGTTCGCCCCCGGCGCACAGCGGAAGGGGGTGGACGTCACCGCCGCGGTCACGGCCGCCCAGGAGCAGGCCGAGTCCGAGGACCACGAGATGGGCGAGCGGGAGCGCGGCCTCGCCGAGCAGGCCGTGCGGGTCGCGTCGATGTGGCTCGACCAGGTGACCGACCTCGAGGCCCCGGCGCTCACCGGCGCGGCCCTCTCCCGCTCGGAGTGGATCGAGGCGACGATGCCGGTGTGGGCCTCGCTCGTCGACCCCGTCGCCGACGGGCTCTCTGCGGCGATCCGCGACTCGATGACCTCGCGGCTCGACGACGCCGACGCCCCCGACCTGCAGGCGATGGGCCTGCCGGCCGGCATGGACCTGTCGATGCTCACCCAGCAGCTCGCTCCCTTCGTCGACACGATGTCGTCGCAGCTCATGACCGCCCAGACCGCGGAGGCCGTCGGGACGCTCTCCTCCGACACGCTCACGGCGACCGAGGTCGGCGTGCCGCTGCTCACGACGCAGGTGGGGCTGCTGCCGGGCAATGTCGCCGGCTTCGCCGAGGGGCTCGACGTCTCGCTCGACGAGGTGTGGCTGCACCTGGCGGCGCGCGAGGCGGCGCGGATGCGGCTCTTCACCGCCGTGCCGTGGATCGGGCCGCAGATCCTCGCCGCCGTGCAGGCCTACGCGCGGGGCATCGCGATCGACACCGACGCCATCGACGCGGCCGTGCGCGAGATCGACCCGTCCGACACTGCGGCGCTGCAGGAGGCGCTGACCGGTGGCTTCCTCAACCCGAGTCCCACTGCGGCACAACGGCATGCGCTCGGCCAGCTCGAGACCTGGCTGGCCCTCGTCGAGGGCTGGGTCGACCACGTCGCCGCTTCCGCGACCCGCGACCACCTGCCGCACACCGCGGCGATGACCGAGACGATCCGGCGCCGCCGGGCGACCGGTGGACCGGCGGAGAAGACCTTCGCCGCGCTCGTCGGCCTCGAGCTGCGACCGCGTCGGCTGCGTGACGCCGCCAACCTCTTCGCGGCGCTCGAGGAGCGCGTCGGGGCCTCCGGCCGCGACGGCGTGTGGGCGCACCCCGACGTCGCGCCGACCGCGGCCGACCTCGACGACGTGCTGGGCTTCGTCGAGCGCACCGCCGCGGGTGGCACCGACGAGAGCGCCGACCTCGACGCCGCGCTGGAGTCGATCCTGCGCGAGGCGGACGAAGGGGGCTCCGCCGACTCCGGTCGTGACCCGTCCGGTGACTCGTGAGCACCCACGCCCATCTCGACGCCGACATCCGTGAGCTGCTGACCGCCTGGTCGGCACCGTCGCCGGCCCAGGAGCGCCTGCGGCAGGAGTACCTGGCGCACGTCGACACGCACGAGCAGGCGAGCGCCAAGGCGGGGCCGCCCGCGCACTTCACCGCCTCGTGCCTCGTCGTCGACGAGGCGGGCGAGCGGGTGCTGCTCACCCTGCACCGCAAGGTCGGACGGTGGTTGCAGTTCGGCGGACACATCGAGGCGAGCGATGCGGGGGTGGCGGGCGCCGCCCTTCGCGAAGCCGTCGAGGAGTCCGGTCTGCCTGCGGACGCGCTCACGCTGCGCCCCGCCCTGGCCCAGCTCGACCGGCACTCACTGGGCTCGGGCTTCTCGCGGTGCACCGAGCACCTGGACCTGCGCTGGGTCGCCGTCGCAGCCGCCGGCAGCGCACCGGTCGTCTCCGCGGAGTCGCTCGACGTGGCCTGGTGGCCGGTCGACGACCTGCCGCCCGACACCGAGGACTCGATCCGCGAGCTCGTCGCCCTGGCCATCGCATCGGCCGGGTCACCCACACAATCTTGACGTCAAGGATGTGCATTTCCCCGGGCGGATGCGCGCCCGAACGCGCATTCGCCCGGGGAGATGCGCGGTCGGGGTCGCCTGTGGATGACGGGCGGAGCGGTCCTGCCGTCTGCGCCAGAGTGGGTGGTCACTGATCCCGAGTGACCGAGCGAGCACCGATGCACCCACCGACCCATCCACCGCGCGAGGCGCGGCTGCGCCCCCTTCGTCGTCAGGACGGGAGCGTCCAGCTGGGTGTCGGGCCGCGCTCGGTCCGGCTCATCGGGCTCACCGACGCCGAGGTGCGCTGGCTGGCCGCCCTCGACCCGCGGCGCGCGCTGACCGAGGCGCTCACGACCGCCGCACTTGAAGGCATCGAGCCCGCCCGGGCCACCGATGTCCTCGACCGGCTCATCGCCGGCGGCCTGCTCTCCCCCGTCGACCGCGACCGGCTCCCGTCCGTGGCGGTGGTGGGCGCGGGGGCGCTCCCGTCGCTCCTCGTCGACGTCCTGCGGCAGGGCGAGCAGGTGGGCGTCACCCGGGTGCGAGCCGGGGGCGAAGGGGGTCCCGCCGACCTGGCGGTCGTCGTCAGCCACGCCCCGGCCGACGCCGCGTCGGTGCACCCGTGGCTCACAAGCGGCGTCCCGGTGCTGCCGTTGTGGTGCCAGCCCGAGCACGCGAGCATCGGCCCCGTCATCGCGCCCGCCGGTCGCCCCTGCCTGCACTGCCTCGACCTGACCCGCGTCTCGGCCGACCCCGACTGGCCGCACCTGCGCGCCCAGCTGACCCGGCCACGCGTCACCGGCCCGGAGCCGGCCGACGGGCTGCCCGCGGTGCGGCTGCTCGCAGCCGGCCTGACCACCGCGCTCGTGCTCGACCACGTGACAGGGCGGGTGGCGGCGCCGGAGTGGTCCTTCGAGGTCGCCACGCCCGGGCCCACCCTCGAGCGGCACCGGTGGCCGGCCCACCCCGGCTGCCCCGAGTGCGGCGAACCGGGGCGCGCCGTCCGCCGGCCCCGGCCGGGCACCACGACACCCGGCGACAGGGGGTCCAGCGACCGATCAGGCTGGGACGACACAATGGCCGGGTGAGCCAACCTCCTCGTGGAGCCGCCGGCCGTGCCGCGCGGCTCGCCTCCCTGCCGCTCGGCCACGCCGGGCGCAGCGCCCGCGGCATGGGCCGCCGCCTCACCGGCACCCCGGCTTCGGTCGTCAACGAGGAGATCCAGCGGCGCACCGCGGAGCAGCTCTTCACCGTGCTCGGCTCGCTCAAGGGTGGCGCGATGAAGGTCGGCCAAGCGCTCTCGGTCCTCGAGGCCGCGATGCCCGAGGACCTCGTCGAGCCCTACCGCGAGATGCTCGTGCGGTTGCAGGACGCCGCGCCGCCCATGCCCACGACCGAGGTCCACGAGGTGCTCGCCCGCGACCTCGGGTCGCGCTGGCGCGAGCAGCTGACGATCGAGGACGCACCGGTCGCCGCTGCGTCGATCGGCCAGGTCCACCGGGGCGTCACCTCCGACGGCCGCGTCGTCGCGGTCAAGGTGCAGTACCCCGGCGCCGACAAGGCGCTTCGATCGGACCTGCAGCAGATCGCGCGGCTCGCCCGAGTCGCGACGACGTGGATGCCGGCCGTCGACATCAAGCCGGTGACCGAGGAACTCCTCGCCGCGGCCGACGAAGAGCTCGACTACGGACTCGAGGCGGCCAACCAGCGCGCCTTCGCCGAGGCCTTCCGCGGCGACCCCGACGTCGCCGTGCCCGACGTGGTCCTGCAGACGCGGCACGTGCTCGTCGGCGAGTGGCTCGAGGGGGCTTCGCTCAGCCAGGTGATCCGCCAGGCCGACCAGGACGTGCGCGACCGGGTGGGGCAGCTGTACCTCGAGTTCCTCCTCGAGGGCCCGCGACGGGTCGGGCTGCTCCACGCCGACCCGCACCCGGGCAACTTCCGCCTCACGCCCGACGGGCGGCTCGGGGTCCTCGACTTCGGGGCCGTCGCGCGCGTGCCGCACGGCATCCCGCCGGTCGTCGGCACCCTCGTGCGGCACGCGCTGGCCGGCGACGCGCAGGCGGTGCTCGCCGGGCTGCGCGCGGAGGGCTTCGTCCTGCCGGGCATCGAGGTCGACGCCGACGAGGTGCTCACCTACCTGCTGCCCTTCGTCGAACCCCTGCGTGAGCCCGAGCACGCCTTCACCCGTGAGTGGCTGCGCGGCGCCGCGCGCGGGGTGACCGACCTGCGGGCGCCGGAGTTCGCCACCGGGCTGCGGATCAACATGCCGCGCGAGTACGCGATGATCCACCGCGTCTTCGTCGGCGCGACCGGCGTGCTCAGCCAGCTCGGCGCCACAATCCCGGCCCGGGGGTCGATGGAGCGGTTGCTGCCGGGCTTCGCTGAGCCGGAGTAGAGCGCGCATCTGCCCGGGCACATGCGCGTTTCCGCTCCGACGAAGAGGGGTCAGCTCCCCTTCGTCTTGGCGGCCTTGGCCTGGGCCTTTGCGGCCTTCTTGTAGTCCCGGACCTCCTGCAGCGAGGTCTCGTCGGTGACGTCGGCGACCGACCGGCGTGACCCGTCCTCGGCGTAGGGGCCGATCGCCTCGCGCCAGCCGTCGGGCTGCACGCCGAGCTGCTTGCCGAGGAGCGCGGCGAAGATGCGCGCCTTCTGGTCGCCGAAGCCGGGCAGTGCCTTGAGTCGGGTGACGATCTCCTTGGCCGAGGCGTCGGTCCAGATGCGGGTGACGTCGCCGTCGTACTCGTCGCGCACCACGGTCGCCACGGCCTGGATGCGTCCGGCCATCGAGCGGCCGTAGCGGTGGACGGCCGGCGGGGTCGCACACAGGTCGGCGAAGGCCTCGGGGTCGGCGTCGGCGATCTGGGCCGGGTCGAGGGTGCCGAAGCGCTCCTTGACCTTGGCCGGCCCGGCGAAGGCGCGCTCCATCGGGAACTGCTGGTCCAGGAGCATCCCGAGCAGCAGGGCGAAGGGGTCGGTCGAGAGCAGCTCGTCGGCGGTCTCGTCCTGGGCGATGCGAAGGGAGGTGGCCATGCGCTCAAGCCTCCCACGCCGGGTGCCCGGCAGCGTGTCGTACTGCAGTTCGCTGCACGACCGACGAGGATCAGCGGCTCCGTGGCGGCTCACACCGCGAACTGCAGTACGACACACCTCTGGCCCCGCGCCCCTGACACCACTCCCCCTGACACGACAACAGGCCCCACCCGGGGCATCGGGTGGGGCCTGTTGGTCAGGCCATCGGGTCGGGCGTCATGCCGCGACCCTCGAATGCAGCTCATCGGAAGCTCAGGTGAGCGGGTCGGGGGTCGTGGCGCCGTGCCTGCACCAGGCGCTCGTCCGCGTCGGGGACGTAGGCCAGGGGCCGGTCGACGGGACGCCGTCGCAGCTTGAAGTACTTCATCTCGGTCATCTCCTCTCGCGGGTCGCTCAGGCGGGGATGGGGTGCTTGCGGGGCCGGCCGCGGGGCCGCTTGCGCGGGATGACGCGTCCGGCGTCGAAGAGCTCGCCGCCCCAGACGCCCCAGGGCTCGCGGCGCTCGAGGGCTCCCTCGAGGCACATCTGCTGGAAGGGGCAGTGCTGGCAGAGGGCCTTGGCGTACTCGACGCCCGCGGGCGTCTCGGCGAACCAGATCTCGGGCTCCTCCGCCTGGCAGGGCGTCAGTCGCTGTATGGGTGGGTGGCTGGTCAAGGTCGTCACTCGGGATCTCCTGTGGCGTGTGATGCGGGTGCTGGTGAGCGGTGCTGGGACACGACGAAGGCCGCGGTTCCCTGGTGTGGGATGCCGCGGCCTGATGTGGGAGGACCGGAGGGTCGTCTACGAGACGACGGGTCCATCAGGGCGCGGATCCACGACGAAGAGGGCCTTCGGGCCGGCGACACGGATGCGGTCGCGGGTGAAGACGCCGGTGGCGCCGCCGATCAGATCGGCGGACGGCACGAGGGCAGCCCAAGACGCCGGGATGATGTTCATCGTGGTGTTGTCCATGGGTCCTGCCCTCCTCTCGTCGACGCGCTCTCGGTTCACACGCAGGTGTTCCGACTGACAGGAGACAAACCTAGAGCACACATCCGGCACGCGCCACCGAATTAATTTCCGGAAGGTCTCCGGATCACTCCTCGCCCTCGCCGACGGCCGTCGCGGCGACCTCGTCGGGGTCGGCGCCACCGACGACGGCGAGCACCTGGTCGGCGTACTGGGAAAGCTTGCGCGGACCCACGCCGCTGATCGCGGACAGCTCGCGCTGCTGGGTCGGCTCGGCCTCGGCGATCGCCTCGAGGGTGGCGTCGGTGAAGACGACGAAGGCGGGCACGGACGCCGCCCGCGACACCGCCAGGCGCCAGGCGCGCAAGCGCTCGAAGGTCGCCTCGTCGTAGGTGGGTGGGCACTCGGGGCAGCGCCCGGAGGCCCGCTCGGTCGCGGTGTTGAGCTCGGTGCCGCACACCTTGCACACCTTGGGCCGTGAGGGCTTGAGCTTGCTGCCGCGCGGCGCGGAGGTCCGCTTGGGCGTGGAGCGCGCGCCCTCGCCGAGGATGCTCGCGGCCTGGTCGAGGAACCGGCTGACCCTTCGCGTCGGCCGCGCACCGGGCGTGCGCGCCCGGGCCCACGACAGGTGCAGCACCTCGCGGGCACGGGTGACGCCCACGTACATGAGGCGCCGCTCCTCCTCGATCTCCTCGACGCCCTCGGCCATCATGATCGGCAGCAGCCCGTCGGAGCAGCCGACGAGGAAGACGACGTCCCACTCCAGGCCCTTGGCCGCGTGGAGCGAGGC
The DNA here is from genome assembly GCF_001570945.1 of Janibacter anophelis NBRC 107843. Taxonomy (GTDB): domain Bacteria; phylum Actinomycetota; class Actinomycetes; order Actinomycetales; family Dermatophilaceae; genus Janibacter; species Janibacter anophelis. Next base: position 11,985 of record NZ_BCSQ01000012.1, read on the forward strand.
GAGGGTGACGCCCTCGACATCGGGGGCGTGCTGGGCGGCGATCCGCTCGTCGAGGTCGCGCACGAGCTCGGGCAGCCGCGCCTCGGGGCTGGCCGCCGTCAGTCGCGCCGAGAGGTCGACGAGCGCCTTGAGCGACTCCCACCGCGAGCGCACCGCCCCGGTGCTCGCGGGCGGGTCCTCGTGCCAGCCGATGCCTCCGAGCACGTCGGCGACGAGCGCGGGCAGCGGCTTGCTGCCGTCGTCGCTGCGCGCGGCGCCACGCAGCAGCAGCACGGCCTCACGCACCTCCTTGCGCGAGAAGAACCGCTCCCCTCCCTTGACGAGATAGGGCACCTCGGCGTCGGCGAGCGCGGACTCGAGGGCCTCGGACTGCCCGTTGGTGCGGAAGAGCACCGCGATCTCGCTGAGCGGGCGCCCTTGCGCCGCAAGGCCTTTGACCTTGTCGGCGACCCACGCGGCTTCCGCCGGGTCGTCGTCGAGCGCGGTGAGCGAAGGGGGGTTCCCCCCTTCGCGCTGCGGCACCAGCTCGACGGCGCCTCCGCGACGCTGCCCGTTGGTGTCGGTGAGCATGCGGTTGGCGAGCGCGAGGACCGGGGGCGTGGAGCGGTAGTTGCGCACGAGCCGCACCGTCTGTGCGCCGGGGTGGTGCCGGGTGAAACCGAGCAGGTGCTCGGGGGTCGCGCCGGTGAAGGAGTAGATCGTCTGGGCCGGGTCGCCGACGACGCAGATGTCGCCGCGGCCGCCGAGCCACAGGTCGAGCAGGCGCTGCTGCAACGCGTTGACGTCCTGGTACTCGTCGACGACGAAGTGCCGGTACTGGTCGCGCACGGTGCGCGCGATGTCCTCGCGCTCCTCGAGGATGCCGACGGTGAGGAGCAGGACGTCCTCGAAGTCGATGACCCCGCGCTCCCCCTTGACGTCCTCGTAGGTCGAGATGAGCCGGGCCATCGCGGTGTGGTCCATGCCGGGCGGCTCGCGGCGGGCGCGCCGGGCGGCGGCCGCGTAGGTCTCGGGGGTGAGCAGCGAGACCTTGGACCACTCGATCTCGGAGGCGACGTCCCGCAGCTCGGAGCGGTCGAGCCGCATGCCCATGCGGGAGGCGGCCTCGGCGACGACGGGGATCTTGTGCGGCATGACCTCGGGCGCCGCGCCGCCGATCGCCGACGGCCAGAAGTAGTGCAGCTGCCGCAGCGCCGCGGCGTGGAAGGTCCGCGCCTGCACGCCGACGACCCCGAGGTCACGCAGCCGGGTGCGCATCTCGCCGGCGGCCCGCGCGGTGAAGGTCACAGCCAGCACCCGCTGCGGCTGGTAGGCGCCGGAGCGCACGCCGTAGGCAATGCGGTGGGTGATCGCGCGGGTCTTGCCCGTCCCCGCACCGGCGAGCACGACCATCGGCCCGCTGGGGTTGGCGGCGACCTCGCGCTGCTCGGGGTCGAGCGCGGCGAGGATCTCGTCCGCGGACTGCGGGCCGGGCTGGGTGCTCACCCCGGCACTCTCTCAAATGCCCCCGACACCACGCCCCTCACACCTGGTCGAGCCGCTCCCCGAGCCACCCCTCGATGAGCCGCGCCGAGATCGACAGCCGCCCCGCGGCCCGCAGGTACCCCTCGCGCAGCTCCGCGCGGAACTCCTCGCGCGTGAACCACCGCGCCTCGGCGATCTCGTCGGGCTGGCAGACCAGGTCGGTCGTCGTGGCGCGGGCGGTGCAGCCGAGCATGAGCGACGCGGGGAAGGGCCACGGCTGGTCGGCGACGAAGCGCACGTCGGTGATCGCCACCCCGACCTCCTCGCCGACCTCGCGGATGACGGCGCCGGCGATCGTCTCCCCCGGCTCGACGAAGCCGGCGAGCACGGAGAACCGCCCCTCCGGCCACCCGATGTTGCGGGCGAGGAGCAGACGGTCCTGCGCGTCGGTGACGGCCATGATGACGGCGGGGTCGGTGCGCGGATAGTGCTCGGACCCGTCGTGCGGGCAGCGCCGCACCCACCCCGACTGCACGACCTCGGTCGGCTCCCCGCACCGAGGGCAGCGTGGGTGGCGGGCATGCCAGTTCGCGAGTCCGAGCGCGGTCGCAAAGAGTGCGGCCTGCGCCTCCGGGAGTTCGGTGGCGACCTCGCGGAGCCCGGCGAAGGGGGCGGCGTCCAGCTTTTCCTCCCGGGAGGCTCCCCCCTTCGGCGGCAGCGGACGGCATGCGGCGACGTGCGCGACCCCGTCGAGCAGACCGAGGTAGAGCAGGAGGGCGTCGGCGTCCTCGGGGACCGGCGGCCGCAGGTCGAGTGACCGGTCGGGACGAAGGGGGCTGCGGTCGCCGTGCAGCTCGATGACGCGCGTCGCGGGGTCGGCCAGGAGCGTCTCGAGGCGGCCGGGGTCGGTGCGGGCGGGTCCGTCGCGGTCGATGACGGAGGCCGTCATGGGCAGGTCGTGCATCGGGTCATTGGCCACGACCCCCACCCTAGGACCGGGGGCAGATCGCCCGCCGAGGGGCGTTGCTCCCGGGCTGCGCCCCCTTCTCCTCGTACGGTGGGCTCGTGACCTCCCGTGGACCGCTGTCTCTCGCCGCCCTGGCCAGCGCCGCCGTACCCGGCCTCGACCCGAGCTCGGTCGAGGGGGTCGTGGGCACCGAGCCGGCCCGTTCGTACGACGTCGCCTTCGTCCAGGACCACGACCACCGGCGCTGGGTGATCCGCTGCCCGCGCACGCCCGCGGCCTCGGCGCGACTCGAGCAGTCGGCCGCCCTGCTGGCCCTGCTCGCCCGGCGCCTGACGATGCCCGTCCCGGCGGTCAAGGGCTGGGTGGCGTTGCCCGAAGGGGGCCGCGCCGCCGTCCACCAGTACCTCACCGGCCGCATGGTCGACCTGTCGTCGATCGCGCCCGGTTCGAAGCTCGCGGCCGGCCTGGGGCGGGCCCTGGCGCAGCTGCACAACCTCGACCGCCGCATCTACGAGGAGGCGGGGGTGCCGGTGTACGAGGCCGAGGCCTACCGCACCCGGCGCCTGGCCGAACTCGACCGCGCGGCCGCCACCGGGCGGGTCCCGACGGGGCTGCTCACCCGTTGGGAGCACGATCTCGAGGACGTGGCGCTGTGGCGGTTCACGACCACGCCGACCCACGGGGCGGTCAGTTCCTCGACGGTGCTCGCCACCCCGGACGACGGGGAGGAGCCTGACATCAAGGCCTTCCTCGGGTGGGAGTCGGCGCAGGTCGCCGACCCCGCCGACGACCTCGCGGTGCTCGTCGCGGAGCTCGACCCGGAGAGCCTGGACACGGTGATGGAGGCGTACGCCCACGCTCGGGTGGACCGCCCGGACCGGCACCTGCAGCAGCGCGCCCGGCTCGTGCACCAGATGTCGCTCGTGCGCCGGATGATGTCCGCGGTCGCCGCCGGTGATGACGACGGTGCCGAAGAGCTGGCCCGCGACCTGCGCCGGCTCGACGACCGACTCTCCCGCGAGGACGACGCCAAGCCCGCGGCCGCTCGGACGGTCACGCCCGCTGCGGCGTGGACCAACACGTCGTCCGGCACGCCCGACGACACGACGTCGGGCGACACGACGCCGGGCGACACGACCTCGGGCGACACGTCGGGCCAGGCCGACGGGGCCCGAGAGGGGAAGCCGGCGGCCGGGACCACCGAGGCGACCTCGGCCGAGGCCACTGCGACCGGGACCAGCGATGCGGCCTCGGGAGGCCAGACCACCGAGGCACCGACCGGCGAGTCTGCCGCAGCTCCCGACGCCGACGAGCCCGGTGCCGCCTGGCGTTCGGACGACACTCCGGTGGAGACCGGCGGTCAGACCACGCAGCCGGTGCCGACCCGGTCGGCTGCCCGACCGACGACCGACACCCCGGACGCCGCGGCCGACTCGCAGGACCCGGCCGTCGAGGACCCGGCCGTCGAGGTCGGTGACCCCGGCGAGCCCACCCCTGCCTCGGCTGGATCCGAGCCGGCCTCGGAGAGCGCAGGGTCCGCCGACACGGTGACCCCGGTGAGCGATTCACCCCGCGAGTCACGGCCCGAGTCCCCCAGCCGCCCCCGCACGGTGGTGCGCAGGCCCGCAGGCGACCACGAGACGGCCGAGATCACGCCCCTCGTCGGGGACGACGGGGACGACGTCGTGCCCCCTTCGCCCCGCCGCTGACCCACAGGCGTACACACAGGGGACTCATGGTGCACGGCATGGCGTCATCCGCCACGAGATGCACCAGGAGTCCCTGTGGCTACGGGACGCTCAGCCGGCCACGACCTCACCCAGCAGCGCGACGACCTCGGCCTCGCCGATCAGCTCCGGCCGCACGGTCTCGCCGGTGGCGGCGTGGAAGAACGCGCCCCGGACCAGCCCGGGGTCGATCCCGCGCCAGCGGGCGTACGCGATCCGATAGGCCGACAGCTGCACCGCGCGCACCCGGGCCTCGTCGCCGCGGGGCGGGCGCCCGGTCTTCCAGTCCACGACCGTGACACCGCCGTCGTCGTCGGCGAAGACCGCATCGACCCGACCACGCACAGCGTGCCCGCCGAGGACGATCTCGAGCGAGAGCTCCACCTCGAGCGGCACCCGGTCGGCCCACTCACTGGCGAGGAAGTACTGCTGCATCACCGACAGGTCGGCGTCACCGAGTGACTCGTCGGCGCTGCCCGGCAGGTCGAAGACATCGACCAGACCGGCCCGCGCATAGTGCTCCTCCACCCACGCGTGGAAGGCGGTCCCCCGCCGCCCCGCCACCTGGGGCGGCTGCGGCATCGGGCGTCGCAGATCCAGGGCGAAGGCCGCCGGATCGCGGGCGAGCTGCACCAGCTCCGACGTCGACAGGTGCGCCGGCAGCTCGACGCTCACGTCGGCACCGCGGGCGCTGCGGCGCCGGTCCCGCTCCGCGAGCAGGATCCGCAGCTGGTCGTCGAGCGGGTCGGCCCCCAGGTCGTCGAGCACCACGGGCGACTCGCCACCGGCCGCCATGGTCGCCGCCGCCCGTTCGAGCGCCGGGCGCTCCTCGGGCTGCTCGCCACCGGGCCACATGACCAGGCGCGCGACCTCCAGCGCGGGGTTGCGCGCCGTCTTGTCCTCGGGCATGTCCGCCCACTCGACGATCTCGACGACCCCCGTCGCCATCGCCTCGTCGAGGAATCGTGACGGCAGCCGCGGGCTCTGCCCGGTCGCACCCCACACCCACGAGCCGAGCAGTAGTTGGCTACGCGCCCGGGTGCACGCGACATAGGCCAGGCGCCGCTCCTCGAGCAGCCCGTGCTCCCCGCCCGCGGCGCGGAATCGCTTGAGCTCCTCCTGCAGGGCCTTGGTCTCCCCGAGCGACAGGTCGAGCTCCGGCAGTCCCGCGTGGTCGCCACGCAGCGGGTACGGCACGCCGTCGAGCCCGGAGATCCACCCGGACTCGTTGACCTGACCGAGGGTCCAGCCCCCGTCCTGCGACCACGACGAGCGCGACGCGTGCGCGGGGAAGACACCCTCGCTCAGGCCCGGGACCGCGACGACGTCCCACTCCAGGCCCTTGGCCGCGTGGCAGGTGAGGATCTGCACGGCGTCGCGCACCGGCTCGACGACCGGCGCCTCGAGCCCGCGCTCCTGCTCGACGGCGGCCTCGATCCAGTCGATGAATCCGCCGAGCGTCGGCCGGTCGGCGCTCGCCGCGAACTGCGCCGCGACGTCGGCGAAGGCGTCGAGGTGCGCCCGCGCCGCGGCCGGCGACCACCCGGGACGCGAGAGCACCTCGATGTCGACACCCAGCTCTCGCTCGGCCTCGCCGACGAGGTCGGGCAGCGGCATGCCGGCGCCTCGCCGGAGCCGCGCGACCATGCCCGAGATCTGGTGCAGCCGCTGCAGCGCGGCGTCGGAGATCGACTGGCCGGACTCCCCGGTCCATCCGGGCTCGGGCAGCTGGTCGAGCGCGTCGACGATCGTCACCGCGTCGTCGGCACCGGGTGGCACGCCGCCGTCGGCCACCTCGGCCACCGCCTGTCGACCGAGGTGCCGCGCCCACGCCCCGAGGCCGTCGAGGTCCGCTGGTCCGAGCAGCCCGGGCGCCCCGGTGAGCAGTCGCATGAGCCGGTCGCCGCGCGCCGGGTCCTGCACGATCGTCAGCAGCGAGATGACGTCCGCGACCTCCGGGGTGAGCAGCAGTCCCCCGAGCCCGACGACCTCGTGGGGGATGTTGCGCGCGGCGAGCGCCTCGGCGACGAGGGTGAACTGGCTGCGCTTGCGGCACAGCACCGCCGCGCTGCGGCGAGGAGTCCCGTCGGCTTCGGCTCCGCGCCGCACCCGGATCCACTCGGCGACCTGCGCGGCCTCCTCGTGGGCGGTCAGGGCCCGCAGGGCCTGCACCTGTCCGCGCTGCGCACCGGGGCGAGGACGAAGGGAGGTGACCGCCACCCCGCTCACGGCCCCCAGCGGCGCGGCCACCGCGTTGGCCACCTCGAGGATCGTCTCGTCGTTGCGCCAGCTCGTCGACAGGTGCACCGTCGGGGCCGGCTGCCCCGACGTCCCGAAGTCGTCGGCGAAGGACTTGAGCGTCGTCGCGCTCGCACCACGCCAGGCATAGATCGACTGGTGCGGGTCGCCGACCGCGGTGACCGCCGCCGGCGCCTGCCCTTCGGGTGCGAAGAGCTGTCGCATGAGCACCAGCTGCGCCTCGGAGGTGTCCTGGAACTCGTCGAGCATGACCACGCGGAACCGCTCCCGCTCGGCCCGTCCGATCTCGGGGAACCGGGTGGCGAGCGCGGCCGCGAGCGCCATCTGGTCGGCGAAGTCCATGACCGAGCGCTCCCGCTTGACCTCGCGGTAGCGCTCGACGATCGGCAGGATGAGCCGCTGCTCGGCCATGGGCGTCATGACCTTGCCGCGGAAGTCCTTGGTGAAGTCCTTGCCCGCAGCAGCGATCCCCTCGAGGTGCGCGAGGGTGCGCCGGGAGAACTCCTCGATGTCCGCCGGCGTGCACAGGTGCTCGGCCAGCTCACCGGCGAGGGAGACGATCGCGTTGGTCACCGTCGACTCGACCTTGTCGATGTCCTCCATCGGCCCGTCCCACGCGAGGACGACCTCGTGGGCGAGCTGCCACGTGGCCGCCTCGGAGAGCAGGCGCGAGTCCTTTTCGTACCCCAGCCGCAGCGCGCCCTCGCGCACGAGCCGCCCGGCGTAGGAGTGGTACGTCGAGACGGTCGGTGCGCCGCCGAGGCCGTCGGCGTCCTCCCCTTCGGACGGTGACCACACACCGGCCTGCTCCAGCGTCGCGAGCCGCCGGACGACCCGCTCGGCGAGCTCACCGGCGGCCTTGCGGGTGAAGGTCAACCCGAGGACCTGCTCAGGAGTGACCAGGTCGTTGGCGACGAGCCAGACGACCCTCGCGGTCATCGTCTCGGTCTTGCCCGAGCCGGCGCCGGCGACGACGAGCAGCGGCTCGAGGGGGGCCTCGATGATCTCGCGCTGCTCGTCGGTCGGCGGGTGCTCCTGCCCGAGTGCGCGGGCGAGGTCGACGGCGGAGATCCTGGGCGGCCAGGTGGTGCTCATCGCAGCCGGCCTCCTTCCTCGTGGGCGGGGCAGGAGGAGCGGACCGGGCAGATGCGGCACCGGTTGTCCTCGGGCTGGGCGGCGAAGGTGGCCGCGGCCATCCCGTCGGCCGTGCGGACGATGAGGTCGTGGAAGCGGCGCGGGTCCTCGGCGTCGGTGATCGACGCCTGGCTCTGGACGGCGTTGCGCTGGTTGCGGGCCCGCCCGAGGTGGGCGAGCGCCGCCCCGGCGACCTCGGTGCCGTGTCCGGCGAAGCCCCCTTCGGCGATCGCGACCTGGTAGGAGCCGAGCTGCGGGTGTTCCTCGAGCTCCTTGGCGCTCGGGGCACTCGACCCGGTCTTGTAGTCGACGACGCGCAGGCGGCCATCGCCGTCGACCTCGAGCCGGTCGACGTTGCCGCGCAGCACCGCCCGGCCGATCTCGACGCGGAAGCTCTCCTCGGTCGCCACCGGCCGCCACCCCTCCGCGGTGGCCCGCGCGTGGTACTCCGCGAGCCAGTGCGCCATGGTGCCGGCGCGCTCACGCTTCTGGTCGGTCACCCAGCCGGGGGCCATGCCGAGCTCGGGCCAGCGCCGCTCCAGCTCGGCCTGGAAGGCCTCCTCCCCCGCGTCGCCCAGCTCGTGCGCGATCTCGTGGATGAGCGTGCCGACCTCCATCGACGTGCTGCTCGGCCCGTCGCCGCCGGAGGACTGGAGCAGCCAGCGCAGGCCGCACTCGGTGAACTGAGCGACCTTGGACGGACTCACCGGCACCGGGGCGTCCGCGGCGCGGACCGGACGCAGGTCCGTCAGGTCGCGCAGGGCCCACCAGGACGAAGGGGAGGCCCCCGCCACCCCTGCGGAGGCGAGGTGGGCCAGCCGCGCCGCGGCGCGGGCGACGGCGGCGGGATCCTTGGCGGCCAGCTGCTGCCGCAGCTGCGCGACGAGCCCGGTGAGGTCCAGGGGCGCCGGCACGTCGCTGGGCTCGCGGCGCAGCACGTCGGCGGGCAGCGGGTCGACGATGTCGAGGTACGGCGACGGCTGCTCGTCCTCCGCGGCGACCGCGGTGACGACGACGCGGTGCGTCGCACGGGTCAGCGCGACGTGGAACATCCGCGTCTCGTCGTGCCGCACGGCGGCGGCCGCACCCGCGCCGCTGCGGTCACGACCGGTGACGACGTCGACGAGTCGCTCCGAGCCGAGGAGCGAGCCGCGCAACCGCAGGTCGGGCCACACGCCCTCCTGCACGCCGGCGACGACGACGGTGTGCCACTCGTCGCCCGCGGCGCTCTGCGGGGTGACGAGGGCGACCGCGTCGGGGTCGGGGCTGCGGGCGGCGAGCGAGTCGGCGGCTACGGCCTGGCCCGCGACCGCCTCGAGGAAGGCGTCGGGGCCTGATGCCGGCAACGCGTCCTGGTGCGCCGCAGCCGCGTCGAAGAGCGCCACGACGGCGTCGAGAGCACGGTCGGCGCGGGCGCCCGCCCCGCCCCCGGCCAGGGCCGTCGCCCGCCAGGTCTCGGCGACCCCGGCGGCCTGCCACAGCTCCCACAGGACCGACTCGGCGGAGACCCCGGGCGCCCAGCCCGGTCCGCTCTCGGCGGGGTGTGCGGCGGCCAGGCCAGCGGCGATGACGACCGCCAGGCGGTGCAGGGGCTGGACGTCGTCGCCGAGGTGGGCGAGGCGATCGGGGTCGAGGACGAGCTCGCCGAGCAGCTCGTCGCTCGTGCGCGTCCCATCGGCGGCGAGCTCCTCGCGGCGCAGGGCGCGGCGCAGGCGGCGGACCGCGACGGTGTCGGCGGCGACGAGGGGGCTGCTCAGCAGGTCGACGACGTCGGTCGCGGGCAGCGCCTCCAGACGGCCGCGGGCGAGGTCGACGACGAGCTGGAGCAGGTGGAGCAGCGGACGGGCGGCCGGCTCGTCCCGCACGGGCACGCGGTGGGCATCGCCGAGCACCGGCACCCCGCGTGCGGCGAGGACCCGGCGCAGGGTGGCCTGCCGAGCAGCACCGCGGACGATGACCGCCAGCTCCCGCCACGGGACGCCGTCGAGCAGGTGCGCGGCACGCAGCTCGTGCGCGACGAAGGCCGCCTCCTGGGCGCTCGAGTGCAGCACGTGGGCCTCGAGCACACCGCCCGGACCGGCCGGACTCGCCGCCCGCTGCCGGCCCCCGCCGAGAGCAGCGATCCGGGGGGTGACCCGGGAGACGGCCGCGTGGACGCGCTCGGGCAGCCGGTGCCCGTGCCCGAGCACGGACGTCGTCGCCGTCCGCCCCGGCCACTCGCCCACGAGGTGGTGCGGGTCGGCCCCGCGGAACCCCTGGACCGTCGCGTCCGGGTCGCCGACGAGGACGAGGTCGACGCCCTCGCCGGTGAGCACCCGCAGCAGCCGGGCCGCGGGCGCGGTGAGCTCCTGCGCGTCGTCGACGACGACCACACGCAGCCCCGAGCGCACCCGCTCGCGGGCCTCGGGGTCGTCCTCGAGCAGCTCGGCGGCCGCCGTGAGCACCCACGCCGGGTCGAAGGCGCCGGGACGAGACAGCGCGGTCACCTCGTCGTACTCACGGGCGACCTGCGCCGCCGCGACCCACTCGGGACGCTCGTGCTCGTGCCCGAGGGCGGTCAGCTGCTCCGGGGTGACGCCGTGCTCGATGGCGCGCATGAGCAGGTCACGCAGCTCCTCGCGGAAGCCGCGGGTCGTGAGGGCCTCGGTCAGGTCGTCGGGCCAGCGCGGTCCGGTGCCGGACTCCTCGTGCCCCTCGAGCAGCTGCCCGAGCACGAGGTCCTGCTCGGCTCCGGACAGCAGCCGCGGCGCGGGCTGACCCATGAGGGCTGCGTGCTGGCGCAGCACCGCGAAACCCAGGGACTGCATCGTGCGGGCCATCGGCTCGGTCGCCGCGCCGGTCAGGCCGGCGGTCACCGCGTCGCGGGCCTGTGCCGCAGCCAGCCGTGTGGCGGAGACGAGCAGGACCTCGCCGGGGGCGCACTCCCCCTTCGTCACGCGGTCGAGGACGCAGGCGACGGCCACGGTGGTCTTGCCGGTGCCGGGGGCACCGAGGACCCGCACGAGGTCGCCGCGCGCGGCGACGGCCGCAGCCTGGTCCTCGTCGAGGTCCACGACGGCCGCGGGCCCACTCGTCGAGGGGGCCCGCAGGTGCACGGTCGGCTGCTGGTCGTTCACGGGCCCATCCCACCACCCGTGGCCGACAACGCGACGCGACCGCCCCCCTTCGTCGCTCCGCACGACAACGAGCCGTCCCGCTGCGCGGCACCGGCCATGCCCCTGTCACTACCCACAGGTAGGATCGTGTGATCCACCGCACGGTGGATCAGTGACACCTCGGAGGACCCATGAGCTCCACCACGCCCGGCACCCGCGTCCAGCGGATGCCCCGCGCCCAGCGCCGCGCCCAGCTGCTCCAGGCAGCCCTGACGGTCTTCGTCTCGAAGGGGTACCACGCGGCCGCCATGGAGGACATCGCCGACGAGGCCGGGGTCTCCAAGCCGGTGCTCTACCAGCACTTCCCCGGCAAGCTCGACCTCTACCTCGCGCTCCTGGACAACCAGTGCGACCACCTCGAGACGCTCGTCCTCGAGGCGCTCAACTCCAGCGACGACCACGAGGAGCGCGTCTACGCGACCGTGCGCGCCTTCTTCAACTTCGTCGCGGACGAGGGCGGCTCCTTCCGCCTGATCTACGAGTCCGACCTGACCAACGACCCGCAGGTGCGCCACCGGCTCGACGCCCTCGAGGCGCAGCTCGGAGAGGCCATCGCCCAGCGGATCGTCCAGGACACCCCGCTGCCCAAGGAGCTCGCCGAGATGCTGGGCCTGGCGATGTCCGGCGCCGCCCAGGTCATGGCCCGCACGTGGCTGGCGCACGGCGCGCACTTCCCCAAGGAGGTCGCCGCCCAGGCGGCCGGGCACCTGGCGTGGCGCGGCATCGGGTCCTTCCCCATCAACCGGATGGGCACCGCGACCGACCCCGCCACGGGCACCGACAGCGCCGAGTGACACGATGAGCGCGAGTCCCCGCACCGACACCGAAGGAGTGACCGTGGAGGTCAAGATCGGCATCCAGAACGTCGCCCGCGAGATCGTCATCGAGGCGACCGGTTCCGAGGCCGACATCGAGGCCGCGGTCCAGTCCGCCCTCGACGGCGGCGCGCTCGTCCTCACCGACGACAAGGGCCGTCGCGTCATGGTGCCCGCCGGCGCCCTCGGCTACGTCGAGGTCGGCGAGCCGAGCCGCGGACGGGTGGGCTTCGGCGCCTGAGCCCGGGCGGTGGTTGTCACCGGGTGACTGCCGCTGCGCTCAAATCGTCACTCCCTGATAGTCGCATCACGCGCCCCAGACATCTATGTTGGTCACGGAAGCCCACACGGGCACCTGAGCGCGTCCGCTCACCCCTGTCGGACGCAGAAGGAAGTGATTGCTGTGCTGTGGACCATCATCGTCACCGTCATCTTCGGTGCCATCATCGGTGCCCTCGCTCGCCTGGTCCTGCCGGGCAAGCAGAGCATCTCGACGCTCGTCACCGTGATCCTCGGCATCCTCGGTGCGCTCATCGGCTCGTGGGCCTACACCGCGCTGTCGGGCAACGAGAACACGTCGGGCATCGACTGGATCGCCCTCATCCTCGGCGTCATCGCCGCCGCGGTCCTCATCGTCATCTACGGCATGGTGGTCGGCCGCAAGCAGGTCTGACCCACCACCACCGAGACCGCGCATTTCCCCGGGGAAATGCGCGGTCTCCGGCGTTCACGGGACTCTGCATTGCCCTACGGCAATGCAGAGTCTCGACGTCAAGAGGGTGCATTTCCCCGGGGAAATGCGCGTCCCTGGGCGGTCAGGCCGACAGACCCAGTCGCCCCATCCGCAGCTGGTGGCGGTCGGTGAGCCGCTGCATCAGCTGACCGACCTCCTCGAGGGTGGCGCCGGGACGGTCGTGGCTCAGGCCGAGGACGAGGTCGCTCAGGGCCTCGCGCTGGGCCGCGACGACCTGTCCCTGGGTGAGGGCTTCGCCCATGAGGCGCCGGCCCCACAGCGCGAGCGGTCCGCCGCGGCGCGGGTCCTGACGGATGCCCTCGCGCACCGCCGAGACGATCGTGTCGACATCGCGGTGGTTGCCGCTCGCCCGCTGGATGACCTCCCGGGACTCCGCGTCGACGTACTTCGAGATCTCGAGGAAGAAGTCGTTGGCGATCCCGTCGCCGATGTACGCCTTGACCAGGCCCTCGAGCAGATCCCGCGGTCGGGTGCGCGCGTGGAAGGCCTCGAAGGCGTCCTCGAAGGGGGCCATCGCCGCCACCGGGTCCCCGCCGAGCGCGGTGATGTGGTCGCTGAGGTCCTCGTGGTTGTGGAACTCCTTGGCCGCCATCCCGGCGAGCGCCCGCTTCAGCCGCAGGTCGCGGGCCATCTCGGAGTCGGCGGCCATTCGGGTGAACCCGGAGATCGCGCCATAGGCGATCGCGCCGAGCAGGTCGATCGTCCCCTCCCTCTCGCGCGCGCCGAGACCGTCGGAGGACGAAGGGGGTGCCTGCTCGCTCATGCGTCGCAGCCTAGTGGGCGGCGGGCCACGTTTCGGCCCCTCGACGGGGTGACGGGTAGCATGCAGGGGACCAGCGGTGCCCGGTCGGCATCCACTCCTTGACCGGACGAGACGTCCGGCGCGTCCGCCCCCTTCGTGCGGAGCGCACTCGAAGACCTCCGATCGGCCCGTGCCATCCACGGCGCAGCGCGCCGTCACACGCTGATCGAGAGCCAGATGACCGACATCACCACGCCCGAGGACGTCCAGGCGACGCCCGACATCGAGGGCACCGCCCCGGAGGCCGCGGAGCAGACCTTCGCCGACTTCGACGTCAACCCGCAGATCGTCGCCGCGCTGGCCGACGCCGGGATCGTCCACCCCTTCCCCATCCAGGCGATGACGCTGCCGGTCGCCCTGGGGGGCCACGACATCATCGGCCAGGCCAAGACCGGTACCGGCAAGACGCTCGGCTTCGGCATCCCGATGCTCAACCGGATCGACCTCGAGTCCGACGACCCGCGCCCGCAGGCCCTGGCCGTCGCCCCGACCCGTGAGCTCGCCAGCCAGGTCGCGGCCGACCTCGAGCGCGCCGGCAAGCGCCTGGGCATCAAGGTGCTCACCGTCTACGGCGGTCGCGCGTACGAGCCGCAGATCGAGGCGCTGAAGAAGGGCGTCCACGTCGTCGTCGGCACCCCGGGCCGCCTCATCGACCTGGCCCAGCAGAAGCACCTTGACCTGTCCGCGACCCGCACCGTCGTCCTCGACGAGGCCGACGAGATGCTCGACCTGGGCTTCCTGCCCGACGTCGAGAAGATCATGGCGATGACCTCGCCGGCGCGGCACACGATGCTCTTCTCCGCGACGATGCCCGGCGCGATCGTCGCCCTGGCCCGTCGCTACATGACGCAGCCGACGCACATCCGCGCGATGAGCGAGGACGGCGAGGGCGACAGCCACACGGTCAAGGCGATCGAGCAGTTCGTCTACCGCGCGCACGCGATGGACAAGGTCGAGATGCTCGCCCGCATCCTGCAGGCCAAGGACCGCGGCCTGACGATCATCTTCTCCCGCACCAAGCGCACCGCGGCCAAGGTCGCCGACGAGCTCGTCGACCGCGGCTTCGCGGCCGCCTCGATCCACGGCGACCTCGGCCAAGGGGCGCGCGAGCAGGCGCTGCGCGCCTTCCGCAACGGCAAGGTCGACGTGCTCGTCGCGACCGACGTCGCGGCCCGCGGCATCGACGTCACCAATGTCACCCACGTCGTCAACTACCAGTGCCCCGACGACGAGAAGACCTATGTCCACCGCATCGGCCGCACCGGCCGCGCGGGCAACACCGGTGTCGCGATCACCTTCGTCGACTGGGACGACGAGACCAAGTGGGCGGTCATCAACCGCCAGCTCGACCTCGGCATCCCCGAGGCCGTGGAGACCTACTCCTCGAGCCCGCACCTCTTCACCGACCTCGACATCCCCGAGGGCACCAAGGGCCGCCTCCCCCGCGCCCAGCGCACCCGTGAGGGCTTGGACGCGGAGGAGATCGAGGACCTCGGCGAGACCGGCAAGTCCGGCGGCCGTCGCCCCGGTGGCTCCGGTGGTCGTGGCGGCTCCGGCAGCCGGGGTGGCTCCGGCGGTCGTGGTGGCCGCGGCGGCGACCGTGACGGTGGCCGGGCCCAGTCCGGTGAGGCGAAGGGGGACGGTCAGGACCGTCCGCGCCGTCGCCGCAACCGCCGCCGCACCCGCGGCGGCCAAGGCGCCGGCTCCGACGCGTAAGCGTGGGGGCTGCTCCCTTCGTCCGGGCGAACTAGGCTGCCCGGGTGCGTGACCCCAAGCCCATCGCCCGCCGCATCGCCCGTGGCGCGGCCCGCCGTGCCTGGTCGACGATGCAGCAGGTGCGGCCCCGCCCCACGGCGTCCGACGGCTCCAGCGCGGCGGACGCGACCTCGCGTCTCGCCGCGCTGACCCACACCCGCGACCACGAGGGCGCCGTCGCGCTCATCCGCGCCGAGCTCGACGCGCTCGGTGGTGACTCGGGGTGGCTCGACCAGGCCCGCCGCAGCGCCTCCCAGGCCGGCGAGCCCTCGCTCCAGGCGGAGCTGACCCGGGCGGAGCTGGCGGTGACGCCGCGCTTCGCCGGGCCCGCCCGCACGCGACTGGCCGCGGCCCTCACCCAGGTCGAGGGGCGGCTGCGCGAGACCGACCCGCAGTGGTCACCGACGCTCGACCCGGACGCGGTGAGCGCCGCCCGCACCGTCCAGGAGCGCGAAGGGGGTCACTCCCGCCTGCGCGTCGCCCACCTGCTCAAGGTGGCGCTGCCGGAGCGGCAGTCCGGCTACTCCGTGCGCACCCGCTACAACCTCGCCGGCCAGGTCGAGGCCGGCATCGAGCCGGTCGCCATCACGGCGCTCGACTTCCCCGGTGGCGACGACGTCGCCGAGGAGGTCGAAGTGCACGGCATCCGCCACCGGCGGCTGCTGCGCGAGCGCATCCCCGGCGACGAGACCGTCGACGCCCACCTCGACGCCTATGCCCGCGCCCTGCTGCCGGTCCTCGCGCAGGAGGCTCCCGACCTGCTGCACGTGCACTCCGGCGCGCGCGGCTACGAGTCCGCGCTCGTCGGGCGCGCCGTCGCCGACGCCCTCGACATCCCGTGGGTGTACGAGGTGCGTGGGTTCTTCGAGGCGATCTGGAGCAAGGACCTCGACCGGGCCGAGGCCGCCGAGACCTACCACCGCCGCCGTGACACCGACACGCGCTGCATGCTGGCCGCCGACGCCGTCGTCACCCTCAGCGAGTCGATGCGCGCCGACATCGTCGGTCGCGGCGTCCCGGCCGAGCGGGTCCACGTCGTGCCCAACGGCGTCGACTCCACCGCCTTCGCCCCGCGGCCGCGTCGCGAGGACCTGATCGAGCAGTACGGCCTGGCCGGCAGGTTCGTCTTCGGCTACGTGTCCAACCTCGACCACTACCGCGAGGGGCAGGAGCTGCTCGTCGACGCCGCCGTCGCGCTGCGCGAGCGCGGCGTCGATGCCGTCGCGCTCATCGTCGGCGACGGTGGCCGCCGCGCGGAGATCGAGGCGCACGCCGAGGAGGTCGGCGCCGGTGACGCGGTCGTCTTCACCGGGCGGGTCCCCCACGACGAGGTCCTCGACCACTACGCGCTCGTCGACGTCTTCGTCGTGCCGCGCGTCGACGAGCGCGCCGCGCGGCTGGTCACGCCGCTCAAGCCCTTCGAGGCGATGGCCGCCGGTCTGCCGGTGCTCGTCTCGGACCTGCCGGCGCTGACCGAGATCACCGGTGACGGCGCGAGGGGCGAGTCCTTCACCGCGGGTGACGCCGGTGCGCTCACCGACGCCCTCGAGGCGCTCGCCGGTGACCCCGACCGGCGCGCGCAGCTGGCCGCCGCCGGCCGCGCCTGGGTCGAGACCGAGCGCTCCTGGGAGGCCAACGGGCAGCGCTACCGCGACATCTACGAGCAGGTGCTCGGCGAGCAGCCCTGACGCCCCCCCCTGACCACGAACTGTGGCTGGCCACATCTACGAGGGTCGGCCACAGCACGTCGTGTGGCTGACCATCCGAAGTGTGGCCAGCCACAGTTCGTGGCGGGGGTATGGCGGGGGCGGGGGCATGGCGAGGTGCTGGGTGCTCGGCGAGCAGCCCTGACGCTCAGACGTCGACGTGCTCGCGCGGGTCGCCGTAGAAGACGACCCGGCTCGACTTGTTCATGAACGACGCGTCCTCGAGGGTCCACGTGTGCGCGTGCCGGTCGGTGCCGCGGATGCTCACGTAGTTGAAGCGGTCCGACGAGTACGTGCGCACGCCCTCGGCCTTGGCCCGGTTGAGCAGGTCGGTGTCGACCGCGCGCGGCAGGTCGGAGAAGCGCAGCCCGCGCGCCACCTCGCCCCGCATGAGGATCGAGCCGCCCTGCACGAGCCGCTCGAAGCGGTGCTCGCTCTTGGGGAACCGCAGGATCACCGCCCCGGTGCTGCGCAGCCAGGTGTAGTGCGCCCACTTGCCGACGATGCCCGCGCCCGAGACGTCGACCGCGTCGACGAGGTCGCGCAGGTACTCGCGCCCGTAGAAGTTGTCGTCGTCGATCTTGGCCACGTGCGCGCCGTCGCTGGCGTCGATGCCGAGGTTGAGGCAGGCGCCCAGGGTGAGCGAGGCGTCGGCGGCGATGACCTCGAGCCGCTCGATCCCCCGGTCGCGGAAGCGCGCCGTCACCTCGGCGACGTCGACGTCGAGCCCGTGGAGCACGAGGACGACCTGCAGCTCACCGCTCGCGAGCAGCGACTGCCGCGCCATGTTGTCGGCGACGGTGTCGAGCTCGTGGGCCCGGTTGGTCGAGATCACCGCGCTGACGCTCCGGTCGAAGGGGGCACCGCCCACCTCCCGCAGCGGCCGGGGTCGCCCCACGAGCGCCTCGAGGGCCGCGGCGCGGTGGGCGAAGGTGTGCCCGTCGCGCACCGCCCGCGTGGAGCGCAGGCCGGCGCGCTCGACGAGCTCGTCCTGCCACAGGTGGGCGATCGCCTGCTGGCGCAGCTGGGTGTCGTCCTCGACCCGGCAGATCTGCGCCGCAAGGGATCCGGGCAGCCGCTCGATGACGTCGGGGGTGCCGAGCAGGGCGCTGCCGGCGGCTGCCGACTCCAGCGCCAGCCACGGCGTGACCGGGCGGTCGGCGACGTGCGCCACCGCGCGGTATCGGCCGAGCACGGGCCGGTCGCCGGGGATCTCGGAGGCGGCGTCGTCGCCACCCAGGACGTCGAGCCGCTCGGGCTGCACGGGGTCCAGCCGCGCCCGGTCGAAGCCGCCGTCACCGACGAGGGCGAGCACCTGCTCGCGCCGCGGTGTGGCGCCGACGACGACCGGCGAGTGGACGAGGTGGTCGGCGGCGGGCTCGAGCAGGCTGACCTCGCGACCGAGCGCGATCGCCCACTCGGGGATGCTCCCTTCGTCGTCGACGAGGACGTGCACGGGCGCGGTGGCGCCGTCGACGAGGCGCGCGACCGCGTCACCTGCGACCCGGCGGCTGCCGGTGATCCACACGATGACGGGGGCGGTGGCGGCGAGCACTGCCGCCCGCTGCTCGGCGAAGGGCGCCTCGATGCTCACGCTGGAACGCGCGTCGACCTCGACGAGCACGACGTCGGGCGCCGCGTCGGTCAGCTGCCACTGGTGGGACAGCCCGGAGCGCACCCGCTCGGAGGCGAGCACCTGCGCGCGCAACCGGTCCGCGCCCGCGGGCCGCGGCGTCGCCTCCGCCACCGGAGCCATCGTCCGCTCCCGCCGCCGGCTCGCCTCGAGCCGGGCCCGCGGGCCGGCGGTCGCGTCCTTGACCGCACCCCGCAGCGCCTTGGCCGGGCCGCGCAGCCCGCTCATCGCAGCCCCTCCGCGGCCAGGTGCACGTGCCGGCGGGCCTCGTCCTCGGGCAGCCACAGGGCCGAGCCCTCGGGCACGCCCCACGTGGCCAGCTCGGCCTCGACGGCCGCGCGGGTCCACGCCGGGTCGACCCGGTGCGTCGTGCTCGTCGTCGGCTCGGTGACGACGACGTGGCCGGGCGACAGGTCGGGCGCGGGGCGTCCGACCGACAGCGACTCGGGCCGGCGGATCCACGTCAGTGCCGCCTCGACCCGCTCCTCAGGGTGGACCTGCACGACGTCGTCGGCCCGGTCGAGCAGGTGCCGCACTGCCGGCAGCAGCGGCTTGCGGTAGAGGCGCAGGCGCGCCGGATTTTCGCGGTGGAGCAGGGCGATGCGCACGTCGAGGTCGAGCAGGTCCTCCAGCTCGCCGTAGAGCTGCGTGGGGTCGACCATCGTGTCGGCGGCGTCGTCGACGACGAGCACGTCGAAGGGGGCGTGCGGCCGCGTCGAGACCCACACGTGCGGCGCGGCGAAGGGTCGGCCCTCCGCACGATCGCGGTCCGGGTCGGACTCACCGTCGCGCGTGGCCCAGTCGAGCACGAGGTCGGGCGGGGGCCCGTCGGGGAACTCGGCGCCGGGCTGGCCCGGGAGTCCTCCCTTCGCCCGCACGTCGTCGAGGTGGCGGTGCCACGCCTTGTACGCGGAGCGGTAGGCCAAGCGCGGCCCGATGCCCCACCCGACGCCGAAGTCGCTGCGGGACAACGACCCCGAGCGCAGGCGGGTCAGCTGCAGCGGGGGCTCGACGAGCGCGACCGCGCGCCCGGTCACGGCCGGGATGCGGGAGTCGTACTCGGTGTCGGCGCTCTTGCGCACGTCGTCGAAGGTGCCGACCCGCTCGATCGTCGAGCGCGGCATGACCAGGCCGGAGGCGTTGAGCCGCACCGACGGATAGCCGAGCCAGACCAGGCGCAGGTCGTCGTCGGGGCGGATCGTCAGGCCGTGCGTCGCGGGGAGGTCGGGGTCGGCGAGCAGCGCGGTGACCTGCCGCTCGAGACGCTCGGGGTGCGACCAGTCGTCGGCGTCGAGGAAGGCGAGGTACTCCCCCTTCGCCTCCCGGATGCCGAGGTTGCGCGCACGATAGGCGCCGCCGTTGCGCTCGCGCGTGATGACGCGCGCCTGCGGGTGCAGGCCGGCGATGCGGGCGATCTCGTCGGTGTGCTCGGGGCCGGAGGCGTCGTCGACGACGACGACGTCGAGGTGCGGCCAGGTCTGGTCGAGCAGCGCGCGGATGGCGGTGGCGAGCCACGGTCCGGGGCGGTAGGCGGTGACGACGACGCTGATCGTCGGCAGGTCGGCCTCGGTGACCTCGCGCCCGATCGCGGCCGAGACCCGTTGCGCCACACCGGCCCTGCGCTCGGCGAGCTCGGCCGGGTCGGGGCCGACCCGGTCGTACGCGGGCGCGCCGCCGGGGAAGGCCGCGGCCGTCTCCTCGCCGATGACCTGCGCGAGCTCGGCCTGGGTGAGCAGCCGCGGGACGAGGACACCGGCCTCTCGCCAGCGCCGGGTGAGCTGGCGCCACCAGGTGGCTTCGTCGCCGGTGAGGCTCGGGTGGGCGAGGTCGGTCTCGAGGTCGGCGCGCTCGTCGGGCGAGAGCTGGGTGAGCCGCGGCAGGTGCCTGCGCAGCACGTCGGCGCCCTCGCCGTGGGCGGCCTGACGCAGGAGCAGGGTGTGGGCGTGCAGCAGCGCCTGGCGGGTGGTGATGGTGGCTCCGTCGCCCCCTTCGACGAGCTCGCGCATGATCGCCGAGCCCTGGCGGATCAGGTCGTCGTCACCGCTGGTGAGGAGCAGCTCGGCGTACCCGGCGCGCCAGCTGACGGCGCCGGTGCGCTCGGCGAGCGCACGGACGGCCTCGCGCAGCAGGGGCGAGCGGGTGCGCAGCGCGGTGGCGACGACGTCGTCGACGCCGACCTGCTCGGCACCGCGGGCGTAGCCGGCCAGCAGCGGGTCGAGGCCGGCGAGCGGGGTGGGCCGCAGCCGGGCGCGAAGGGGGTCGACCACCCGTCGGCGGGCGGCGGGGTCACCGGTGAGGACGGCGCGGATCCCGCCGGCGGCGAGACTGCGGGCGCGTTGCAGTGTGGGCACGGGCGGCTCAGATCGCGGCGAGGATCGCTTCGGTGACCTCGCGGTAGGCGGCCGCGCCCTTGCTCGAGCGGGCGGTGTCGAGGATGGAGCGACCGGCCGCGGGCGCCTCGGCGAAGCGCACCGTGCGCGGGATCGGGGGCGAGAGGACGGGCAGCTTGTAGCGGGTGCCGAGGTCGTCGAGGACCTCGCGGGCGTGGTTGGACCGGCCGTCGTACATCGTCGGGAGGATGCCGATGGTCTTGAGCTTCTTGTTGAGCAGCTTCTTGACGTCCTTGACCGTGTCGAGCAGCTGTCCGACACCGCGGTGGCTGAGCATCTCGGCCTGCATCGGGATGATCAGGCCGGTTGCGGCGGTCAGGGCCGAGAGGGTGAGCACCCCCAGGCTCGGGCTGCAGTCGAGGAGGATGACGTCGTAGTCCTCGCGGACCTCCTCGAGCACCGACTGGAGGACGAACTCGCGCCCCGGTCGCGTCAGCAGCTGGGCCTCGGAGCCCGCGAGCTCGATCGTCGAGGGCAGCAGGTGCACGCCGTCACCGGCGTCGAGGATCGCGTCGGCGATCTCGGCCTGCCCGAGGACGACCTCGTTGACCGACAGCTCGACGGCGTCGGGGTCGATGCCGAGGCTGAAGGTCAGGCTCGCCTGCGGGTCGAGGTCGACGAGCAGGACCCGCCGCCCGAGCTCGGCCATCGCGGCACCGATGGATGCGACCGACGTCGTCTTGGCGACGCCGCCCTTCTGGTTGGCGACAGCGATGATGGCTGCCCTCTTCGCCCGTGCCACGTGTGACGCCTTTCGGTCGGAGTCGATGCCGGGCACATCCTCTCACCCTCCCCGGCGCGAAGGGGGTGCACCGCCCGTGTCGCGGACGGCCGGGTCTGGTGCCCGGGGCGGATGCCGGCTCAGACCGAGCGCACGCTGCCGATCCGCCCCTCGCGGAAGGCGTCGACGAAGAGGGCGTGGTCCGCGCGCACCCGCTGCGCGTAGTCGATGCCGAAGTCCACGATCTCCTGGACGAACTCCTCCTGCCGGTCGCGCAGCACCTGCGCGATCGCCTCCTCCGTCTGGAAGTCGACGATCGTGTGGTCGCTGTCGGCGTCGGAGACGCAGTGGATCTTCGCCGTCGCCTGCCCGAGGGCGGCCACGACCTCCTCGATCTCGGCTGGCTCGTGCAGGTCGCCCCAGGACAGGTCGACCTCGTAGGGCGAGACCTCATCGACGACGAAACCGACGTCGTCGATGGTCGTGAACCCGAGCAAGGGGTCGGCGTGGACCTGCAGGGCGCGCTGGCTGACGACGGTGCGCTCGCCCTCGTGACGGAAGGCCTGCTCGATCCGGGGCGCCTCGACGACATTCGCGAGAGCCGGCCGAGTGGCCTGCTTCATCGACAGCACGATGTCGTTCTCGTGCGCCTCGTTGAAGCCCTCGATGAGGATGCTGTAGGCAGGGAACCCGGCACTGCCGATCCCGAAGCCGCTGCGCCCGACGACGTCCTTGACCGCGTAGAAGGTCTCCCGGTCCACCCGCTTGGCAGGTGGGATGGTCTCCAGGTAGTCGCGGAAGGCCGCGAGCACCACCTCGCGCTCCGCCTCGTCGAGGCGACGCACCCCCTTCCCCTCCATGAACCGACGTCCGTCCCGGCCAGTGGTCGTCATCGAGTCGAGCATCGCCGCCCGGCTGCTGCTGCGGGCCCGCTGCAGGGTCGCGTGCAGCGCTCCGGACGTGTTGCCCAGCCGCAGGGCGAAGTCGGCGTCGCCGGTCCCCTCGACGAAACGGTGGACGCGCTCGATGTACTCGTCCAGGTACACGGCCGCCAGGTCGCGGACGGTCTGCTCGGGCAGTGCCTTCTGCCACGCCAGGACAGCGAAGCCGGCCACGAAGCGGCGCAGGTCCCAGGCGAACGGCCCGACGTAGGCCTCGTCGAAGTCGTTGACGTCGAAGACCAGCTCACCGTGCGAGTTGACGTAGGTCCCGAAGTTCTCCGGGTGGAGGTCGCCGTGGATCCACACCCGGCCCGTGCGCTCGTCGGCCCACGGCCGCTCCGCCGCGGCGAGGTCACGGTGGAAGAGGCACGCCGTCCCCCGGAAGAAGGCGAAGGGGTTGCCGGCCATCTTGCGGAACTTCACCCGGAAGGCGACCGGGTCGGCCGCCATCAGGTCGGCGAAGGCGGACTCGAGGGTGTCGATGACGTACTGCTGGCGCCGGTCGTCACTCATCTGCGCACCCTAGGCTCGCCACCTGTACGTCGACTGACCCGCGCTCAGCCCAGCACCGGCGTGACGCCCGAGGCGGCGGCCACGATGCGCTCGAGCGACTCGGGCGTCGTCGTGTTCTCCCCCAGGCGGTTGTCCTTGCCGTCGCCGTGGAAGTCGCTGCTGCCCGTGACGACGAGGTCGTGGCGGGCGGCGAGCTGCCGGGCGAAGGCGCGCCCGTCGTCGTCGTGGTCGCGGTGCTCGGCCTCGATGCCGACCAGGCCGGCCTCGACGAGCGCGGCGACGTCGTCGGCCCCCAGCGCGCGCTGGCGCTTGGTGGCGAAGGGGTGCGCCACGACCGGCACACCCCCGGCAGCGCGCACGAGCGCGACCGCCTCGGCGGTGTCGACCGCGTAGTGCGGCTCGTAGTAAGCGGAGCCGTTGTGCAGCCACCGGTTGAAGACCTCGTTGCGGTCGGTGGCGATGCCCGCGGCGACGAGGGCGTCGGCCAGGTGCGGACGCCCGAGGGCTGCCCCCTCCTGCACCTGCGCCAGCACGCCCTCCCACGTCACGGCGAAGCCGTCGTCCTGCATGTGCTCGACGATCCGCTGCAGGCGCGGCACCCGGTCCTCACGCATCCGCCGCATCTCCTCGGCCAGCGGCGTGTCGGCCGGGTCGAAGAGGTAGGCGAGCAGGTGGACCGAGCGCCCCCGGTGCCGGGTCGACAGCTCGGCCCCGCGCACGAGGGCGACCCCGTGGCGCTGCGCGGCCTCGGCGGCCTCGTCCCAGCCCGCGGTGGTGTCGTGGTCGGTGATCGCCAGCGTCGTCAGGCCCGCCTGCGCCGCCTGGGCGAGCAGGTCGGCCGGCGCGTCGGTCCCGTCGCTGCGGGTGCTGTGGGTGTGCAGGTCGATCACGCAGTCAGCCTATGCCCCGTCCCACAACCATCCGTGGATCGTCATCCACGAGGTGAGACGATGGCCCGATGAGCGAGGAGCAGCAGCAGGCAGAGAACCGCAAGCGGCCGACGACGGACGAGTTCCGGGCCTTCGTGGCGCAGGACTGGGCGCCGCGCAGCGACGAGCGGCCGGCGCTCACCGAGGCCGCGCGACGCGCGGCCGCCCGTCGTGAGGCCGTCTCGGCCACCCACCGGGGCGAGCGCCTCGTCATCCCCGCGGGTGGTCTCAAGGTGCGCAGCAACGACACCGACTACGTCTTCCGGCCGCACTCCGCCTTCGTCCATCTCACCGGCCTGGGCGCCGACCGAGAGCCCGACGCGGTCCTCGTCATGGAGCCCCTCGGCGGGCCCGACGACCACGCCGGCCACGAGGCGGTCCTCTACTTCCGCCCGCTCGCTCCGCGCGACTCCGAGGAGTTCTTCGGCGACACCCGCTACGGGGAGTTCTGGGTCGGTGCGCGCCCGTCGATCGAGGACGTCGAGTCGGAGCTGGGCCTGACCGGCCGGCACGTCGACCAGCTCGAGGACGCGGTGGGCAAGGACGCCGGGCAGGTCACCGTGCGTCTGGTCCGCGACGCCGACCGGGAGCTGACGGCCCAGCTGGACACCGTGCGCACCCAGGGCGGCGCCGACCAGGAGTCGCTCGCCGAGGCCGACGCCGAGCTGGTCCACGACCTGTCGCACCTGCGGATGGTCAAGGACGAGTGGGAGATCGAGCAGATGCAGGCCGCGGTCGACGCGACCCGCACCGGGTTCGAGGCCGTCATCCGCGAGCTGCCGACCCTGCCGGAGCGCGGGCGCGGCGAGCGCTGGGTCGAGGGCACCTTCGGTCTCGTCGCGCGGCACGAGGGCAACGGCGTCGGCTACGACTCGATCTGCGCCGCCGGCGACCACGCCAACACGTTGCACTGGATCAAGAACACCGGCGACGTCCACGAGGGTGACCTCATCCTCCTCGACGCCGGCGTCGAGCTGGACTCGCTCTTCACCGCCGACATCACCCGCACGCTGCCGGTGAGTGGCACCTTCACCGACACCCAGCGCGAGATCCACGAGGCCGTCGTCGCCGCGCAGGCCGCGGGCATCGCCGCGGTGAAGCCGGGCGCGAAGTTCTCCGACATCCACGCCGCCTCGATCCGGGTCATCGCCGAGCACCTGCACGCGTGGGGCCTGCTGCCCGAGGGCGTCTCGGTCGAGGACACCCTCGACACCGAGCACGGGCAGTACCACCGTCGCTGGATGGTCCACGGCACCAGCCACCACCTCGGTCTCGACGTCCACGACTGCGCCCTGGCCACCCGCGAGGAGTACATGGACGCCGAGCTGCAGCCGGGCATGGTCCTGACCGTCGAGCCGGGCCTGTACTTCAAGGCCGACGACCTCAAGGTCCCCGAGCGCTTCCGCGGCATCGGTGTGCGCCTCGAGGACGACGTCGTCGTCACCGAGGACGGCTGCCGCAACCTCTCGGGCGACTGGCCGCACTCCGCCGACGAGATCGAGGCCTGGATCGCGGACGTCCAGGCCCGCTGAGGCTCAGGCGAAGGGGGGCGCCCCCTTCGTCCATACACGGGCCGGGAACCGGGCCGGCACCTCCATCGCGGGCCGGGAACCCTGGGCCGGGCCGGGACATCCATTGCGGACCGGCTCACAACCCGGCCCAGCATGGCCAACCCGGCCCGACCAGGGTTTCCCGGTCACGCGGCCTGACGCAGTGCCCGCTGGATGATGGCGTGGACCCGCTCGGCGTCGTCCAGGTCGCTCCAGACGAGCCGCACGACGACGTACCCGGCGGCGCGCAGTCGGTCCTCACGCGCTTTTTCCGCCTGGAGCGCCCGCCGACCGTCCGCCCCGCCGTACTTGACCATCCCGTCGAACTCGACGACCACGCGCTCTCCCACGAGGAAGTCGACCCGCCCAACGAATCCCTGCGCGTCGTGGATGTCGACCTGACTGCGCACGTGCAGGCCCAGGTCGACGAGCATCACCCGGGTACGTGTCTCCCCCACCGACTCGCACACGGGGTCCGCGAGGTCGAGCAGTCGATTCAGCCGAGCTCGCGCTCGGGGCACCAGGCCGAGCGCCTCACCGGCGGTGAGGACCGAGTCCTTCGTCACGGCCTGCTCGTGCAGGGCCCGGTCGAGGCAGACCAGGGCCGGGATCGACGACCCCAGCGACATCTGGGCGATGGCGACGGCGACAGGCACAGCCGGCTGGCCACCCACGGGCGCGGACTCGACGCCCTCGGGCCACGGGTGCAGGCGCACACCACCACGGGTCCGCAGTCGCGGGGTGTCGGCCACGAGGTCGACGAGGGTGTCGGTCCCATACAACGGCAGGCCGTGCAGTGCCGCCGCGCTGGCATGCGAGGCCGCGGCGCCGGGACGGTCGAGGAGCATCGCCCGAGCCCGAAGGACGGCCTGCGTCTCTGGAGTCGCACCGTGCCACTGCACCCCGCCCACGTACAGACCGCGCCGGAGGCGCACCAGCTCACCCGCCCGCACGAGCCTGGCCACCTCGACCTCGTCGACGTCCGCCGCGCACAACTGCCTCGTCGTGCAGACGTGGTCGTGGGCGGTCAGCACCGCATGCAGTCGCGAGTCCATCACCGCAGTCTGGCCGTTCGGCCCTCGAAGGGTCCGGCGTCATCCACAGGCCCCCACCGCGCCGGGCACCGGTCGGGCCGGGATCTCCCGGATGGGCCGGGAAACCTCGACCCGGCCGGCTCACGAGCCGGCCAACTCTGCGCTTCCCGGCCACGCCAGGAGATCCCGGCCCTGCCGAGGGATCCCGGTCCAACCGGTGTGGCCGGGTCAACAGCCGGACCGGCCTCCCGCGCTGCAGGCGAAGGGGGAAGATGGCGGGAGTCTGCCCCCTTCGCCCCACCGAAAGGTCTCGCGCATGTCCACCAAGACCGTCCCCGGCAACTACTTCGAGGACTTCTCGATCGGCCAGGAGATCCGGCACGCGACGCCGCGCACGGTGACCGACGGCGACATCGCGCTCTACACCGGCCTGTACGGCTCGCGGTTCGCGGCGACGAGCGCGTCGACCTTCGCCGAGTCGATGGGCTTCGAGCGGATGCCGGTCGACAGCCTGCTCGCCTTCCACCTCGTCTTCGGCAAGTCCGTCCCGGACATCTCGCTCAACGCGGTGGCCAACCTCGGGTACGCGGGTGGGCGATTCGGGGCGCCGCTGCACGTCGGTGACACCGTGACGACGACCTCGACCATCATCGGGCTCAAGGAGAACTCCAACGGGAAGACGGGCGTCGTCTACGTCAACTCCGTGGGGGTCAACCAGCGCGGCGAGATGGTCGTCGACTACGTCCGCTGGGTCATGGTGCACAAGAAGGACCCGGCTTCCCCCGCGCCCGAGACGGTCATCCCCGACCTGCCGGGCGCCGTCGCCGCCGACGACCTGCTCGTCCCCTTCGACCTCACCGGGCGCGACTACGACCTCGAGCTGGCGGGCTCTCCCTTCGTCTGGGACGACTACGAGGTCGGTGAGCGGATCGACCACATCGACGGCATGACCATCGAGGAGTCGGACCACATGCTCGCCACGCGGCTGTACCAGAACACCGCGAAGGTCCACTTCAACCAGCACGCGCAGGGCCAGGCCAAGATCGGCCGCCGGCTCATCTACGGCGGCCACATCATCAGCCTCGCGCGGGGATTGTCCTTCAACGGCCTGGCCAACGGGCAGGTGATCGCCGCGATCAACGCCGGGGCGCACGCCAACCCGACCTTCGCCGGCGACACGATCTATGCCTGGTCCGAGGTGCTCGAGCGGATCGAGCTGCCCGGCCGCACCGACGTCGGCGCCCTGCGCCTGCGCACCGTGGCGACCAAGGACACCCCGTGCGCGGACTTCCCGTACAAGGGCGAGGACGGCACGTACCTGCCCGAGGTCGTGCTCGACCTCGACTACACGGTCCTCATGCCGCGCCGCTGATCCCCCGACGAGTGGCTCAGCCGCTCACACCCTCCCAGCGCCCGGACTCCCACGTCTCGAGCAGGTCATTGCCGATCGGCGCGAAGTCACCAGCGCCATTGGTCGTCAGCGCCGTGGCATACGCGCACGTCGGGTCCGCGTCGGCGCGCACGACCTGCACGGCGTCGTTGGGCATCGCCATGACGAGGACGAAGGGAGTGGGGTCCGGCGCGATGGCGCACCCCATGACGTCGCCGCTGGCCGGGATGGACCGCAGGTCGTCGACGATCGCGTCGCGGTCGGCGGACGGCAGCTCCTGCTCGGAGCCCCAGCGGAATCCGGTGCCCTGCTGCTCGTACCGGCACAGCACCACCTGACCGGGTGGCGTCGCCCCCACGAGGTGGGAGTCGGCTCCCGTGCCCGACCCGGACCCCGGCAGACCGCTCTGCGGGAGGGTCGCCGGGCACCGCGCGCCCAGCCCGAGCCGGCCCGGTGAGGCTCCGGAGGTCGACGGGGCATCAGGTGTCGTCGAGGTGGCGGGCTGGTCGAAGACATCCTCCGACACCCCGTCGCCGCACCTGCCGAGGACCAGCGCCGACATGACCAGGGCGACTGCGCGTACTGCTGCTCGCTGCGTCATGGAGGTCGGACGCAGCGAAGGGGAACATCGGTTCCCCTATCGCTGGAAGACCTCGAGGAGCAGCGCGTGCTCGACCGCGGGGTCCCCCACGGCTTGGGCACTGCCACCGAGGATGGTGCCGAGCAGCTCAGCGGGCTTCGGGAAGTCGTCGGGCAGCGCATCGTTGTACAGCCGGTGCTCCTCGAGCGACTCGACGGCGTCGTCGAGGTGGCCGGTGACGTCGACGAAGTGCGTCGGGTTCGGACCGGCGGCGACCGCGACGGCCTGCACCTTCCACGGCTCCAACCCGTCGGCGACGAGCTCGGGGAAGATCCACCGGTTGCCGGCGTCGGCCGTCGCGTCGAGCGTCGCCAGGCCGACGGCCCGGTGGTCGGCCTGGTTGAGGTTGCCGGCGCTGAAGGTCTCGGCGTGCGTCAGCGTCACGACGAGGTCGGGCTGGTGCCGGCGGATCGCGGCGGCGATGTCGCGGCGCAGCGCCACGCCGTACTCGACGACCCCGTCGGAGTGGTCGCCGAACTCGACGGTGTCGACGCCGACGACCGACGCGCTCGCACGCTCCTCGTCGGCGCGGGCGGGGGCGGCGTCGACCGGGTCCATCGTGTCTACGCCGGCCTCACCGCGCGTGAGCAGGAAGTAGCTCACGCGCTTGCCGGCAGTCGTCCACCTCGCCACGGCTGCGGCGATGCCGTACTCGATGTCGTCGGGGTGCGCGACGACGCACAGCACGGAGTCGAAGGTGGTCTCGTCGAGGGCGGCCAGGGCGGGCTGCGGGCTCATGGTGACGACGCTAGTGACCGGTGGACTCGCCGGACAAGCGCCACGCGGCGAAGGGGGTCTCAGCCCGCCGTGGGACCGCGCCGCTCGTAGTCGGCCCGGGCCTGCTCCTGGGCCCGGCGCACCTTTTCCTGGGCGGCGCGCATCGGGTCGAGCTCGGCGAGCAGCTCGCGGGCGGCGTGCACGTGCTTGTGCTCGGTGAGCACCTCGTAGCGGGAGGCGACGACCTGGCTGACCGAGGTGAAGTCACGCTGTCCGCCGGTCGAGCGGTACCCGAGCCACGCCCACACCGCACCGAAGGCGGCACCGATGAGCACGGTCGAGAGCAGCCGCGGGACCAGGCCCTCTCCCCCTTCGAACATCGCGAAGACCAACCCGACGAAGACACCGATCCAGACACCCGACAGCAGACCGCCGAGGACGACCTTGCCGCTCGTCAGACGCCCCTGCACCCGCTCGATCTGCTTGAGGTCGGTGCCGACGATCATGACGTCCTGCACCGGGAAGTCCTTGTCGGCGAGGAAGTCGACGGCCCGCTGCGCCTCGGCGTACGTGTCGTAGGTGTCCAACGACATCGGGTACTCCAGCCGCAGGTGGTGCTGCATCGGCGCGGTCATGTGGGGCTGGCTGCTCATGCCGCCATTGTCCCACCCCGGCCCGTGGTGGCCGAAAACGCCCACGACGACGACGAAGGGGATCTGGCAGGGTGACGAGCATGACCGCTCCCGCGCTGCTCCCCCTGACCGTCCGACGGCTCGACCGGATCACCGCGACCCTGCAGTCCACCGGTCGGATCCCGTCCCTCGTCACCGGGGTCGTGCGCGATGGCGCGCTCGTGCACTCGTGCGCGCGCGGCACCTTCGCCCAGGGTGTCGACCCGCTGCAGCAGCAGTACCGGATCGGCTCGATCACCAAGACCTTCGTCGCCGTGGCCGTCGTGCGCCTGCGCGACGCGGGGCGCCTGCGCCTGACGGACCCGATCGGCGACCACGTGTCGGGGACCCCCTTCGCCGACCGGACCATCGCCGAGCTGCTGACGCACACCGCAGGCATCGCCGCCGAGCCCGCCGGACCGTGGTGGGAGCGCTCTCCCGGCACCGACCGCGAGGGCCTGCGTGCGGCGATGGCCGACGCGGTCCGGGAGCGCCAAGGGCGGTACGTGCACTACTCCAACCTCGGCTTCGCCGTCCTCGGGGAGCTCGTCGAGCGCCTCACCGGCCGCGCGTGGCACGAGGTCGTCGCCGACGAGGTCCTCGCCCCGCTCGGGATGGCGCGGACGAGCGCGGCGCCGGTCGCCCCCTTCGCCACGGGCTACGCCGTCCACCCGTACGCCGACGTCCTCCTGCCCGAGGCGGTGCAGGGCACCGGCGCGATGGGGCCGGCCGGGCAGCTGTGGTCGACGATCCCGGACCTGGCGCGGTGGGCCGCCTTCGTCGCCGGCGACACCGGCGACGTCCTCTCGACCGACTCGCTCGAGGAGATGTGCGAGCCGGTCGCCGTCATGGACGGGGACGGGTCACGCAGTCGTGGGCTGGGCTTCGAGGTCGTCCGCGAGCGCGGTCGGGTCCTCGTCGGGCACGGCGGCTCGATGCCCGGGTTCCAGGCCGGTGTCCGGGTGGAGCGGGCGACGTCGACGGGCGTCGTGCTCACCCTCAACGCCACGACCGCCACGGACGCACCCGGGGTCGAGGACCCCTTCGACGTCCTCGACGACTGCGAGCCGCGCCTGCCGGAGGTCTGGGCCGCACGGGAGTCCGTGCCGAGCGGCCTGCTCGACCTGACCGGGGCGTGGTTCTGGGGTACGTCCGAAGGAGTCCTCCACCTCCTGCCGAACGGCTGGCTGCGGCTCGACACGGTCTCGGGGATGATGCCGCCCAGCCGATTCCGCCCGACGGGCGAGGACACGTGGGTGGGTCTGGAGCGCTACTTCCGCGGCGAGACGCTGCGGGTGCACCGGGACCCGAAGGGGGTCCCCCGCCACCTCGACATCGGCACCTTCGTCCTCACCCGGCGCCCGTACGAACCCGGGAACGTCATCCCCGGTGGGATGGGCGAAGGGGGCTGGCCCACCACGTAGGTGCGGGCCAACCCCCTTCGTCGGGCGCGGACTCAGCCCTTGACCGGGTAGTCCTTGAGGATGCTCTTGCCGATGATCATCTTCTGGATCTCGGCGGTGCCCTCACCGATGAGCAGCATCGGGGCCTCGCGGTAGATCCGCTCGATCTCGTACTCCTTGGAGTACCCGAAACCGCCGTGGATGCGGAAGGACTGGTTCACCACGTCCGCGCAGTACTCGGCGGCCATGTACTTGGCGATACCGGCCTCGAGGTCATTGCGCTCGCCCTTGTCCTTCAGGCGCGCGGCCTTGACCATCAACTGATGCGCGGCCTCGACCTTGCTCGCCATGTCGGCGATGCGGAAGAGGATCGCCTGGTGGTCGACGATCTTCTTGCCGAAGGTCTCCCGCTGCTGCGCGTACGCGACACCGAGCTCGAAGGCGCGCATCGCCAGGCCGCAGGCGCGGGCGGCGACGTTGACGCGACCGACCTCGACGCCGTCCATCATCTGGTAGAAGCCCTTGCCCGGCTCGCCGCCGAGGATCTTGGCGGTCGTCGTCCTGTGGCCGTCGAGCACGAGCTCGGTCGTGTCGACGCCCTTGTAGCCCATCTTCTCGATCTTGCCCGGGACGGTGACGCCCTGGGCGGTCTCACCGAAGCCCTCGGTCTTGTCGACGAGGAAGGTCGTCATGTTCTTGTGCGGGCTGTCGTGACCCAGGTCGGTCTTGACGAGCACCGCGACGAGGTTGGCCGACGCGCCGTTGGTCAGCCACATCTTCTGGCCGTTGATCGTCCAGTCGTCGCTCTCACCGTCGCGCACGGCCTTGGTCTTGATCCCCGCGACGTCGGACCCGAGGCCCGGCTCGCTCATCGAGAAGGCGCCACGGATCTCACCGGTGGCCATCTTCGGCAGGTAGTGCTGCTTCTGCTCCTCCGTGCCGTGCTTGAGGATCATGTACGCGACGATGAAGTGGGTGTTGATGATCCCGGAGACCGGCATCCAGCCGCGGGCGATCTCCTCGACGCACAGCGCGTAGGTCAGCAGCGACTCACCGAGCCCGCCGAACTCCTCGGGGATCATCAGTCCGAAGATCCCCATCTCCTTCATCTGGTCCACGATCTTCTGCGGGTACTCGTCGGCGTGCTCGAGCTCCTGCGCGACCGGGATGATCTGCTCGTCGACGAACTCCTTGACCAGGCCCAGCAGGTCGACCTGCTCCTCGGTCAGTCCGTCGGTCGTCTGCAGTCGGGACATGCGCCCACCTTCGTTGTGTCGTTGCGGGGATCCGGGTCAGTATCTCAGCGGCCCGCGGGCGGGGCCATGGTGTCCGAGGGTGTCCTCGGCCACGCCACCCGCGCTCCCACCACATGACGAAGGGAGGAGAGCCGCAGCTCTCCCCCCTTCGAGTGCTCGGCCGCGGACGGCCTCACGCCTCAGTGCGGCTCAGTACACCCAGACCTTGGTCCCGATCGGCGCGAGGTTGGCGCGCCAGATGGAGTTGATCGCGTCATTGGACAGACGGGCGCACCCGTGCGACGCGGGGTACCCGGGGATGGACGTCGAGCCGTGCAGCGCGATGCCCCCGTTGAAGTACTTCGGTCGCCACAGCTGGCCGAGCGGCGCGTAGCGCATGCCGTCGATCTGGCGGAAGATCGTGAACCGACCGGGCGGCGTGCGGTGGTTGGAGTCACCGGTGCTGGTGTTGAAGACCCACTTGGTCTGGCCGTTGACCACGAAGATCATGATCTGTCGGCGCAGCTCGATCTCGATGAGCGTGCCGCTCGTGGACTTGGGCCACTTGCGACCCATCCGGTTGATTTTGTCGATCGTCGCGGGACCAGCGATGCCGTCGCGCTTCATGCCGTAGACCTTCTGCACGGCCATGACGGCCTGCTCGGTCGTGTGTCCGTAGATGCCGTCGCTGCCCGAGTGCCAGTAGCCCTTGGTCGCCAGCGTCCGCTGGAGCTGCTTGACCGCGGCGCCGCGGCTGCCGCGCTTGAGCGTCGTGGCCGCCTCCGCCGCGGTGGGGACGATCAGGCCGGTCCCGACGACGGCACCGGCTGCCGCCGCGAACGAGCCGCGGACGAGGAGTCGGCGCTCCGGGGAGTCCTCGACGTCGAGGGTGGCGTGTCGTGGGTGGTACGTGCTCATCGCGGTTCTCATTTCTCCTCCGTGGCGAGCCCCCTGCAGCCCGCGCTTGACACCCCAGACGCACCAGCACGCTCCGTGGTTGCCGGGGTTTGCCATGGATCTTACGGGCAACCCCGCCGCCGCGGTGTCACGATTGCGGAAACGCCGGAAGCCGGGCCTCTCGTCGGCCCGGCCTCCGTGTCGTGCAGTCCCGTCAGTACACCCAGACGCGGCGACCGATCGGCGCCAGGCCCGCGCTCCAGATGTAGTTGATCGCCGAGTTCGACAGCCGCGTGCAGCCGTGCGACGCGGGGTACCCGGGGATGGACGTGGAGCCGTGCAGCGCGATGCCCCCGTTGAAGTACTTCGGTCGCCACAGCTTGCCGAGCGGTGCGTACCGCATCCCGTCGATCTGGCGGAAGATCGTGAACCGCCCGGGAGGCGTGCGCCACCCGGCCTTGCCGGTGCTCGTGTTGAACACCCACTGCGTCTGCCCGTTGACCACGAAGATCATGATCTGCCGGCGCAGTTCGATCTCGATGACCGTGCCGCTCGAGCTGCGCGGCACCTTGCGTCCCATCCGACGGACGACCGACATCGTCGCCGGTCCGCAGACGCCGTCGCGCGTGAGGCCGTAGACCTTTTGCACGGCCATGACGGCCTGCTCGGTCGTCTGGCCGTAGATCCCGTCACTGCCGGAGTGCCAGTAGCCGCGCGCGCGGAGCCGGATCTGCAGGTCCTTGACCGCGGACCCGCGATCCCCCCGCTTGAGCGTCGAGCCCGTCGGCGGCTCGGACGGCTCCTCGGGGTCGTCGCCGCCCCCGCCGCCGGAGTCGAGGTCGTCGACGACGGCCCACGTCCTCGGGCCGCAGATGCCGTCCTTGACGAGCCGGTGGTCGCCCTGGCAGTCGATGACGGCGGCCCGGGTGCGTGACCCGAAGATGCCGTCGGCGGCGCCGGGGCGGTAGCCGCCACCGCTCAGCTTGCGTTGCAGCTCGGCCACCGCGCTGCCGCGGCTGCCGAGCCTGACGGTCGGGTGGGTCGCGGCCATGGCCGGGACGATCGCTCCCGTGCCCACCGCGGCGGTGGCTGCTGCCGCGGCGAGACCACCGCGGACCAGGAGCCGCCGTTGCGGCGATTCGGCCACATCGGCCGGCGCATGACGTGCTGGATAGGTGCTCATCTTCGGTCCCCTCCTACCGAGGGCGAGCTCCCTGACGCCCGCCCGGTTCGGGGCGAGCGCCCTGAAGCCCGCCCTTTCACCACCAGACGCGCGACGGTGCGGCGTGGTTGCCCGGGTGACCGAAGTTCTTCCGGACAACCACGCCGAAGGGGGTCAGGAGCGGGCCGTGATCGCCTCGTGCGTCGAAAGAACTCGCCGCGCGATGTCGACGTGGAGGTTCTCGATCATCTTCCCGTTGAAGGTGACCACGCCGGTGCCGGCGCCGTCCTCCCAGGCCTGCAGGATCCCCTTCGCCTCCTCGACCGCCGCCTCGCTCGGGGCGAAGGTCGTGTTGCACACCTCGACCTGACCGGGGTGGATGAGGGTCTTGCCGTCGAAGCCCATGTCACGGCCCTGCTCGCACTCGGCGGTGAAGCCCTCGATGTCCTTGACCGCGTTGTACACGCCGTCCAGGACCGCGATGCCCGCCTCGCGCGCCGCGAGCAGCGCCCACGACAACGACGTGAGAAGGGGGGCGCGCCCCGGCACGTGGTCGGCCTGCAGCTCCTTGACCAGGTCGTTGGTGCCCATGACGAAGGCGACGAGCCGGTCGGACGCCCCGGCGATCTCGCGGATGTTGAAGATCGCGGCGGGGGTCTCGATCATCGCCCAGAGCTTCGTGTGCTCGGGCGCGCCGGCGGCCTCCATCGCCGCGACGAGCTGGCGCACCTCGTCGGCGGTGTTGACCTTGGGCACGACGATGCCGTGCGGGCCGGCCTGCGAAGCGGCGGCGATGTCCTCGTCGTGCCACTGGGTGCCGATGCCGTTGACGCGGATCGTCAGCTCACGGTCGCCGTACTCACCGGACTGCACTGCGGCACAAGCGGCCTCGCGGGCAGCGGGCTTGTCGTCGGGACCGACCGCGTCCTCGAGGTCGAGGATGAGGGCGTCAACCGGCAGGGTCTTGGCCTTGTCCAGCGCGCGGGCATTGGAGCTGGGCATGTAGAGGACGGAGCGGCGGGGGGTGTAGGTGCTCTCGGTCATGGCTCAGGCCTCCGCGTAGAGCTTGGCCAGCTCCGGGTCGTTGGCGGACAGGCGCTCGGCGAGCTCGAGGATGACCATGCACTGCTTGTAGCTGGCGTCGTCCTCCATCTTGCCGTCGATCATCACGGCACCGGCACCGTCGGGCATGGCCTCCTTGACGCGGCGGGCGTGCGCGACGTCCTCGACGGAGGGGCTGAAGACCTTCTTGGCGATGTCGATCTGCACCGGGTGCAGGCTCCACGCGCCGACGCACCCGAGGAGGAAGGCATTGCGGAACTGGTCCTCGCAGGCCACGACGTCCTTGATGTCGCCGAAGGGCCCGTAGAACGGGAAGATCCCGTGCATCGCGCAGGCGTCGACCATGCGCGAGATCGTGTAGTGCCACAGGTCCTGCTGGAAGACGGTGCGCTCACCGAAATAATCAGGAGTGCCGGCTGCGTCTTCATTCCCCTTCGTCGGGTCCTGGCGCACGAGGTACCCGGGGTGGCCGCCACCGACGCGGGTGGTCTTCATCCGGCGGTCGGCCGCGAGGTCGGCCGGGCCGAGCGAGATGCCCTGCATGCGCGGGCTGGCGCCGGCGATCGCCTCGACGTTGGCGACACCGCGGGCGGTCTCGAGGATCGCGTGGACCATGATCGGGCGCTGGACGCCCCCCTTCGCCTCGAGCTGCGCGAGGATCCGGTCGACGTAGTGGATGTCCTCCGGGCCCTGCACCTTGGGGACCATGACGACGTCGATCTTGTCGCCGACCTCGGTGACGAGGGTGGTCAGGTCGTCGAGGACCCACGGGCTGTCGAGCGCGTTGACACGCGTCCACAGCTGGGTGTGCTCGCCGAAGTCGACCTCACGCGCGATCTTGACCAGGCCCGCGCGGGCCGCCTCCTTCTTGTCCGCGACGACGGCGTCCTCGAGGTTGCCCAGGAGCACGTCCGAGACACCGACCATCGACGGGACCTTGGCCGCCATCTTTTCGTTGCTCGGGTCGAAGAAGTGGATCATCCGGCTGGGCCGCGCCGGCACCTCGCGGACGGGTGCGGGGGCACCCACGGCGAGGGGGGCGAAGAAGTCCTTGGCACTGCGCATGTGTGGCTCGAGTCCTCTCAGGGTGAGCGAAGGGGGGTTCCCGCGAAACCTAGCAAGCGGCCCGGTCCTCCCGTTATGACCGCACACACATGACTCCCGGTCGCTGCCCGACCTGCGCTCCGTGGACCCCCGACCGGGCCGGCCCTAGGGTGACGCCATGAGCGAGGTCAACCTCTCGGCACTGACGAGCGAGGCGCTGTCGAAGTCCGGCGTGCTCTGGCTGCGGCTGCCGGACGGCGAGCGCCTCACCTGGTTCGCCACGGGCAGCGACGAGCTCGACGGCCACTTCCTGCTCGTCTCGGGAGGGCTCGAGGCCGATCTCGGCGTGCTGCCGGAGCAGCTCGAGATCGTGCTGCGCAGCAAGGGTGACGGCGGCCGGCTGCTCACCCTGCGCGCCCGCGCGCAGTCGCTCGACCCGGGCAACCCGTGGTGGGAGCCCGCGGCCGCGGCACTGCTCGGCGAGCGGCTCAACGCTCCGAGCGACCTGCTCGACCGCTGGCGCAGCGAGTCGATAATCTGGCTCGTCTCCCCCTTCGGCGCACCGGTGCAGTCCCCCGGGCGCACCGGTCCGCAGGGCTCCGAGCGCGTCGCGGGACCGGTCACCCCCGGAGCGGCCGGCACGCCGGTGCGACGGCCGTGGCACCTCGGCGGGCGCGGCCGTCGGGGCTGACTGGCAGGGGCCACTCCCATGGTTAGTCTGTGAGGGTGAGCGCTCCCACCCGGTTCTTCGTCGCCCGTCTGGCGAGCCTCAACGTCTTCGACCCGCTCGGCGACCAGGTGGGGCGGGTGCGCGACGTGGTCGTCACCTTTTCCCCCTCGCGGCGCCCGCGGGTCATCGGCCTCGTCGTCGAGGTCCCGGGTCGGCGGCGCGTCTTCGTCCCCATGACCCGGGTGACCTCCGTCGAGGGCGGTCAGGTCATCACGACCGGCCTGGTCAACATGCGCCGCTTCGAGCAGCGCGCCACCGAGACCCTCGTGCTCGCCGACCTGCTCGAGCGCCCGGTCACGGTGCGCACCGACGACGGTCAGATCGAGGCGACCGTCGAGGACATCGGCGTCGAGCAGTCCGCCAACCGCAACTGGTCGGTGACCAAGGTCTTCGTCCGTGGGGGTCGCCAGTCCCGCCGTGGGCTGCTCGTGCGTCGTCGCGGCGAGACCTTCACCGTGCCCGTCGAGGACGTCACCGGCCTGTCCGCGTCCGTGAGCGCCGCCGAGCACTCCGCGGTCAAGCTCCTCGAGTCCGTCGAGGACCTCAAGGTCGCCGACCTCGCGGAGGTCGTCATCGACCTGGCGCCCGAGCGACGCGAGGCCGTCATCGCCGCCCTCGACGACGACCGGCTGGCCGACATCATCCAGGAGCTCGGTGACGACGACCAAGGCGAGATCATCGGCCTGCTCACCCAGTCACGCGCCGCCGACGTGCTCGAGGCCATGGACCCCGACGACGCCGCGGACCTGCTCGCCGCGCTGCCGCCCGACCGCGCCGAAACGCTGCTGCAGCTCATGCAGCCCGACGACGCCGAGCCGCTCCGCCGCCTGCTCAGCTACGACGAAAACACTGCCGGCGGTCTCATGACGACCGAGCCGGTCGTCCTCGCGCCCGAGGACACCGTCGCCGAGGCCCTGGCCGTCGTGCGTCGCGAGGAGATCACCGCGGCGCTGGCCGCCACTGTCTACGTCTGCCGGCCCCCGCTCGAGACACCCACGGGCAAGTACCTCGGGATGATCCACATCCAGCGGCTGCTGCGCGAGCCCCCGCACGAGAGCATCGGGCGCTACCTCGACAAGGCGATCGACCCCCTTCGCCCCGAGGCACCGCTCGGCCAGGTGACGCGCACGCTCGCGACCTACAACCTCATCTCGGCGCCCGTCGTCGACGAGGGCGAGCGCTTGCTCGGCGTGGTGACGGTCGACGACGTCCTCGACCACATCCTCCCCGAGGACTGGCGCGAGGAGAGGCACGAGGTGACCGATGAGTGAGCGTCGCCAGAGCCGCGTCGACACCCCTCAGGAGGTGCGCCGGCAGCTGATCCGCAGGCCGTCGGGCCTGTCGACCGAGACCTTCGGTGTCGCGTCTGAGCGGTTCGCGCGCTTCATGGGCACGCCGCGCTTCCTCATCTGGATGTCGATCTTCGTCGTCCTGTGGTTGGCGTGGAACACCTTCGCGCCCGAGAGCGCGCAGTTCGACCCGCGCTCGCTCAACTACACGCTGCTGACGCTCATCCTCTCCCTGCAGGCCTCCTACGCCGCGCCGCTCATCCTGCTCGCGCAGAACCGGCAGGACGACCGCGACCGGGTCGCCCTGGAGCAGGACCGGGTGCAGGCCGAGCGAGCCCTCGCCGACACCGAGTACCTCACCCGTGAGGTGGCGGCCCTGCGGTTGGCGCTGCGGGAGACCGCGACGCGCGACTTCATCCGCAGCGAGCTGCGCGACCTGCTCGAGGAGCTCGAGCGTCGTGATCCGGCTCCGGAGCGGGGCGACGAGGACGAGACCGAGGAGCCCGGACCAGCCCGGTGACGAGGTGGGCGAAGGGGGCGCCCCCCTTCGCGTCGGTGCACGCGGGTCCGGGACAACCGGACCGGGCCGGGATATCCGGGTCTGGCCGGGAAAACTGGGTCTGGCCGGGACATCCATCGCGGGCCGGCTCACGACCCGGCCCAGCACGTCCAAGCCGGCCCGTCCCGGACATCCCGGTCATGTGGCGTCCGCCGCCTGAGGGCGTTTGACCCGCCCGACGTCGTCGAGGTCTCTCCACACGAGGCGCACGACGACCGGGTTCGGCAGGCGGCGGGCGCCGACCTACCATGGAGCAATGGCTCCACACCCCACGATCACCGACGAGCAGCTGCGCGCCGCGCTCGAGACGGTCATCGACCCCGAGATCCGTCGCCCCATCACCGAGCTCGGGATGGTCGAGTCCGCCGCCGTCGACGCCGACGGGGTCGCCTCCGCCACGATCCTGCTGACCGTCTCCGGGTGTCCGATGAAGGACACCCTCACGGCCGACACGACCAAGGCGCTGCAGGGCATCGAGGGCGTCACCGACGTCAAGGTGACCCTGGGCGTGATGAACGACGAGCAGCGCGCCGAGCTCAAGACGCACCTGCGCGGTGGCCAGGCGGAAAAGGAGATCCCCTTCGCCAAGCCGGGCTCGCTGACGCGCGTCTACGCGATCGCTTCGGGCAAGGGCGGCGTCGGCAAGTCCTCCATCACCGCCAACCTCGCCGCGGCACTGGCCGCGGAGGGGCTCAAGGTCGGGGTCGTCGACGCCGACATCTACGGCTTCTCCATCCCCCGCATGCTCGGCGTGACGCACCCGCCGACGCAGGTCGACGACATGATCCTGCCGCCGATCGCCTCGGACGTGAAGGTCATCTCGATCGGCATGTTCGTCCCCGGCAACCAGCCGGTCGTCTGGCGCGGGCCGATGCTGCACCGCGCGCTGCAGCAGTTCCTCGGGGACGTCTTCTGGGGCGACCTCGACGTCCTCCTGCTCGACCTGCCCCCGGGCACCGGTGACATCGCGATCTCCATCGCGCAGCTGATCCCCAACAGCGAGATCCTCGTCGTGACGACCCCGCAGCAGGCCGCCGCCGAGGTCGCCGAGCGGGCCGGCTCGATCGCGATGCAGACCCACCAGCGCCTCGTCGGCGTCATCGAGAACATGTCCTGGCTCGAGCTGCCCGACGGCTCCCGGCAGGAGCTCTTCGGCTCCGGTGGCGGGCAGTCGGTCGCCGACTCGCTCACCCGCACCGTGGGTGCCGACGTGCCGCTGCTCGGTCAGATCCCGCTCGACGTCTCGCTGCGCGAGGGCTCGGACCAGGGCGACCCGGCGGTGCTGTCCAACCCGGACGGCCCGGCAGCCGTGGCGCTGCGCGGCATCGCCCGTGGCCTGGCGACCCGCTCGCGTGGCCTCGCCGGCCGCAGCCTGGGCCTGACCCCGATGGGTCGCTGACCCGGGCCTCCCCGACCGAACGACGAGACCGCGCATTTCCCCGGGGGAGATGCGCGGTCTCGTCGTTCTCCAAGTCCCGGGCGTGCTCACGTCGTGACGTCGAGCGAGCGCATTTTCCCGGGGAAATGCAGAGTCTTGACGTCAAAGGACTGCATTGCCCCAGGGCAATGCAGTCTCAGGAGGTCAGG
The DNA here is from genome assembly GCF_001570945.1 of Janibacter anophelis NBRC 107843. GTDB lineage: Bacteria > Actinomycetota > Actinomycetes > Actinomycetales > Dermatophilaceae > Janibacter > Janibacter anophelis. The sequence goes on from NZ_BCSQ01000012.1 coordinate 52,620, forward strand.
TGGCCTCGCGGTCCCAGGGCGTCCCGGCCAGCGCGGCCCCGGACGGGTCGGCCGCAGCGCCACTCGCGGCGACCGCGCCGGCCGCCGCCGCGGCAGCGCCGACGGCGGCAGCTCCCTTCGCCGGCTTGTCGTCGATCGAGAAGGCGTCCTCCAGGGGCTCCATGAGCGCCTGCTTGACGATGCGCCGCGGGTCGTACTGGCGCGGGTCGTACTGGCGCCAGTCGAGGTCGTCGTACTCGGGCCCCATCTGCTCCTTGAGCTGCACCTTGGCGTCATTGGCCATGCGGCGCAGCCGGACGATGAATCGGGCCAGCTTCGCGGCGTACTCCGGCAGCTGCTTGGGACCGAGGATGATGAAGGCGAGGACGATGAGGACGAGGAACTCGGTCCCGTGCAGCGGCATCGCTCAGTTCTCCTTCGCCGCTTCGAGCGTCATCGTCAGCTCCTGCTCCTTGCCGTCCCTGCGGACCTTCAGGGTGACCTTATCGCCCACGGCCTTGGCTCGGATCCGGGTGATCAGCTGGTCGAGGTCGGTGATGCGGCGACCGTCCATCTCGGTGATGAGGTCGCCCGGCTCGATGCCGGCGTTGTCCGCCGGCCCGTCGGGCACCACCGCGTCCCCGCCGGGGACGTCGGAGTCCTCCAGGACCTTGGCTCCCTCGCCGGTCCAGCGACGGTCGAGGCTCACGCCGATCATCGGGTGGACCGCCTTGCCGGTGGCGATGAGCTGGTCGACGGTGCGCACGACGACGTCCGACGGGATGGCGAAGCCCACGCCGATCGATCCCGACGCCTGGCGCTGACCCGGCACCTGGGCGATCGCGGAGTTGACGCCGATGACGTCGCCGTCGCCGTTGAGCAGCGGCCCGCCGGAGTTGCCCGGGTTGATCGCCGCGTCGGTCTGGATCGCGGAGATGAAGGACTCGTCCCCCGCCTCGCCCGCGGAGACCGGGCGCTCCAGCGCGGAGACGATGCCGGCGGTGACCGTCGAGCCCAGCCCGAGGGGCGAGCCCACCGCGACCACCTCGTCGCCGACCACCACGTCGTCCGAGGCGCCGATCTGAAGCGGCTCGAGGTCGTCGGCCTCGACCTTGAGCACCGCGAGGTCGTAGGAGGAGTCCTGACCGACCACCTCGGCGTCGTACCGGGTGCCGTCAGGCAGCTCGATGCTCACCTCGCCGCCCTCGCCGGCACCGTCGACGACGTGGTCGTTGGTGACGATGTGCCCGCGGTCGTCGTAGACCCAACCCGAGCCCGTGCCGGACCCGCCGCCACCGCGCACCCGCACCGTGACGACGCTCGGGACCGCGTCCGCGGCGATCGCCGCGATCGACCCGTCGGGCCGCTGGGCGGGATCGCCGTCGCGCTGCACGATGGTCGGTCCGCCCCCTTCGCCGTCGAGCAGGGCCACGCCACCGGCGCCGATGCCACCGGCGAGCAGAGCCGCGGTGAGCGTCATGACGCCCGCCCCGAGCCACCCCGGGCCACGTCGGCGCGCCGCGGGAGGAGCGAAGGGGGGAAGCTGCTGCGGGTGCCCAGCGCTGGCCACGGGTGCGGCCGGCCACATCCGGCCCGGGTCATGTCCCCCGGCGTCGTACGACGCGGTCGGTGCGTCGTGGGCCTGCTGACCGTAGGACCCGACGCCGTACGGCTGGGTGTGCTCGGGCGACCGCTCGAAGCTCTCGTACGGAACGTACGGGCCGGGCGCCTCCGGTGCGACTGACTCGGTGGGCGCGTCCTGGGGTCGGGGCTCTTCACCCGGGTGCGGAGAGCTCATGACCTCGATTGTGCCTTGTCGAGCGGGTGCGCGATCACAGGGTGCCGGTCACCGGACGGGCCAGCGGGAAGCCGGACCCACCGCGACGGCGGCTGTCGGTGCGCGTCGACGGCGCGGGACGACGGTGGCTGAGGCTCTCGCGCAGCAGCGCGCGGCCGCGGTGGATGCGCGAGCGGACGGTGCCGAGCTTGATCTCGAGCGCCTCGGCGACCTCTTCGTAGCTCAGGCCCTCGATGTCGCACAGGACGACGGCGGCACGGAACTGCGGCGGCAGGGCGTCCAGTGCGCGCTGGACGTCGGCGTCGAGGTGGTGCTCGAGGTAGACCTGCTCCGGGCTGGCCGTGCCGCTGTGCAGGAGCGCGGCGAACTCGTCGGTCAGCGCGTCGAAGCGCAGCCGCTGCTTGCGGCGGGCGCGATCGAGGAAGAGGTTGGTCGTGATGCGGTGCAACCAGCCCTCGAAGGTGCCGGGCGTGTAGGCGTCGAGCGAGCGGAAGACCCGCAGGAAGACGTCGTGGGTGAGGTCCTCGGCGTCGTGGACGTCGCCGGTCAGTCGGTAGGCGAGGCGGTAGACGCGCGCGCCGTGCTCCTCGACGACCTGGGCCCACGTGGGCGGGACCCACTCGTCGGGGCTGGCGCTGCTCGCGATGTCGCTGCTCACCGACCCATCGTCGACGTCGAACCTGAAGGAAGCCTGTGATGCCGGCGCCGGACTAGGGTGGACTCCCATGACCGCCGCCCAGCTCAACAGCCACGCCTACGCCGAGCAGTTCGTCCCCGAGGAGGAGGCCTTCGAGTCGGCCCGACGCACCGGGACCGAGCTCGGGGCCGTGCCGATCGGCACCGGTGGTGGCGCGGCGCTGCGTCTGCTCGCGGCCGCCGTCGGCGCCCGTCACGTCATCGAGGTCGGCACGGGGGCGGGCACGTCGGGACTGTGGCTGCTCGACGGGATGCCCGAGGACGGCGTCCTGACCTCCATCGAGCTCGAGCCCGAGCACGCGCAGCGGGCGAAGCGGTCCTTCGCCGCGGCCGGCGTCGCGGCCCAGCGCACTCGCGTCATCACCGGTCGGGCCCTGGACGTGCTACCGCGGATGAACGACGCGTCCTACGACCTGGTCCACATCGATGCCGACAAGGAGGGCTACCCGGCGTACGTCGAGCACGCGATCCGGCTGCTGCGCCCCGGTGGCGTCCTCGCGATGGACAACATGCTCTGGCACGACCGGGTCGCCGACCCGGCGGTCCGTGACGCCACGACCGTGCTGCTGCGCGACCTCGGCAAGCAGCTGCGCGACGACGAGCGGCTCGTCCCGAGCCTGCTGCCGGTGGGTGACGGGCTCTTCGCCGCCGTCAAGCGACACCCGGGCGGTCGCGGTCGCTGAGCGACCCCTCAGGAGACTCCGGGGCCGGGGCCACGGCGGAACTGCGCCGGTCCCTCGGCGATCGCGACGACCTCGAAGGGCGTGATCTCCGTCGGCGCGGAGCCGATGATGCGGCTGCCGGCCGAGTCGGCCGCCGAGGTGGTGAACTCGTCGCAGAAGGCGTCGCGGTCCTTGGCAGCGTCGAAGACGTAGGTGCCCTCGAACCACTGCCCCTCGACCATGCGCCAGGTCTTGAAGGCCAGCCCGTCGAGGAACATGAAGTTGGCCATCGAGGTGCCGACGACGTACTCGCGCAGTTGCGCGGCGACGTCCTGCGGCGCGTCGGTCAGCGACCAGCGGACGGCGAGTCCGTATCCAGCGTTCATCATGATCCCCTCGGGCCCGTGAGCCACGACAGCAGTGTCCGGGCACCGTAACCAGTGGCTCCGACGCTGAGGAGCCCCGTGTCATCATCCGAACGCCCCGGACCGGCGATGTCCAGGTGGGCCCAGCGCCGCTCGCCGACGAACTCCTGCAGGAACAGGGCCGCGGTGACGGCCCCGACCTTGCCCGGGGCGTTGTCGAGGTCGGCGACGTCGCTGCGCAGGTACTCGCGGTACTCCTCGTGCAGCGGCAGCCGCCAGTACGGCTCCCCCACCGCGGCGCCGGCCTCGGAGAGCTCCCCGGCGAGCGCGTCGTCGGGGGTGAAGAGCGCGGCCATGCTGCGGGCGAGCGCGACGCGGGCCGCGCCGGTCAGGGTCGCGACGTCGACGAGGACGTCGGGCTCGAGGTGGTCGTCGGCGTAGGCGAGCGCATCGGCCAGGACGATGCGGCCCTCGGCGTCGGTGTTGGTCACCTCGACGGTGCGGCGCCCGCCGTACGGGGCGATGACGTCGCTCGGGCGGTACGAGGCCTCACCGAAGGTGTTCTCCGCCAAGGGCAGCAGCACCGTCAGGTGCACGGGCAGCTCCAGCGCGGCGACCGCGTCGATGACCGAGAGCACGACGGCCGAGCCGGACATGTCCGTGCGCATCGAGACCATGCCGGCGGCCGGCTTGACGTTGATGCCACCGGTGTCGAAGGTGATCCCCTTGCCCACGAGGACGACGTGCGGGGCGTCCCCCTTCGTCCCGTGGGTCAGGCGCACGAGGCGCGGCGGACGGGTCGACCCGCCACCGACGGCGAGCAGCCCACCGAAGCCCTCCGCGACGAGCCGATCCTGCTCCCAGACCTCCATCTCGAGGCCGCGGCGCTCGGCGACCTCGCGGGCGCGCTCGACCATCCACTGCGGGTCCTTGAGGTTGGACGGGGTGTTGGCCAGGTTGCGGGCGAGCAGGCTCGCAGCCGTCACCGTCGTGACGTGGTCGAGGTCGAGCGCGGCGTCGCCGGTCACGACGACGGTCGCGCCCGCCGGTTCCAGCCCTGCGACGGGGCCCTCGGGACCACGGCGCGCGGAGCGGTAGCCGCCGAGGACGAGGCCCTCGACGAGCGGCCGCAGGTCCGGGGCAGAGGCGGCGACGACGACCCGGGCGAGGCCGGCCCCGGCGCGCCCGACCCTCGCGCCGAGCCGGCGCAGCGCGTCGGTGTCGGCCGGCGTCGCGACGCCGACGACGCGGGCGATGGACCGGGAGCCCTCGGGCCGGGTGAGGTCGACGAGCTCGTCGCCGGTCAGCAGTGCCTCGGCGTCTGCCGGCAGCTCCACACCCATCTCCGCGAGCGGCGCCAGGTGGGCGGCGTCGACGACGAGGAGGTCGATGCCCCCTTCGCCCGTCGCGTCCGCGAGCGCGGACGAGAGGTCCGGGACGCTCGTGAGGTCGGTGGTCGGTGGGGACAGCAGGTCGATGTCTGGCACGGGCCCGACCCTACCGACCGCAGGCACGCGAGAACCCCCGGACGGTGGTGTCCGGGGGTTCGTCGAGTGGGTTACTTCTGCAGGCCCTCGCAGTTGTCGATGGCCTCGCCGAGGGCGAGCACCTCGTCGGGCTTCATCTCGACGACGAGCCGACCGCCACCCTCGAGCGGCATGCGCAGGACGATGCCACGTCCTTCCTTGACGACCTCGAGCGGACCGTCCCCCGTGCGTGGCTTCATTGCCGCCATGTGCGTTCCCTTCGATCAAAACCGACCGGTGTCTGACCAGTCGGCGGCGCGCTCGCGCCGACGCTGGCCTCCATTATCCACCCCCGCGCGCCCGTCGTCCTAATCGCCTCCTCCACCACGACCGGGCAGCCGATCACGGCGGCGTGACGTGCCACGGCACGTACGGCAGCAGCCCGCACGACCACGCCAGCACCCCGACCACGAGCACGCCGAGGACGACCAGCGCGCGCCGACGCCAGTGCCGCACGACCCGGCCACCGGTGGAGGTGCGCATCGTCACCGACGCGACCAACGCCGCGAGCGGGAAGTCGAGCAGCAGGAAGCGCCACATGCTCGTGATCGGTCGCACGACCGCGAAGAGGTAGAGCGGGTACATCAGCGCCCACATGCGCACCTCGAGGGGGATCCACGCCCCGTGGCGCCCGATGACGAGCGCCAGGTAGGTCGCGACGAGCGCGACCATGACGACGACGGCGAGCAGGCCGCGCTGCTCCCACGCCCAGCTGAACCACAGCACGAAGGGCCCCTGGTCGGGGCGCTGGCCCCACGCCGCCTGCACCCGGAAGAAGGCGTCGGGCAGGCCCGACAGGTAGCCCACCGTCACCGGCCACGCGACCCCGGAGATGCCGGTGGCCAGGCACATGACGGCGATCCGGATGCGGTCGTGGGCGAAGGGGGCCGTGCCGCTCTCCCGCTCCTCACGCCAGCGCAGCCACAGGTGGGCGAGCACGGCCAGACCGAGCGGCGCGGCGACCCCGCGGGTGAAGCCGAGCAGGAGGGCGATCGCCGCGACGGCCAGGTAGCGGCCGCGCATGAGCATGAGCAGCGCGCCGGCGATGAGGGCCGCGGCGAGCGCCTCGGTGTACGGCAGGAGCATCACCCCCGTCGCCGGGTAGAAGCACCACAGGGCGGCAGCGACGAACGCGAGGCGCTCGCGCGCGGGCTGGCTGGCGGCGTGGCCGGGAAAGCTCAGCACCTTCCACACGAGCAGGGTCGCGACGGCGCCGAGCACGAGGTTGAGGACGACGGCCGAGGCGGTGAAGCCGAGGCCGGTGTACATGATGAGTCGGACCAGCCCGGGGAAGAGCGGGAAGAAGGCCCACGCGCTGTACGTGATCTCCCCCGACTCCGGGTCGGCGGGAAGGGGGATGGGGTAGCCGTCGGTGACGATCCGCCGGTACCACTCGGTGTCCCACAGGCGGAACATGTCGGGCAGCCCCGGCTCGAGGTGGCCGACGCCGGCGGGCGACTGGTAGTAGTGCGCCGCGACCCAGATGGCGAGGAGCGCGACGAGGCGACTGACCGCGTAGATGACCAGGAGGGCGCGCACGGGGTGCGCCAGCGCCGTCCGGGCGAGCTCGGACCGCCCCTCGGAGGTGAGCCAGCGGCGGGGGCGGGCGGCGCCCCCTTCGTCGGGGGTGGTGTCGGCGTCAGCCGAGGTCGGTGCCGTCATCACGCCGCTCGCCGGGGACGTCGCGCTCCTCCAGCTCGGCGATGCGACGCTGGAGCTGGTCGAGGACGTCGTCGACCTGGTCCATGCGGTAGCCGCGCAGCGCGGTGTCGAAGCGCACGATGTCGATGTCCTCTGCCCGCCAGTCCCGCTCGGGCAGCCCGTGGTGCGGGGCCGTCCCGACGGCCGGCGCCATCGGGTCGGGGCTGAGCCGCCCCGTCAGCACGGCCGCGAGGACGATGACGACGAGGACGGCCACGAGGGCGAAGAGGATCCAGACCATGGCTACTCCGGCTGCTTCGGCGTCTCGGGGCGCACCCGCGCCGACTCGCGCTTGAGGTACTCGACGGCCTCGACGAGATCATCGGTCACGTACAGGCGGTCGATGTCGTCGGCGCTGATCATGCCGCCCTCGAGGACGGAGCCGCGCAGCCAGTCGATGAGGCCGGACCAGTAGCTGGTGCCGATGAGCACGATGGGGAAGCTCGTGACCTTGCCCGTCTGCGCCAGCGTCACGGCCTCGAAGACCTCGTCGAGCGTGCCGAATCCACCGGGCAGCACGACGAAGCCCTCGCTGTACTTGACGAACATCGTCTTGCGCGCGAAGAAGTAGCGGAAGTTGATGCCGAGGTCGCAGTAGGGGTTCAGGCCCGCCTCGAAGGGCAGCTCGATGCCCAGGCCCACGCTCGTGCCGCCGGCCTCGCGGGCGCCGCGGTTGGCGGCCTCCATCGCACCGGGGCCGCCGCCCGTGATGACGGCGTACCCGGCCTCGACGACGAGGCGCCCCAGCTCGATGCCCTGCGCGTACCCGTCGGAGTCGGGCTTGGTGCGGGCGCTGCCGAAGATGCTCACGGCCGGGCCGAGCTCGGCGAGCGCGCCGAAGCCCTCGACGAACTCCGCCTGGATGCGCAGGACGCGCCACGGGTCGGTGTGCAGCCAGTCGGCGTGCCCACGGTCGTCGAGCAGTCGCTGGTCGGTCGTCGACTTGGGCACCTGGCGGCCGCGCATGAGCACGGGTCCCTTGTGGTACCACCGGTCGCTGGCTGGCTGCTGGTTCCCCTGGTCGGTCACGGTCGCGACCCTACGCGAGCCAGCGCAGCACGGCCTGCTCCGCCGTGGTGATCTGCTCGACCGGGCACCGCTCCTCGTCGTGGTGGGCGAGGTTGGGGTCGCCCGGGCCGAAGTTGACCGCCGGGATGCCCAGCGCGGAGAAGCGGGCGACGTCGGTCCAGCCCTCCTTGGGGCCGACGGGCACGTCGAGGGCGGCGACGAAGGCCTGCGCCGCGGGCAGGTCGAGCCCCGGCCGGGCCCCCTCGGCGACGTCGCGCAGGTGCAGCTCGCGACCGGGCAGGACGGACTGGACGTAGGCGAGCGCGGTCTCGGTGTCCTTGTCCGGCGAGAAGCGATAGTTGATCAGGACGCTGCAGCTGTCGGGGATGACGTTGCCGGCGATGCCACCGCTGATGCCGACGGCCTGGAGGGCCTCGTGGTAGTCGAGGCCGTCGACGGTGACGGTCTGCTCCTCGTGGGCGGCGAGCGCGGCCAGGACCTCGTGGGCGTCGTGGATGGCGTTGTGGCCGTTCCACGGGCGGGCGGAGTGCGCGGCGATGCCCTTGGTGACGACCTCGACGCGCATCGTGCCCTTGCAGCCCCCTTCGACGGTGGCGTTGGTCGGCTCGAGGAGGACCGCGAAGTCGGCGGCGAGCAGGTCCGGGTCGGACTCGGCGAGCAGCTGCAGGCCGTTGTACACCGCGTCGACCTCCTCGGCCTCGTAGAAGAGGAAGGTGACGTCCCGGCTCGGCTCCTCGATGAGCGCGGCCTTGAGCTGGACGGCGACGCCCCCCTTCATGTCGACGGTCCCCCGACCCCACAGCACGTCGACACCGCCGACCTGCTCGCGGCGGGTCGGCAGGTTGGCCGGGTCGGTCGTGAGGGGCACGGTGTCGATGTGCCCGGCGAGCACGACCCGCTCGTCGCGGTCGAGGTGGGTGCGGGCGATGATCGTGTTGCCCCGGCGCTCCACCTCCAGATGACGAAGGGGGGTCAGCGCCGCCTCGATCGCGTCCGCGATGGCGGCCTCGTCGTGGCTGACCGACTCGATGTCGCACAGCTGCTGGGTGAGGGTGACGACGTCCGCGGTGAGGTCCAGGCCAGGCATGCGCGCCAGCCTACGTCCCCCCACAAACTGTGGCTGGCTACACCTCCGAGGGTCAGCCACAGCACGTGGTGTGGCTGA
>NZ_BCSQ01000013.1 GCF_001570945.1 Janibacter anophelis NBRC 107843
CCCGCCACACCAAGGCCGGCTTCGGCGGGCAGGCCGGTGGCCTGGTCGTCTCCGAGGCGCCGATCCACGTGAGCAACGTGGCCATCGTCGACCCCGAGGACAACAAGCCGACCCGCATCCGCACCCGCGTCGAGACCGTCGAGCGCGACGGTCGCACCAAGGCGAGCCGCACCCGCGTCGCGGGCCGCTCGGGCAAGGACCTGTGAAGTGACTGACACCATCGAGACCCCCGCCGTCGAGGCCCCGCGCCTGAAGGGCAAGTACGCCGACCAGGTCGTCCCCGCCCTGCAGGAGCAGTTCGGGTACGGCAACGCGATGCAGGTTCCCCGCGTCGTCAAGGTCGTCGTCAACATGGGCGTCGGCGACGCCGCCAAGGACAGCAAGCTGATCGAGGGCGCCATCCGCGACCTGACCGCCATCACCGGTCAGAAGCCGCAGGTGACCAAGGCCCGCAAGTCCATCGCGCAGTTCAAGCTGCGCGAGGGCATGCCGATCGGTTGCCACGTCACGCTGCGCGGTGCGCGCATGTGGGAGTTCCTCGACCGCCTCACCGCGGTCGCGCTGCCCCGCATCCGTGACTTCCGTGGCCTGAACCCCAAGCAGTTCGACGGGAACGGCAACTACACCTTCGGTCTGACCGAGCAGTCGATGTTCCACGAGATCGACCAGGACAAGATCGATCGCGTCCGCGGCATGGACATCACCGTGGTCACGACCGCGACGAACGACGACGAGGGCCGCGCGCTGCTCAAGCAGCTCGGCTTCCCCTTCAAGGAGAACTGACATGGCGAAGACCGCCCTGATCAACAAGGCGAACAAGAAGCCGAAGTTCAAGGTCCGCGGGTACACCCGGTGCCAGCGCTGCGGCCGGCCGCACTCGGTCTACCGCAAGTTCGGCCTGTGCCGCGTGTGCCTCCGGGAGATGGCCCACCGGGGCGAGCTCCCCGGCGTGACCAAGTCCTCCTGGTAATCCGGCACGCACGGGGCATCGTCCCCCGAGTGCCCCCCGAAGTCCCGCGTGGTTCCTTCTCCCGAAGGGCCACATCCACGAATCATCACTTCTACATCGAAGGTCGCTCCGGATCCCGGAGGGAAACCGCGATGAGAGAGGGCAGGCAGAGCCCATGACCATGACCGACCCGATTGCGGACATGCTGACCCGCGTCCGGAACGCCAACTCGGCGCACCACGACGAGGTCTCCATGCCGTACTCCAAGCTCAAGTCGCACATCGCGGAGATCCTCCAGGCGGAGGGTTTCATCGCGGGGTGGGAGGTCGAGGAGGCGACCGTCGGCAAGACGCTGACGATCAACCTCAAGTACGGCCCCAACCGTGAGCGCTCCATCGCGGGCGTGCGCCGGGTGTCCAAGCCCGGTCTGCGCGTGTACGCGAAGTCCACCAACCTGCCGAAGGTTCTCGGCGGCCTGGGCGTGGCGATCATCTCCACGTCCTCCGGCCTCCTGACCGATAAGCAGGCCGCAACCAAGGGTGTGGGTGGGGAAGTCCTCGCCTACGTCTGGTAAGGGGAAGCAGACATGTCGCGAATCGGACGACTCCCGGTCGCCATCCCCAGCGGTGTCGACATCGCCATCGAGGGCCAGACCGTCAAGGTCAAGGGCCCCAAGGGCGAGCTGCAGGTCATCGTGACCGAGCCGATCACGGTCTCCCAGACCGAGAACGGCGTCGAGGTCGCGCGTCCCGACGACGAGCGCGAGTCGCGCTCGCTCCACGGCCTGACCCGCAGCCTCATCAACAACATGGTCATCGGTGTCACCGAGGGCTACGAGAAGAAGCTCGAGATCCACGGCACGGGTTACCGCGTGCAGAACAAGGGCGGTTCGCTCGAGTTCGCGCTCGGCTACAGCCACCCGATCGTCATCGAGGCCCCCGAGGGGATCAGCTTCAACGTCGAGAACCCGACCCGCTTCAGCGTCCAGGGCATCGACAAGCAGCTCGTCGGCGAGACCGCTGCCAACATCCGCAAGCTCCGCCGCCCCGACCCGTACAAGGGCAAGGGTGTCCGGTACGAGGGCGAGCACATCCGTCGCAAGGTCGGAAAGGCTGGTAAGTAAGCCATGGCCAAGATCATCAAGCGCGCCAAGGGCAAGACCGCCGCTCGTGGCCGTCGCCACGTGCGCCTTCGCAAGAAGGTCTCCGGTACCGCTGCACGGCCGCGTCTGGTCGTCACCCGCAGCAGCCGCCACGTCTTCGTCCAGGTCGTCGACGACACGGTCGGCAAGACCGTCGCGTCCGCGTCGACCATGGAGGCCGACGTGCGTGCCCTCGAGGCCGACAAGACCGAGCGGGCCAAGAAGGTCGGCGAGCTCGTCGCCGAGCGCGCCAAGGCGAATGGAGTCGTCTCCGTGGTTTTTGATCGCGGTGGCAACCGCTACCACGGCCGCGTCGCCGCCATCGCGGACGGCGCCCGCGAAGGGGGCCTGACCCTGTGATGCAGGCCCACAACGTCGAGAAGAGGAACATCTGATGCCCGGACCCCAGCGTCGAGGCGCCGGTGCCGCCGGCACCAATGAGCGCTCCAACAACGACCGTCGTGACAACCGCGGCGGTGGCCGTGACCGTCGTGACGGTGGCCGCGACCGCACCGAGAGCCAGTTCCTCGAGCGCGTCGTGACCATCAACCGTGTCGCCAAGGTCGTCAAGGGTGGTCGTCGCTTCAGCTTCACCGCCCTGGTCGTCGTCGGTGACGGTGACGGCACCGTCGGTGTCGGCTACGGCAAGGCCAAGGAGGTCCCGGCCGCGATCGCCAAGGGTGTCGAGGAGGCGAAGAAGAACTTCTTCACCGTCCCGCGCATCCAGGGCACGATCCCGCACCCCATCCAGGGTGAGGCCGCGGCCGGTGTCGTCATGCTCCGTCCGGCCTCCCCGGGTACCGGTGTCATCGCCGGTGGTCCGGTGCGCGCCGTGCTCGAGTGCGCCGGCATCCACGACGTGCTGTCCAAGAGCCTCGGCTCGGACAACGCGATCAACATCGTCCACGCGGCGGTCGCGGCCCTCAAGGGTCTCGAGCGCCCGGAGGCCGTCGCGGCCCGCCGCGGTCTGCCCCTGGACGAGGTCGCCCCTGCAGCCATGCTGCGTGCCCAGGCCGCTGGTCGCGCCGAGGCCGCCGAGAAGGCGAAGGCGGGTGCATGATGGCTCGTCTCAAGGTGACCCAGACCCGTTCCGAGATCGGTGGCAAGCAGAACCAGCGCGACACGCTGCGCAGCCTCGGTCTGAAGCGCATCGGCGACGTCGTCGTCAAGGAGGACCGCCCGGAGATCCGTGGCATGGTCCAGACGGTTCGCCACCTGGTGACCGTCGAGGAGGTTGACTGATCATGGCTGACTCCAAGGCCACCCCCAACGAGGAGCAGGGTTCGACCCACGCCCTCAAGGTGCACCACCTGCGTCCGGCCCCCGGCGCCAAGACCGCGAAGACCCGTGTCGGTCGCGGTGAGGGCTCCAAGGGCAAGACCGCGGGCCGCGGTACCAAGGGCACCAAGGCTCGCTACCAGGTTCCGGAGCGCTTCGAGGGCGGTCAGACGCCGCTGCACATGCGTCTGCCCAAGCTCCGTGGCTTCAAGAACCCGTTCAAGACCGAGTACCAGGTCGTGAACCTCGACCGCATCGCCTCCCTCTTCCCCGAGGGCGGCACCGTGGGTGTCGAGGAGCTCGTGGCGAAGGGCGCCGTCCGCGACGGCCACCCCGTCAAGGTGCTCGGCTCCGGCGAGATCACGGTGAAGGTCGACCTCACAGTCGACGCCTTCTCCGCGAGCGCCAAGGACAAGATCGAGGCGGCCGGCGGCAGCATCACCGCTCGCTGACCCCCTTCGGTCACTGCGTCGAGGCCGCCCCGTGATCGGGGCGGCCTCGACGCGTCTGTGGCCACGTCGTCCCACGACGGGACGCGAGTCACGTCGCGATCGCCTGCTCGCGACAGGTATCGTCGGTCAGGTTGTGCCGCCACCCGGCGGCTCCCTGCCCGCAGCTCACATCTGCATCCCGGCACCGTCCTGGAGGAACCCACGTGCTCTCCGTCTTCACCCGGGCGTTCAAGACGCCCGACCTGCGGCGCAAGCTGCTCTTCACGCTGGGCATCGTCGTGCTCTTCCGCCTCGGCTCCCACGTGCCGACGCCCAACGTCGACTACTCGGCCGTGCAGGCCTGCATCGCGGGCGCCCGCCAGGACGGCGGCAACAACTTCCTCGGGATGGCCAACCTCTTCAGTGGTGGCGCGCTCCTGCAGCTGTCGATCTTCGCGCTCGGCATCATGCCGTACATCACCGCGAGCATCATCGTGCAGCTGCTCACCGTCGTCATCCCCCGCTTCGAGGCGCTGAAGAAGGAGGGGCAGACCGGTCAGGCCAAGATGACGCAGTACACGCGGTACCTGACGATCGCGCTGGCGGTCCTCCAGTCGGCCACCTTCATCACCTTCGCGCGCAACCCCGCGGCGCTGTTCAACAACGCCGAGTGCGGCCCGATCCTCTACCGCGAGTCGATGTTCGACATCGTCCTGATGGTGCTGACGATGACGGCCGGCACCGGCCTGATCATGTGGCTCGGTGAGCTCATCACCGACAAGGGCGTCGGCAACGGCATGTCCCTGCTGATCTTCACCTCGATCACCGCGACCTTCCCCGGCTCGCTCTGGGCCATCCAGCAGCGCGACGGACGCTGGGACCTCTTCCTGCTCGTCATCGCGATCGGCTTCCTCATCATCGCGGCCGTCGTCTTCGTCGAGCAGTCCCAGCGCCGCATCCCCGTGCAGTACGCCAAGCGGATGGTCGGTCGCCAGATGTACGGCGGGACGTCCACGTACATCCCGATCAAGGTCAACATGGCCAACGTGATCCCGATCATCTTCGCCAGCTCGATGCTCGCGCTGCCGCAGATGATCGCCCAGTTCCAGACCGACCCGACGGGCAACAACCCGGGCTGGGTGGACTGGATCAACACCTACCTCGTGCGGGGTGACCACCCCATCTACATGGCGGTCTTCACCGCGATGATCCTCTTCTTCACCTTCTTCTACGTGTCGATCACCTTCAACCCCACGGAGGTCGCGGACAACATGAAGAAGTACGGGGGATTCATCCCAGGTATCCGAGCCGGGCGACCCACGGCCGAGTACCTCCAGTACGTGCTCACCCGCATCACCGTGCCGGGAGCCATCTACCTCGCTCTGATCTCGCTGATCCCGCTCGTCGCATTCGTGTGGATCGGCGCCAACCAGGACTTCCCCTTCGGCGGGGCGTCTATCCTCATCATGGTGGGCGTCGGTCTGGAGACGGTGAAGCAGATCGAGTCCCAGCTCCAGCAACGCCACTACGAAGGATTCCTCCGCTGATGCGTCTCATCATCCTGGGCCCCCCCGGGGCCGGCAAGGGCACCCAGGCCACCCGGATCGCCGAGCACTACGGCATCCCGGCCATCTCCACGGGTGACATCTTCCGTGCCAACATCAAGAACGAGACCGAGCTCGGGCTCCAGGTCAAGGAGATCCTCGCCTCCGGTGGTTACGTCTCCGACGACATCACCAACGCGATCGTCGAGGCCCGTCTCGCCGAGGGCGACGCCGCGCCCGGGTTCCTCCTCGACGGCTACCCGCGCACGACCGCGCAGGTGACCGCGCTCGACGCGATGCTCGCCAAGACCGACCACTCGATCGACAAGGTGCTCGAGCTCGTCGTCGACGACGAGGTCGTCGTGCAGCGCCTGCTCAAGCGCGCCGAGCTCGAGGGTCGCGTCGACGACACCGAGGAGGTCATCCGCGAGCGGATGGCCATCTACCACCGCGAGACCAAGCCGCTGTCCGACGCTTACGAGCAGCGCGGTCTGCTCGTCAAGGTCGACGGCGAGGGCGAGGTCGACGAGGTCGCCGAGCGGATCGTCGCCGCCCTGGGCGCCTGAGCTCTTGGGACTCTTCGGTCGCGAGCGGGTCCGCCCGCGCACCCCGGATCAGCTCCGGGCGATGCGCGTGGCGGGCCTGCTCGTCGGCCGCACCCTCGAGATGCTGCGCTGTGAGGTCCGCGCCGGCGTCACCACCGCCCAGCTCGACGCCCTCGCGGAGGACTTCATCCGCAGCGGCGGGGGAGTGCCCAACTTCCAGCTCGTCCCCGGCTACAGCCACACCCTGTGCACCTCCGTCGGCGAGGAGATCGTCCACGGCATCCCCGGTGACCGGGTCCTGCGTGACGGCGACCTGCTGAGCATCGACTGCGGTGCCGAGGTCGACGGGTGGAACGGCGATGCCGCCATGACCGTCGTCGTCGGCGGCGACGCCGCCGGCGAGCCTGCCGCCGTGCGGCTGTCGGAGATCACCCGCCGCTCGCTCTGGGCGGGGATCGCCGCCCTTCGTCCCGACGGGGACCTCAACGACATCGGCGGCGCGGTCGAGGACTCGATCCGAGCTGACGCCCGCACCGACGGCGTCGCTTACGGCATCGTCGAGGACTACACGGGCCACGGCATCGGCGAGCACATGCACCTGCCGCCCAACGTGCCCAACTACCGCGTCCGGGGTCGCGTGCCGCAGACGCCGGTCGGCACGACGCTGGCCATCGAGCCGATGGTCACCCTTGGCGACCAGGCCAACCACGTGCTCGACGACGACTGGACCGTCGTCACCAACGACGGCAGCCCCGCGGCCCACTGGGAGCACTCCGTCGCGATCACCGAGCACGGCGTCTGGGTCCTCACGGCCATCGACGGCGGGGAGGCGGAGCTGTCCGCCCGCGGCGCCAGCTTCGGCCCGCTGGACTGAGCGGGGTCTCGAGGCTCGGCCGCGGACGGCCTCGCACCTCGACCAACGTTCGTTGTCTCGAGGCTCGGCCGCGGACGGCCTCGCACCTCGACCAACGTTCGTTGCCTCGAGGCCCGCCCCACGCGCTGATGTGGCGCACGCGACGCCGGACGGCGCCTTCGGCACGGCCCGCTCCTCGGTAGGGTGCGAAGTCAGTCATGCCGTCGGCCCGCGGGCCGACGTCCGGGTCGATGAGGAGCGTTACGAGGATGACCCTTCCCCCTGCACAGGACGAGACGATGGGACTGGCCGCCGGCTTCGACCGGACGAGTCCCGACGAGTGGGCCCAGCTGGCCGCCGCGGTCGTCAACAAGTCCCGGCCCGAGGACCGCAAGGTCGACGCCGACGGCGCCCGTGAGGTGCTGACGAGCCACCTGCCTGGCGGCATCGACATCGACCCGATCTACTGGCCGCAGCCGGGCACCGCGCTCGGTCTGCCGGGCGCCATGCCGTTCACCCGGGGCCGCGGGCCGCGCAACCCCGACGTGCCGTGGGACGTGCGCCAGCTCCACGACGACCCCGACGCGGCCACGAGCCGCAAGGCCGTGCTCGCCGACCTCGAGCGCGGCGTCACCTCGGTCTGGCTGCACGTCGGCGCGGACGGCATCGCCGCCGGCGACGTCGCCGAGGTCCTCACCGACGTCCGGGCCGACCTCGCTCCCGTCGTCGTCAGCTCCCTCGACGACCAGGGCGCCGCCGCGGCCGCGCTCGTCGCCGCCTGGGAGGCGAAGGGGGTCGACCCCACCACCGTCAGCGGCAGCCTCGGCCACGACCCGATCGGTCAGGTCGCCGTCCGCGGTGGCACCCCCGACCTCGGACCGCTTGCCGACGCCGTCGCCACCTGCCGCGACCGGTTCACCGGCGTGCGGGCCATCACCGTCGACGCGCGGGTGCACCACGACGCCGGGGCGAGCGACCAGGACGAGATCGCCCTGGCCCTGGCCACCGCCCTGGACTACGTGCGGCACCTGTCCGAGGCGGGCATCGAGCCGGCCGAGACCTTCCGCCGGATCGACTTCCGCGTCGCCGCCACCGCCGACCAGTTCACGACGATCGCCAAGCTGCGCGCCCTGCGCCGCACCTGGGCCCGCGTGGGCGAGGTCCTCGAGGTCCCCGAGGCCGACCGCGGCGCGTGGATCCACGCCGTGACCTCGTGGCGCATGCAGACCCGCACCGACCCGTGGGTCAACCTGCTGCGCGACACGATCGCCTGCTTCGCTGCGGCCGCCGGTGGCGCCGACGCGATCACCGTGCTGCCCTACGACCACGCGCTCGGGCTGCCGACCGCCTTCTCCCGCAGGGTCGCCCGCAACACGCAGTCGCTGCTGTCCTCCGAGTCCAATGTCGCGCGCGTCGCCGACCCGGCGGGTGGATCCGCCTACGTCGAGACGCTCACCGACGAGCTGGCCCGGGCCGCGTGGGCCTGGTTCGGCGAGCTCGACGCCGCCGGTGGCGCCGCCGCCGGCCTGGCCTCCGGTGCCGTCGCCGAGCGCCTCGCCGCCACGCGCGCCGAGCGCGACGCGGCGCTGGCCACCCGCGCCCTGCCCCTGACCGGCACGTCGACCTTCCCCCTGGCGGGAGAGACCCTGCTCGAGCGCACCGCGCGCGTCGAGCTGCCCGGAGAGGGACTGCCGCGGCGTCGCGACGGTGAGGTCTTCGAGGCGCTGCGCGCGCGCACCGCCGCCGGCGACGTCTCCGTCCCGGTCCTCGCCCTCGGCCCCGCCCGCGAGCACACCGCCCGCCTGACCTTCGTCAGCAACCTCCTCGGCGTCGCCGGCATCCGGCCCGACGTCGTCGAGGTCGCCTCCGCCGACGACGTGCCCGCCACGACCGGCTCGGTCGCCGTCATCGCGTCCTCGAAGCAGGGCTACGCCGACCTCGCCGAGGCGAGCGTGTCCTCCCTTCGTGCTGCTGGTGCGGAGCGCGTCCTCGTCGCCGGCTCGGCCAAGGAGGTCGGCGACACGGCGGTCGACGGCGAGATCCGCGACGGCATGGACGTCGTCGCCTTCCTCACGGACCTCCTCGACACCCTCGGCGCCCCGCAGGCAGGAGCACAGGCATGAGCGCGCAGATCCCCACCTTCGACACGATCGAGCTCGGCGAGGGCACCCCCTCCGCCGCGGCGGACGGCCTCTGGCAGGAGGCCCTCGAGGCCACCCCCGGCGCGGCCGAGGGCTGGGCGACGCCCGAGGGCATCGACGTCGCCCCCGTCTACACCGAGGCCGACACCGAGGACCTGGACTTCCTCGAGACGGTCCCGGGCGCCGCCCCCTTCCTCCGCGGTCCCTACCCGACGATGTACGTCAACCAGCCGTGGACGATCCGGCAGTACGCCGGCTTCTCCACCGCCGAGGAGTCCAACGCGTTCTACCGGCGCAACCTCGCGGCGGGGCAGAAGGGCCTGTCCGTCGCCTTCGACCTCGCGACGCACCGCGGCTACGACAGCGACCACCCGCGCGTCTCCGGCGACGTCGGCATGGCCGGTGTCGCCATCGACTCGATCTACGACATGCGCACGCTCTTCGACGGGATCCCGCTGGACCGGATGAGTGTGTCGATGACGATGAACGGCGCCGTCCTGCCGATCCTCGCGCTCTACGTCGTCGCGGCCGAGGAGCAGGGGGTGAGCCCGGAGCAGCTGAGCGGCACCATCCAGAACGACATCCTCAAGGAGTTCATGGTCCGCAACACCTACATCTACCCGCCGGTGCCCTCGATGCGGATCATCTCCGACATCTTCGCCTTCACCAGCCAGCGGATGCCGCGGTTCAACTCCATCTCGATCTCCGGGTACCACATGCAGGAGGCCGGGGCGACGCAGGACCTCGAGCTCGGCTACACCCTCGCCGACGGCATCGAGTACATCCGTGCGGGCAAGGAGGCTGGCATGGACGTCGACGCCTTCGCGCCGCGCCTGTCCTTCTTCTGGGCCATCGGCATGAACTTCTACATGGAGGTGGCCAAGCTGCGCGCGGCCCGCCTGCTCTGGGCGCGCCTGGTCAAGGAGAACTTCGAGCCGGCCAATGCCAAGTCGCTGTCGCTGCGGACCCACTCGCAGACCTCCGGCTGGAGCCTGACGGCGCAGGACGTCTACAACAACGTCGTGCGCACCTGCGTCGAGGCGATGGCCTCGACCCAGGGTCACACGCAGAGCCTGCACACCAATGCGCTCGACGAGGCGATCGCGCTGCCGACGGACTTCTCCGCGCGCATCGCCCGCAACACCCAGCTGGTCCTCCAGCAGGAGTCGGGCACGACCCGGGTCATCGACCCGTGGGGCGGCAGCGCCTACGTCGAGCGGCTGACGCACGACCTCGCCCAGCGCGCGTGGGCGCACATCCAGGAGGTCGAGGCGGCGGGCGGCATGGCCAAGGCCATCGAGGCCGGCATCCCCAAGATGCGCATCGAGGAGGCGGCCGCCCGCACCCAGGCGCGCATCGACTCGGGCCAGCAGCCGGTCATCGGCGTCAACACCTATCCGGTCACCGAGAGCACCGACGACGAGGCCATCGAGATCCTCAAGGTCGACAACGCCGCCGTGCGCGCCTCGCAGATCGCCAAGCTCGAGCGCCTGCGTGCCGAGCGGGACGAAGGGGAGACCCGCGCGGCCCTCGCAGCGCTCACCGAGGCGGCCCGCTCCGCGGGCGGCACGATGGAGACCAACCTGCTCGCGCTCGCCATCGACGCGGCCCGCGCCAAGGCGACCGTCGGCGAGATCTCCTCGGCGCTCGAGGAGGTCTACGGCCGGTACACCGCACAGATCCGTACGATCTCGGGTGTGTACCGGGACGAGGCGGGCAAGGGCGGAGCCGTGGACGAGGTCCTGGCCAAGGTCGAGGAGTTCGAGCAGGCCGAGGGCCGGCGGCCGCGCATCCTCGTGGCCAAGATGGGTCAGGACGGGCACGACCGCGGGCAGAAGGTCATCGCCACCGCCTTCGCCGACCTCGGCTTCGACGTCGACGTGGGTCCGCTCTTCCAGACCCCCGGCGAGGTGGCCCGTCAGGCCGTCGAGGGCGACGTGCACGTCGTCGGGGTGTCGTCGCTGGCCGCGGGTCACCTGACCCTCGTGCCGGCGCTGCGCCAGGAGCTGGACGCGCTCGGTCGTGAGGACCTCATGATCGTCGTGGGCGGGGTCATCCCCGACCAGGACTTCGACGAGCTGCGGGCCGCCGGCGCCGACGACATCTACCCGCCGGGCACCGTCATCGCCAGTGCGGCGGGGCGCCTGGTCGACCAGCTGCGGGAGCGGGCCGCCGGTACCGATGGCTGAGTCGGTCGCCGACCTCGCCCATGGGGTGCGTGACCGCTCGCGGGCACACATCGCCCGCGCCATCACGCTCGTCGAGTCCTCGCGCCCGGACCACCGGGAGCGGGCCCGCGAGCTGCTCGCGCTGCTCGCGGCGGACACCGGCCGCGGCATGCGTGTGGGCGTCTCGGGGATCCCGGGGGCCGGCAAGTCGACCTTCATCGACGCGCTCGGCACGCGGCTCATCGAGCGGGGCCACCGGGTCGCGGTCGTCGCCGTCGACCCGAGCAGCGCGCGCACCGGCGGGTCGGTCCTGGGCGACCGCACCCGCATGGCACAGCTGACGGCGAGCGAGGACGCCTTCGTCCGGCCGTCGCCGTCGGGGGCGCACCTGGGTGGTGTCGCGCGCGCGACCCGTGAGGGGATGCTCGTGCTCGAGGCTGCCGGATTCGACGTCGTGCTCGTCGAGACCGTCGGTGTCGGCCAGTCCGAGGTCGCGGTCGCCGAGATGGTCGACACCTTCCTCATGCTCGCGCTCGCCCGGGGCGGCGACCAGCTGCAGGGCATCAAGCGCGGCATCCTCGAGATGGCCGACGTCATCGCGGTCAACAAGGCCGACGGTGAGCACGCCGGCGACGCCCGCGTGGCCGCCCGCGAGCTCTCCGGGGCGATGCGGCTGATGAACTCCGACCCCGACGCCCGCCGCCCCCCGGTGCTCACCTGCAGCGCGTACACCGGCGACGGGCTCGACGACGTGTGGGACGCGGTGCTCGAGCACCGCGCGTACCTCGAGGAGCAGGGCTCGCTGCAGGCGCGCCGCGCCGAGCAGCAGCGCGAGTGGATGTGGGCGATGGTCGACGCCGAGCTGCGCGACGCCGTGCGCCGCTCACCGCGGGTGCGCGAGCTGCTCGGTGAGCTGACCCCGGGCGTGCGATCGGGTCAGGTGAGCGCCGTCGACGGTGCCGCTCGGATCATCGAGGCCTTCTCCGCGGACCTCGCCGAGGGGCCCCGCGAGTCGAGGTAGGGCACGCCCTGCCAGAGGGTCGGGACTACCTCGACTCAGGGTTGAGGGCCGGTCGGCCGAAGCCCTTGGGCGCCACCCCCGACCGCCGCGCGAGCCACAGCAGGATCGCCGTCATGACCGCGGTGGCGAGGACGCCCAGCCCGGCGCTGCCGGCGGTGCTCGTCGTCTCCTCCGTGACGTAGGCGTCCTGGATGCCGCCGAGCAGCGTCAGCCCGATGGTGATGACGAGGTTGTTGACGACGTGCAGCACGATCGCCGCCTCGAGACCGCCCGTGCGCCACGTGAGGTAGCAGCAGGCGATCGCCATGCCGCCCAGGTCGAGCAGGATCCACGGGTCGAGCGAGGTGTGCGCCAGGGCGAAGGTCGCCGCCGACAGCACGGTGCTCACGACGAGGGCGAGCACGGGGCGCCCGATCCACGCGCCGACGCCCTGCATGAGCCCCCCGCGGAAGGCGACCTCCTCGCCCGCCGCCTGCAGGGGAGTGGTGAGCAGGGTGATGAGCAGCAGCCACCCCCAGTGCTCGGGCCGGGCCGTCGGCTGCTCACCGGAGAGGAGCCACGCGAGGGCGAGGTAGGCGCCCCACACGAGGGTCGTGACGAGTGTCGCGCGCAGCAGCCAGCCCCACCGGATGCGTCCGGTGACCGACCACACCTTGCCCATCGGCCGCCAGTGGCCCACGCGGGTCGCAACGAGCGTGGCCGGGATGAGCCCGGCGAGCATGAGGTTGCCGATGAGCATCGTCACCGGGTCGGTGGGGTCGATCGCGGCAGTGTCCGTGGTCTCGAGCAGCGACGGGTCGAGGACGACCCAGACGATGCTGAGGAACATCGAGATCGCGAAGAAGGTCCCCAGCCCCGCGGCCAGGGCGAGCAGCGGCCGCCACCAGCGGTAGCGGGCAGTGCGCATCTGGTGCAGGTAGCTGCGCGGCTCGTCGTCGGCGAAGGGGGCGAAGGAGGGGCCTGCGGTGGGTGCCGCAGCCGGCTCGGGCAGATGTCGAGACGTCGCGCGACGACGGGCCGCGTCGATGAAGTCCACGAGCAGCGGGTGCAGTCCTGCGTCCGTGGCCAGTGGGTGGTCGACGAGCGCGGCGAAGGGAGAGCCCGCGGCTGTGATGACGGCGGGCATGTCGTCGCGGTGGGCCTGGGCGAACCACGCCGTGCCTACGGGGGTCACGTACTCCAGCCCGGTGCGGGCATCGGCGGCCGCACCGGGCAGCTCTCGCGGGGTGTGGCCGAGCATGGTGGCCAGTCGGCTGCCGGGCACGGCGGTGACGAAGGGGCTCCCCCCTTGACTCCCGCCCAACGGGCCCACGAAGGGGATCCCCAGGTGCAGGGCCCAGCTGATCGTGGCGTCGTGGGCCGTCGGGTCACCGCTCGCGGGCGGCGTGAGCAGCCACAGGCCGTCGAGATCGACGGTCGGTGCCGACCCGGTGGGCAATTGGTGGAGCTGCGCATCGGGCGCCAGCGCCTGCAGGGCCCGTCGCGCGTGGGCGGTGCCGGCCCAGTTCGGATCACCAACGAGGGCAAGACGCAGGCCGGTCATGGCTGCGATGGTACGGGCCTTGCGCGACGGGGTCCGTGGGTGGGCACCACCCACGCACGTCTCACCCGGCCCGGTCGCCGCCTGAGCCCACGGTGGTGGGCTCGCCCTCCTCCTCCGCCACGGGCGTCGCCGCGGTGATCTCACCGCGGTCCATGGCGTCCCGGCCGGCAGCGACCGCCTCCTCGGGAACTCCCTTGACCTTCGTGACGAACTGCAGATTCTCCTTGCGCAGCGCCACGACGAAGCTGATCCCAGCGAGGAACATCAAGGTGAACATTGGCAATCCGACCACGGTGATCACCTGTTGCAGTGCGTTCAGGCCCTCGTCGCCGGCCAGGACGATGAGCAGTGCGGCGAGCACGCCCTCACTGACCCCCCAGAAGACGCGCTGACGCGTGGGGCCGGGATCGCCGTCGCCGGTGCAGAGCATGTCGACGACGAGCGATGCGGAGTCGGAGCTCGTCGCGAAGAAGATCGCGACGATGACCACGGCGAAGCCCTGCATGAAGGTCGTCAGCGGGTAGTTCTCGAAGAAGGCGAACATCGACAGGGGGACCGACTCGGCGACCGCCGCGGAGATCGGGCCCTCTTGGCCGTCCATGCCGTCGATGCGCAAGGCGGACCAGCCGAAGGTGACGAACCAGATGATCGTGAAGATCGTTGGTGCGAAGAGCACACCGAGGACGAACTCGCGGACCGTGCGTCCCTTGGAGATGCGGGCGAGGAAGATCCCCATGAAGGGGGCCCAGCTGACCGTCCACGCCCAGTAGAAGACGGTCCAGCCGCCCTGCCAGCCCCAGCCCTCGTCCTTGGTGACATCGGCCATCGCGTCGTTCCAGAGCATCAGGCCTGGCAGCGCGGAGACGAAGTTGCCCGTCGTCTCGAAGATCTGGCGGAGGAGGAAAAGGGTCATCCCTCCGGCGAGGAAGACGAAGATCATCATCACGATCGCCATGCCGATGTTGATGTTCGACAGCAGCTTCACGCCCTTGTCCAGACCTCGGACGATCGAGGTCACCGCGACCGTCGTCAGGACGATGATGATGGCCACCTGCAGGGTCGTGTCGTTCGCCCACCCGAAGAGCTCGTTCAGACCGGCACCGATCTGGGAGGTGCCCAGACCGATGGAGACAGCGACACCGAAGAGGGTGCCGAGGATGGCGAGGATGTCGATGGCGCGACCGATCGGTCCGTAGATGCCCTCCTTGAGGAAGGGGTAGAAGACGGAACTCACCCGGACCGGGAGCTCGTAGCGGTGGATGAAGTAGGCGAAGGCCAGGCCCGGCAGGCAGAAGATCGCCCAGGTGTGCAGGCTCAGGTGGTAGAGCGCGAAGTTCATGCCGTCGGTGGCCGCCTCGGCCGTGTACGGATCGACCCCGGCCCGCGGCGGATTGGAGAAGTGGGAGATCGGCTCCGCGACGCCCCAGAACATCAGGATGGTGCCGATGCCACCGGCGAAGAGCATGGCGAACCACGAGAGGAAGCTGTACTGCGGGGGTTCGTCCTTGCGTCCGAGCTGGACGCCCCCGTAGGGACTGAATGCCACAGCGAGAAGGATGACCAGCCAGGCGGTGACCCCGAAGATGAAGTACCAGCCGAGGTTGGTGACGATCCATTCACGGCCGGCGCCGAAGGAGCTGTTCAACTCGTCGGGGAAGAGCAGCAGGACCACGAGGAAGAGAATCATCAACCCGGCCGAGACGAAGAAGATGGTCGGTTGGGTCCGCAGGCCCAGGCGGCGAGCCAGTGCGTCCATGTCGCTGTCCTTCCGCTCACGTCCGAGGCGGTGAGCGCCCCGGGCTGCTTCCTGTGATGTGGGTCATGCCCTGCGCTCCCGAGTGTTGCAGTCGACGGCCCGCCGTGGGGTTCCCCGACTGATCGGATTTCCCCGCACGTGCGTGTGTGCCGTAGTCTTGACTGTCGGTCACGTGTGTACTGCCTTCCCTGCATCCGGGGAGGCACGTTCGTGCGTGCCGCCCACGGTCGCTTCCACCCAGGAGGTGACCACCAACGGATTGAGAGGGTATGGCCAAGAAGGACGGTGTCATCGAGGTCGAGGGCACGATCGTCGAAGCGCTCCCGAACGCAATGTTCCGGGTCGAGCTGACCAACGGTCACAAGGTTCTCGCCCACATCTCGGGCAAGATGCGGCAGCACTACATCCGGATCCTCCCCGAGGACAAGGTTGTCGTGGAGCTCAGCCCGTACGACCTGACCCGCGGCCGGATCGTCTTCCGTTACCGCTGATCGAGGCGGTCGCCGCGTGCCGGCGCCCGACGAGTGAAGCACCCACAGCACGACCCGTCGCCCCGACCTGGGTGACGGGACAGATCGAGCAGATGCGAGACGGCAATGAAGGTTCAGCCGAGCGTCAAGAAGATCTGCGACAAGTGCAAGGTGATCCGCCGCAACGGTCGGGTCATGGTGATCTGCGAGAACCTGCGCCACAAGCAGCGCCAGGGCTGATCGCGTCCACCAGGACCGACTGAACGGCGAGGAACCTCGGCCTGTCGCCGGATCCTCGAGCAACGCCAACTGAAAATCACGCACCACCCGGCCCTCGCCCCCTTCGTGGAGCGAGACGTCACCCCCGGCTCGGAGGCCGGGGACCGAGCGGCCCGCAGACCTTGCGGGGACCACCGCCGGACCGGTGGTGCACCAGACCTCCGAGAACATGAGAAGGAAGCCATCACATGGCACGACTTGTTGGAGTCGACCTGCCGCGCGAGAAGCGCGCCGAGGTCGCCCTGACCTACATCTTCGGTGTGGGACGTACGACCGCACAGCAGGCCCTCGCCGCCACCGGCGTGGACCCGAGCATCCGCGTGAAGGACCTGGACGACGACCAGCTCGTCGCCCTCCGCGACTACCTCGAGGCGAACGTCAAGCTCGAGGGTGACCTCCGTCGCGAGGTCGCTGCCGACATCCGCCGCAAGGTCGAGATCGGCACCTACGAGGGTCTGCGGCACCGCCGCGGTCTCCCGGTCCGCGGTCAGCGCACCAAGACCAACGCCCGGACCCGCAAGGGCCCGAAGCGCACCGTCGCAGGCAAGAAGAAGGCCTGACACACCACGGCATCACGTGCCGGCCTCGCGCTGGCCGCGTGATCACCACACACCGAAGAACTTCGTAGGAGAAACATGCCCCCCAAGACCCGTTCCGGCGCCAAGGTGCGCCGCAAGGTCAAGAAGAACGTTGCCGTGGGCCAGGCCCACATCAAGAGCACGTTCAACAACACGATCATCTCGATCACCGACCCCACCGGTGCCGTGATCTCCTGGGCCTCCGCGGGCCAGGTCGGCTTCAAGGGGTCGCGCAAGTCCACCCCGTACGCCGCCCAGATGGCTGCCGAGGCCGCCGCCCGCCGCGCCATGGAGCACGGCATGAAGAAGGTCGACGTCTTCGTCAAGGGCCCGGGTTCCGGTCGCGAGACCGCCATCCGCTCCCTGACCGCCGCCGGCCTCGAGGTCGGCGCGATCCAGGACGTCACGCCCAGCCCGCACAACGGTGTCCGCCCGCCCAAGCGCCGTCGCGTCTGAGCAGCAGAGATACGGGAGATTCGATAACACATGGCTCGTTACACCGGCCCCATCACCAAGAAGTCCCGCCGCCTCAAGCTCGACCTCGTCGGCGGCGACAAGAACTTCGAGCTCCGTCCCTTCCCGCCGGGCCAGCACGGCCGCCGGCGGATCCAGGAGAAGGAGTACCTGACCCAGCTGCAGGAGAAGCAGAAGGCCCGCTTCACCTACGGCGTCATGGAGAAGCAGTTCGTCCGGTACTACAAGGAGGCGGCCAACCGCCCCGGTCAGACCGGTCACAACCTGCTGATCATCCTCGAGTCGCGCCTCGACAACGTCATCTACCGTGCCGGCCTGGCCCGCACGCGTCGTCAGGCTCGTCAGCTCGTCACGCACGGCCACTTCGAGATCAACGGCGTGCGCACCGACGTGCCCAGCGCCCGCGTCTCGCAGTACGACATCATCACCGTGCGCAAGCAGTCGGTCGAGGCCTTCCCGATCCAGCTGGCTCGTGAGACCTTCGGCGAGCGTCCGATCCCGGCGTGGCTGCACGTCGTCCCGGGCAGCCTGAAGATCCTCGTCCACCAGCTGCCGACGCGTGAGCAGATCGACACCCAGCTCACCGAGCAGCTGATCGTCGAGCTCTACTCCAAGAACTGATCCAGTTCGACTGAGGGTGGCTCCCGCGGACCGATGCGGGAGCCACCGTCGGGGTCACGCCCCGACACCTTCACGAGGCGTCATATAGCGGTCGCCCGTGGGAAGGAAGAATCACCGTGCTCATCGCACAGCGCCCGAACCTCAGCGAAGAGGTCATCGCCGACAACCGCTCGCGGTTCGTCATCGAGCCCCTCGAGCCCGGCTTCGGCTACACCATCGGCAACTCCCTGCGTCGCACCCTGCTCTCGAGCATCCCGGGCGCCTCGCTCACCTCGATCCGGATCGACGGCGTGCTCCACGAGTTCTCCACGATCCCCGGGGTCAAGGAGGACGTCACCGAGATCATCCTCAACATCAAGTCCCTCGTCGTCTCCAGCGAGAACGACGAGCCGGTCGTGATGTACCTGCGCAAGTCGGGTGCCGGCGCGGTCACCGCCGCCGACATCAACCCCCCGGCCGGTGTCGAGGTCCACAACCCGGACCTGCACATCGCGACGCTCAACGACAAGGGCTCCATCGAGATGGAGCTGACCGTCGAGCGTGGCCGTGGCTACGTCTCCGCGCAGCAGAACAAGTCCGGTGACCAGGAGATCGGTCGCATCCCGGTCGACTCGATCTACTCGCCCGTGCTGGCCGTGACCTACAAGGTCGAGGCGACCCGTGTCGAGCAGCGCACCGACTTCGACCGCCTCGTCGTCGACGTCGAGACCAAGAGCTCGATCGCCCCGCGCGACGCGCTGGCCTCCGCCGGCAAGACGCTCGTCGAGCTCTTCGGCCTGGCCCGTGAGCTCAACGTCGAGGCCGAGGGCATCGACATGGGCCCGTCGCCGACCGACGCCGCGATCGCTGCCGACCTGGCGCTGCCGATCGAGGACCTGGACCTGACCGTCCGCTCCTACAACTGCCTCAAGCGCGAGGGCATCCACACCGTGGGTGAGCTCGTCGGGCGCAGCGAGGCCGACCTGCTCGACATCCGCAACTTCGGTGCGAAGTCGATCGACGAGGTCAAGGCCAAGCTGCACGAGATGGACCTGGCGCTCAAGGACAGCCCGCCCGGGTTCGACCCGACCGCGATCCCCGGCTACGGCGAGGACGACTACGACGAGTCCGGCGACGAGGACGCCTCGTTCGCCGAGGACGAGCAGCTCTGACCCACCGCTTCACGACCTGACCGCTGACGCGGTGAGGTCAGAACTTCCAAGGAGAACACCATGCCCACCCCCACCAAGGGACCCCGTATCGGTGGCGGCCCGGCTCACGAGCGCCTCATCCTCGCGAACCTGGCCACCGCGCTCTTCGAGCACGACCAGATCACCACGACGCAGGCCAAGGCCAAGCGGCTGCGTCCGCTGGCCGAGCGGCTGATCACCTTCGCCAAGCGCGGTGACCTGCACGCCCGCCGCAAGGTCATGACCACGGTCACCGACAAGAGCGTCGTCCACCGTCTCTTCGTCGAGATCGCCCCCGACATGGCCGACCGCCAGGGTGGCTACACCCGGATCACCAAAATCGCGCCGCGCAAGGGCGACAACGCCCCCATGTGCGTCATCGAGCTCGTGCGTGAGCCGGTCAACGCCAAGCCGAAGCGCGCCGTCGTCGCCGAGGCCGAGGCCGCCACCGCGCGCTCGGCCAAGGACGCCGACGCCGAGGCTCCCACCGAGTCCGAGGGCACGCTCGACGCCATCGACACCGACGAGACCACCGAGGCCACCGCTCCCGCGGCGGCCGCGGACCTGCCCGAGGGCGCCGTCGCGCCGCTCGAGGACGGTGCCGCCCCGAGCGAGGACTACACGGTCAAGGGCAACCTCGACTCGATGAAGTACCACGTCCCGGGCTCGCAGTGGTTCGACGCCACCATCGCCGAGGTCTGGTTCAAGACCGCCGACGAGGCCAAGGCGGCCGGCTTCGAGCCGGCCGGTGGCGAGGCCAAGCAGCAGGTCGAGGACGAGGCCTGAGCCGGGTCCCTGCCTGACCGAAGGCGCCGCACCCCTATCGGGTGCGGCGCCTTCGTCGTCCCCACGGGAGGGCGAAGGGGGTCCCTCACCTACGCTGGCCCGCATGCGGCTGCGCCTCGACCTCGCCTATGACGGGACCGACTTCCACGGGTGGGCGGCGCAGCCCGGGCTGCGGACCGTCGAGGGAGAGCTCGCGGCCGCGGTGACGACGGTGCTGCGCCTGGACGAGCCGGCGCGGCTGACCGTCGCCGGGCGCACCGATGCAGGGGTGCACGCCGCCGGGCAGGTCGTCCACCTCGACCTCGAGCCCGAGGAGCTGGAGCGGGCCGTGGGCCACTCCGGTCGCCGCCCGGAGGAGGCGCTCGGGACGCGCCTGCGCGGGGTGCTGCCGGCCGACGTCGTCGTCCACCGCGTCACCCGGGCGCCCGAGGGATTCGACGCGCGCTTCTCGGCGCTGAGCCGGCGCTACCGCTACCTGGTCTGCGACGATCCGGCACGGCTGGACCCCCTTCGTCGTCGTGAGGTCGTGGCGTTGCGCTCGCCCCTGGACGTCGACGCGATGAATGCCGCGACGGCCCAGCTGCTCGGCCTGCGCAACTTCGCCGCCTTCTGCAAGAAGCGCGAAGGTGCCAGCACGACCCGCACCCTGCTGCGCTACGACTGGGAGCGCCGCGACGACGGGCTGCTCGAGGCGACCGTGCGCGCCGACGCGTTCTGCCACTCGATGGTGCGCGCACTCATCGGCGCGCTCGTGCCCGTGGGGGAGGGGCGACGCGGGGTCGACTTCCCCGTCGAGGTGCTCACGGGCCTGTCCCGCGACCCGCGGGTCAAGGTCATGCCCGCCCACGGGCTGTGCCTCGTCGAGGTCGAGTACCCCGCGGAGGGCGCCCTCGCGGCCCGGGCCGTCGAGGCGAGGGCCCGCCGCGAGGACTGATCAGCTCCGCTCGGCCCCGCCCGGCGGCAGCGGCCACCAGCGCCAGCCGAGGGTGCCGACGACCTGGTCGGCACGCACGAACCGCACTGTGGCGCAGTCGCCCTCGACCTGACCGCGGCAGCCGGCGACCGAGTCGGAGCTGTTGGCCCGGTTGTCGCCGAGGACGAGGTAGGAGCCGTCGGGGACGGTGATCTCGGGGAAGCAGCGCTGGGACACACGCTCGTCGCACCCGTCGAAGGGCAGGTCGTTCGTGACGTACGGTTCCGCGATCGGTTCGCCGTCGACGAGGACGCGCCCCTGGTCGTCACAGCAGGTGACCGTCTCGCCGGGCAGGCCGATGACCCGTTTCACCGTGTGCGCGGTGTGGCTGGGGCCGGTGCCGAGCACGTCGCCGACGTAACGCAGGGCGTCGGTCACCGGATTGGGGTCGTCGAGACGCGCCGCCTCCCACGTGGCGCCGTGGCCGAAGACGACGACGTCGCCGCGCTCCAGCTGCTCGCCGTCGACACCGAGGACCTGCGCGAAGACCCGGTCGCCGGTCATGAGCGTCGGCTCCATCGACGCCGACGGGATGACGAAGGGGCGCACGAGCGTGTGCGTGATGACGGCGAGGACGGCGAAGGCGATGAGCACCCGCGCGACGACGCCGATCAGCCAGTGGCGCTCGTGGCGCTCTTCGGAGGAACTCACGGGTCCACCCTAGGTCGGTCGGGGTCAGGACCGGCGGGGCAGGGGCGTGAGGGCGACGACGGCCGTCACGCGCCGCGCGCCGGGGGTGCCGGCGCCGCGCCGCCGGTAGCGCTCGAGGACGGCACCCAGCTCGGCCCGCAGCGCGCTCAGTTGGGTCTCGTCGACGAGCACCTCGCCGTCGTCGATGCCGCACTCCTCCTGCCACACGAGCGGCCAGGAGACCTGCGCGTCGATCCACGCGTGCTGGCGCTGGGCGTGGTGGTCGACGAGGTCGTGGGCGAGCCAGAGCGCGTCGGCGAGGTCCTCGGCGTCGTCGATGGCGCTCACGGCGACGGAGGTGTCGACACCGCTGCCCTCGTCCTCCTCGCTCGCGGCCCACACCCGCGAGCGCCCGTCACCGAGCCCGGTGTCCTCGACGAGACCCGCCTCCGCGAGGACCCGGGTGTGGTAGCTCGTGGCGCCGGTGTTGGTGCCCAGGGCGCGGGCGAGGTCGGCGGCCGTCGACCCGCCGTGCAGGCGCAGGTGGGCCAGGATGCGGGAGCGAAGGGGGTGGGCCAGGAGCCGCCAGGTCGCGCTGCGGGGGTCGTCGGTCACCCGTCCACGATTGCACAAGTATTGTGCAATCTCCATGACGCGGGCGCGTGAGGCGCGCGCGACGAGGGCGAATCCCCCTTCGTATCAAGGGTTTTGGTGCTCCTCGACGGATTTCGGCGACCACCGCGACCTCCGTAGAATGGAACCCAGCGGCGCCGCGTCCTCGGGACGTGCGGCGCCACCCCTTCGCCCGGTGCAAGGGGTCAGTCATCAGACGAGCAGAAGGCACCACACATGCGTACCCACTCCACCAAGGGCGGTGACATCACCCGTCAGTGGCACATCATCGACGCCACGGACGTGGTGCTCGGCCGCCTCGCCAGCCAGACCGCCATCCTGCTGCGCGGCAAGCACAAGACGACCTTCGCCCCCCACGTCGACACGGGCGACTTCGTCATCATCATCAACGCGGACAAGATCGCGCTGACCGGCGCCAAGGCCGAGCAGAAGCGCGCCTACCGCCACTCGGGTCACCCGGGCGGTCTGTCCTCGATGAACTACACCGAGATGCTGGAGAAGCACCCGACCCGCGCCGTGGAGAAGGCCGTCCGCGGCATGCTCCCGCGCAACACGCTCGGCCGCCAGCAGCTGTCGAAGCTCAAGGTCTACGCCGGTGCCGAGCACCCGCACGGCGCCCAGCAGCCCACCCCCTACACGATCTCGCAGGTCGCGCAGTAAGCGCGCCCCAGAAGGAACTGAGGAATTACCGTGGCTGAGACCACCGACAACACCGAGGTCCTCGAGGCCGACGAGCCCGAGCTGACCTCCTACACCTCCGAGTCCGACGGCCCCGTCGCCGCGACCGACGAGCCCGTGCGCCGCCCCTCCGCGTCGGCCCCCGGCTCCGCGACCGGCCGCCGCAAGCAGGCCATCGCCCGCGTCCGGATCGTCCCGGGCACCGGCGAGTGGAAGGTCAACGGGCGCACGCTCGAGGACTACTTCCCGAACAAGGTCCACCAGCAGATCGTCAACGAGCCGCTCGTCGCGCTCGAGCTCGACGGCGCCTACGACGTGCTCGTGCGCGTCCACGGCGGTGGCCCCTCCGGCCAGGCCGGTGCCGTCCGCCTCGGCGTCGCCCGCTCGCTCAACGGCGTCGACCCCGAGCTGAACCGCGCGACCCTGAAGAAGGCCGGCTACCTCACCCGGGACGCCCGCGTCCCGGAGCGCAAGAAGGCCGGTCTCAAGAAGGCCCGCAAGGCGCCGCAGTACAGCAAGCGCTGATCCACGGATCACGTCACGAAGGGCGTCGCACACCTCACGGTGGCGGCGCCCTTCGTCGTGCCCGGACCGCGCATCCGCCCGGGGAAATGCGCGCTCAGGTGCCCGGGACCGCGCATCCGCCCGGGGAAGTGCGCGCTCGGGTGCCCGGGACCGCGCATCCGCCCGGGGAGATGCGCGCTCAGGGACGAAGGGGGCGCCCGGCCCGCATCTCCTCGACGAGCGACCGGGTCACCTCGACGAGGTCGCCGTCGTGCTGCGCGGCGACGGCGAGCTGGCGCTGGTAGCTCGCGCCCGCGCGGATGATGTCCTCGACGGCGGCGAGCTCATCGGCGCAGCCCAGGCGCCGGGCGATCGGGGCCAGACGCTCGAGCAGGTCGTACAGCTCGTCGGTGACCAGGCGCTCACGGTTGCGCGAGTCGAGGATGATGATCGCGTCCATGCCGTAGCGGGCGGTGCGCCACTTGTTCTCCTGCACGTGCCACGGCGGGAGCGTCGGGATCGTGCCCCCGTCGGTGAGCCGGTCGTCGAGGTGGACGAGCAGGCACTGCGTGAGGGCCGTGATGGCCCCGATCTCGTGGAGCGTGGGCACGCCGTCGCAGACCCGCACCTCGAGCGTGCCGAGGTGCGGCGCGGGGCGCAGGTCCCAGCGCACCTCCTTGAGCTCGTCGATGACGCCCGTGACGAGCAGGTCGTCGACGTAGCGCTCGTACTCGCCCCAGGTGTCGAACTGGAAGGGCAGCCCCGCGGTCGGCAGCTGCTGGAAGAGCAGCGCCCGGTTGCTCGCGTAGTCGGTCGGGACGCCACCCCACCACGGGGACGACGCGGACAGCGCCTGCAGGTGCGGGGCGTACGTGAGCATGCCGCCGAGCAGGGGGAGCACCTTGTCGCGGTGGGTGACGCCGACGTGCGTGTGCACGCCGTAGATGACCATCTGGCGGCCCCACCAGCGGGTGCGGTCGATGAGCGTGGCATAGCGCTCGCCCTCGCTGACCTGCTGGCTCTCCCAGCGGGCGAAGGGGTGCGTGCCGGCGCTCATGAGCTCCAGACCCAGGTCATCGGTCAGGGAGCGCAGCCGGTCCACGCTCGTGGACAGGTCGGCGAGGACCTCGGGGACGTCGCGACAGACGCCCGTGACGATCTCGACGGTGTTGGTCAGCAGCTCGCGGTGCACCTTGGGTGCCAGGTGCTCCTCGGCGCGCAGCGGCTCGACGACGCTCTCGGCGAGCGGCACGAGGTCCAGGGTCTCTCGATCGACGAGCGCGATCTCCCACTCGACGCCCAGCGTGGGCCCGTCGGACGGGCAGTACTCGATCATGGTGGCCTCTCGACGCCCGGACCTGCGGTTCCCCAGCCTAACCAGCGGGTATCGTCTCTGGCGCCCGCCACCGCGCGACATGCGGCGGGTTCCCCACGGAAGGTTGCCCCATGTCCCGACTCTTCGGCACCGACGGTGTCCGTGGCCTCGCCAACGGCGAGGTCATCACCGCTGACTTCGCCCTGCGCCTGTCCCAGGCGGCGGCTCGCGTCCTGCGCGATCCCGAGGGCACGGAAGGGCGGCGACCCGTCGCGGTCGTCGGTCGCGACCCGCGCGCCTCAGGTGAGTTCCTCTCCGCCGCCGTCGTGGCCGGTCTGGCCAGCAGCGGCATCGACGTGCTCGACGCGGGCGTCGTCCCGACGCCGGCGGTGGCCTTCCTCACCGCGGAGGTGCACGCGGACTTCGGCGTCATGCTCTCGGCCTCCCACAACGCCATGCCGGACAACGGCATCAAGTTCTTCGCCACCGGCGGGCACAAGCTGCCGGACGCAGTCGAGGACGCCATCCAGGCGGCCATGGACGAGCCGCCCGCCCGCCCGACGGGCGTCGACGTCGGTCGGGTCACGGTCATGGACGACGGCGGCACCCGCTACGTGCGCCACCTGCTCGACGCGGTCGAGCCGCAGCTCGAGGGACTGACCGTCGTCATCGACGCGGCGCACGGCGCCGCGAGCGAGGTCTCGCCCGAGGTCTTCCGCCTCGCCGGCGCCACGGTGCACGTCATCGGCGCCCGTCCGGACGGGCTGAACATCAACGACGGCGTCGGCTCGACGCACCTCGACCCGCTCAAGCAGGCCGTCGTCCAGCACGGGGCCGACCTGGGCATCGCGCACGACGGCGACGCCGACCGCTGCCTCGCGGTCGACGCCGAGGGCAACGAGATCGACGGCGACCAGATCATGGCGATCCTCGCCCTGGCGCTCAAGGACGACGGGGCGCTCGCCCACGACACCCTCGTCGCCACCGTCATGAGCAACCTCGGCCTCATCCGCGCGATGGAGGCCGCCGGCATCACCGTCGTGCAGGCCGGAGTCGGCGACCGCTACGTCCTCGAGGAGATGCGTCGCGGTGGGTTCTCCCTCGGCGGTGAGCAGTCCGGCCACGTCATCCTCTCCGAGCACGCCACGACCGGTGACGGTGTGCTCACCGGCCTCATGCTCGCCGCCCGCGTCGCGGGGACCGGCCGGTCGATCGCCGAGCTCGGCGCCGCGATGATCCGCATGCCCCAGGTCCTCATCAACGTCAAGGGCGTGGACAAGCACCGCGTCGACGGCGACGCAGGTGTGCAGGCAGCCGTCTCCGAGGTGGAGACCCTGCTCGCGGACGAAGGACGGGTCCTCCTGCGCAAGTCCGGCACCGAGCCCGTCGTGCGGGTCATGGTCGAGGCGTCGACGCACGAGCAGGCGCAGGAGTCCGCCGAGCGGCTGTCGGTCGTCGTCCAGGAGCGCCTCGCGCTCTGACGGTTCCCGCGCCGGGCGGTGCGCCTCAGACCGCCGGCGTGTCGAAGAAGGACCGCCGTGACGTCGCCCGGTCCTCCTCGTCGAGCACCCAGAAGTCGGCGAAGCCGACCCGGGCGGCGCTCCCGTCCTTGAGCGTGCCGACGAAGCGGCCGTGCACCGCCACCCGGCGCCCCTCGACGACGACCTCGTCGAGCTCGTGACGGCCGTCGGCGATGACCCGCTCGCCGCCGTAGAACTCGGCGAGCGCCGCCCTTCCCTCCATCGGGGCGTAGCCGGGTCGGTGGTAGACGGCGTCCTCGGCGAAGCAGCCGACGACGCCGTCGACGTCACCGGCGTCGACGAGCGCGTAGTAGCGGCGCGCCGCCTGCTCCGCGCTCACGCGACGATCTCGCGGCCGAGCGCCGCTGAGGCGCGCTGCAGGGCCGCCGCGACCGGCGTGATGCCCTGGGCCTCACCGGTCTCGAGCAGCCCGGTGACGCGCTCGCCTATGCGGTCGATCGCGGCCAGGGTCTCCTGCTCGCTCCAGCCGCTGACGCCGCCGTGCACCTGGACGACGCCGCCGGCGTTGGCGACGAAGTCCGGCACGTAGGTGATGCCGGCCGCGCGCAGGGCTTCGGCGCACCCGGGCTCGTCGAGGGTGTCGTTGGCCGCGCCGGCGATGATCCGTGCCGGGATCCGCTCGAGGGTGTCCCGGGTGACGACGCGGGCGACCGCGCACGGGGAGAAGACATCGGCGTCGTGGAAGGGTGCCGCGTCGGCGGCGACCGTCGCGCCACCGAGCTCGCGGGCCAGCTCCTCCGCCCGGGCCGTGTCGACGTCGGCGACCGTCAGTCGCGCGCCGTCGGCGTGGGCGAGCCGGGCGACCTCGGCGCCGACGCTGCCGACGCCCTGGACGACGACGTGCAGCCCGGACAGGCCGGCTGCGCCGTGGTGGTGGACCGCGGCGGCGCGCATCGCGGCGTGCACCCCGCGGGCGGTGAAGGGGGAGGGGCTGACCTCGTCGCAGAACGCGCGGGCGCCGCCGTCGTCGCGGATGGTCTGCATGTCCTCGAGGAGGGTGCCCATGTCGACACCGGGCACGTAGGTGCCGGCGGTGCGGGCGATCATCTCGCCGAAGCGCGCGAAGAGGGCGCGGCGCTCCGTCGAGCCCGGGGCGGGGGCGGCGCCCTCGAGCATGACGACGGACTTGGCTCCGCCGTAGGGCAGCTCGGCCAGCGCGTGCTTGAGGGTCATCGCGGCGGCGAGGCGCTGCGCCTCGCGCGCGGCGGCCTCGGTGGAGGGGTAGGCGCGGTAGCGCACTCCGCCGAAGCCGGGGCCGAGGGTCGTGTCGTCGATCGCGATGACGGCGCGCAGGCCGACGCGGTCGTCGCGGCAGGTGATCGTCTGCTCGCTCGCCCAGGGTTCGGCGATGAGCTCGGACGTCGGGGTGGGGGTCGTGACGGTGGTCATGCTCCCCATGGTGACAGGGGTCGTGTGACCCCCGTCACCCGGGGCCGGGCGTCGGTCGCCGGCTCAGAAGTGCTGCTGCAGCAGGCCCGTGTCGACGTCGTAGACGAAGCCACCGACCTTGGCGCGCTCGCCGATGAGCGGGTGGGTGCGCACGGCCGCGACGTCCTGGCGCAGCGCGTCGATCTGGTCGTGGACGACGTGGAATCCCTGCCACGAGGCGTCCTGGCCGGCGGAGGCGCCGACCTTCGCGCGGAGCTCGTCCTCGGAGGCGCTGCCCATCGCGCAGCGCGTGTGCGGGACGACGAGGATGCGCTCGACCTTGAGCAGGTGCACGCCGAGGACGAGCGCCTCGAGCGCGGCCGCGGTGACGCGCCCACCCGGGTTGCGGAAGATCTTGGCGTCTCCGGGCACCAGGCCGAGCATGCCGAGCGGGTCGATCCGGCTGTCCATGCAGGTGACGATGGCGACGCCGGCGTGCGCGATGCCGTCGAACCCGCTGAGCGCGAAGCTCTCCGAGAAGGTCTGGTTGGCGGCGATCAGGTCCGCGAAGTCTTCGGGGGCCGAGGGGGATGCGGGCATCAAGGTTCCTTTCGCAAGTGGTCCTTGCAATGTAGACCCGGCGGCGCGACCCCCTTCGTCGGCCCGGGTGAGCGGTCCGTCACGAAACCATCGCGGAGGTGAATTCGCCACGTCATAAACGTGGCACACACCACATCCGGGGTGTAGACAGATCCATGGGAGGCGACGTCGGCGACCCGCGGACGTCGCGTCCCGGACGAAGGGAGCGACGTGGTGACACGACGACGAGGGCGGTTGGCCTTCCTGCTGGCCGCGGCCACGGCCGCGAGCCTGGGTCTGGCGGCCTGCGGTGACGACGGCTCGAGCGGTGGCTCGACCCACCTGACCTGGTACATCAACCCCGACGGCGGTGGCTCCGACCCGGCCGGTGGCGGACAGGCGCAGCTGGCCAAGGAGTGCTCCGACGCCTCCGGCGGCACGTACACGATCGGCATCCAGCTGCTGCCCAACAGCGCGAGCGACCAGCGCCAGCAGCTCCTGCGGCGCCTGGCCTCGCAGGACAAGGGCGTCGACATCATGTCGATCGACCCGGTCTTCGTCGCGGAGTTCGCCGAGGCCGAGTTCCTCGCTCCCGTGCCCGAGGACAAGAAGGCGGAGTTCACCGACGACGTCGTGGACCCGGCCGTCACCAACGCGACGTGGAAGGACGAGCTGTACGCCGCTCCCTTCTGGGCCAACACGCAGCTGCTCTGGTACCGCAAGAGCGTCGCCAAGGAGGCCGGGCTCGACATGACCAAGCCGGTCACCTGGGATCAAGTCATCGAGGCGGCCAAGACCACCGACACCGACATCGGCGTCCAGGCCTCCCGCTACGAGGGCTACATGGTGTGGATCAACGCGCTCGTCGAGGGCGGCGGCGACCACATCGTCGAGAACCCCGGCGCCGACGGCAAGGAGCTGCAGTTCGGCCTCGACTCCGAGGGCGGCAAGAAGGCAGCGGAGATCATCCAGTCCGTCTCCTCGGAGGGCGTCGCCGGCCCGGCGATGGGCTCGACCGACGAGACGACGACGCTCGACATGTTCCAGACGGAGCGGGCCGGCTTCATGGTCAACTGGCCCTACGTCTACGCGGCGCTCTCCGGCGCCGAGGTCGAGTGGATCGACGACCTCGCGTGGGCGCGCTACCCGCAGACGACCGAGGGCACCGAGTCCAAGCCGCCGCTCGGTGGCATCGAGATGGGCGTGGCCGCCTCCTCCGACAACCAGGAGGCCGCCTGGGAGGCGGTCAGCTGCCTGACCTCGCAGGAGAGCCAGAAGGCCTACATGCTCGGCACCGGCAACCCCGCCGCGCGCAAGGCCGTCTACGACGACCCGGAGATCAAGAAGGACTTCCCGATGGCCTCCCTGATCCGCGAGTCCCTGGACGCCAGCGGCCCCCGGCCGCTCACGCAGTACTACGGCGACGTCTCGAGCGGCATCCAGCGCGAGTACAGCCCGCCCGGGTCCGTCGACCCGTCGACCACGCCGCAGCAGACGACGTCCCTGCTGCAGGACGTGCTGAAGGGAGATGCGTTGCTGTGAGCACCGTGACCGAGCCTGCGCGCACCGACCCGCCGACGAAGGGGGCGAAGCCGCGCCTGTCCGACCGGTCCCGGGCCGAGCAGCGCCTGGGCTGGAAGCTGGCGATGCCCGCCTTCGTCGTCATGCTGCTCGTCACCGCGTACCCGATCCTGCAGGCGGTGTGGAACAGCTTCTTCGCCTACCGGCTCACCGACCCGGAGAACCGGGAGTTCGTCGGGCTGAACAACTACGTCGTCTCGTTGAGCGACGGGGTCTTCTGGGACGCGATGAAGGCGACGGTCCTCATCACCGTCATCACCGTGATCGTCGAGCTGATCCTCGGCTTCATCATCGCCCTGGTGATGCACCGGATCGTGCTGCCCCGGCGCACGCTGCGCACGGTGGTGCTCATCCCGTACTCGATCATCACCGTCGTCTCCGGTTTCACCTGGCTGTTCATGTACCAGACCGACACCGGCTTCGTGAACCGCTGGACCAACTGGATCCCGGGGGTCGCCGACAACTACGACTGGTTCGGCAGCTTCTGGCCCTCGATCTTCGTCATCTGCCTCTCGGAGATCTGGAAGACGACCCCCTTCATGTCGTTGCTCCTGCTCGCCGGCCTGGCGCAGGTGGACACGTCGATGGAGGAGGCGGCCAAGGTCGACGGTGCGTCGTGGACGCAGGTGCTGTTCAAGGTGATCCTGCCGAACATGAAGGCCGCGATCATGGTCGCGGTGCTCTTCCGCACCCTCGACGCCTTCCGCATCTTCGACAACATCTTCATCATGACCGGAGGCGCCAACGGGACGAACTCCCTCTCCGGCTTGATCTATCGCCAGACGATCGACCGCACGGAGATCGGGCTCGGGTCGGCGCTGTCGGTGATCCTCTTCGTCTGCGTGCTGATCATCGCGGCGGTGTTCGTCCGAGGATTCAAGGTCGACCTGACCCAGGGGAGGAGCTGACATGGCCAAGGAATCCGCCAAGGGCACCGGGCTGTGGACCGCGCTCGCGGTCCCGATCATGATCTGGACCGTGCTGCCGCTGTTGTGGATGCTCTCGCTCTCGCTCAAGAGCGCGGACACCCTCGCCGACCCGGACTCGGCCTACTTCGGCAACTTCTGGCCCAAGGACCCGACGCTGGAGAACTACAAGCTGATCTTCACCGGCGGCGCGAGCGATCTCTTCATGCCGGCCCTGCGCAACTCGCTGATCGTCTGCCTGCTCGCGACCCTCATCTCGGTCGTGCTCGCGATGTTCTGCGCGTACGCGATCTCCCGGCTGGAGTTCAAGGGCAAGAAGATGATCCTCACGACGGCGCTGGCCGTCAGCTTCTTCCCCGTCGTCGCGATGGTGACGCCGCTGTTCGACGTGTGGAGCCGGGTCGGTCTCTTCGACACGATCCCCGGCCTGATCATCCCCTACCTCGCCCTGACGCTGCCGCTGTCGATCTGGACGATGTCGGCCTTCTTCCAGCAGATCCCGTGGGAGATGGAGCAGGCGGCCCAGGTCGACGGGGCGAGCAGCTGGCAGGCCTTCCGCAAGGTGATCATCCCGCTCGCCGCACCCGGCGTCTTCACCACGGCGATCATCACCTTCTTCACCGCGTGGAACGACTTCGTCTTCGCGATCTCGCTGACCTCCGACCAGGCCCGCACGGTCCCCGCCGCGCTCGCCTTCTTCACCGGGGCCAGCCAGTTCGAGCAGCCGACCGGCGCGATCATGGCGGCCTCGGTCGTCGTCACCATCCCCGTCGTCATCCTCGTGCTGATCTTCCAGCGCCGGATCGTCGCCGGCCTGACCTCGGGCGCCGTCAAGGGCTGACCCCCGCCTCACGAGAACTGGAGTACATCCCATGGCCGAGATCACCCTCAACAACATCGTCAAGCAGTACGGCGACGGCTTCCCGGCGGTCAACGACGTCAGCCTGGACATCAAGGACGGCGAGTTCATGATCTTCGTCGGCCCCTCCGGCTGCGGGAAGTCGACGCTGCTGCGCATGGTCGTCGGGCTCGAGGACATCACGAGCGGCGAGCTGCTCATCGACGGCAAGCGGGTCAACGACCTCTCGCCGAAGGACCGCAACCTGTCGATGGTCTTCCAGAACTACGCCCTCTACCCGCACCTGACGGTCTTCGAGAACATCGCCTTCCCCCTTCGCCTGGCCAAGGGCCAGCACACCAACGCCGAGATCGACGAAAAGGTGCGCATGGCCAGCTCGATGCTCGAGCTCGACGAGCACCTCGAGCGCAAGCCGGCGAACCTCTCCGGTGGCCAGCGTCAGCGCGTGGCGATGGGGCGGGCGATCGTGCGCGACGCCGACGCCTTCCTCTTCGACGAGCCGCTGTCCAACCTCGACGCCAAGCTGCGCGGACAGATGCGCACCGAGATCGCCCGGATGCAGCGCCGCATGGGCACGACGACGATCTACGTCACGCACGACCAGACCGAGGCGCTGACGCTCGGTGACCGCGTCTCGGTGCTCAAGAAGGGCGTGCTGCAGCAGTGCGCCAGCCCGCGCGAGCTCTACGACCAGCCGGTGAACCTCTTCGTCGCCGGGTTCATCGGGACACCGCCGATGAACTTCCTGCCGGCGGAGGTGAAGGGGGACCAGCTCGAGCTGCCGTTCTGCAGTGCCCCGCTGCCCGCGGCCGTCCGCGAGCGGGCCGGAGGCAAGGAGCTGCTCATCGTCGGCATCCGGCCCGAGCACATCAAGGACGCCGATCTCGGCGACGTGCCCAACGGCGGGGTGAGTTTCAGCGCGCCGGTCGACCAGACGGAGTGGCTCGGCAACGAGCAGTACGCGTACGTGCCGTTCGGCGTCGAGGGCGACGTCAAGGACAAGCTCGACGAGCTCGACAAGGAGCTCGACGGCGAGGGAATGCGCACCCAGATGGTCATCAACCTCGACCCGCGCTCGCGGGTGCGCGAGGGGGACGACGGCAACTTCGTCTTCGACCCGGCGCTCATGCACGTCTTCGACCCGGAGACGGGCGACTGCCTGACGCGCGACGACGACAAGGCCGCCGAGATCGCCAGGCAGTCCGAGGAGGACCGGCAGCGGGCCCTGGAGCGGGCCCGCTCGCGCGAGGCCCAGCAGCCCGCCTAGCGTCACCGGCCCGGCGGCTGGGCATCTCACCCCGGCCGCTGGGCCTCCGGTCACCGCCCCGGGCGGCTGGGCAACCCGAGCTCGGCGCGGGTCGGTGGCTGCGCGCCGGCCCGGGAGACGGTGTGGGCCGAGGCCGCGAGACCGCGCTCGACGGCCTCGGACAGCACCTGTCCGCGGGCGCCGTGCAGGCGTGACTTGGCATCCGCGCCGCCGAGCAGGCCGGCGTCGAGCAACCCGGAGAGCAGACCTGACATGAAGGCGTCGCCCGCGCCGACGGTGTCGACGACCTCGACCCGGTGCGCGCGCAGGGTCGTGCGCCGCCCGGACGGCAGCAGCACCAGCGCGCCGCGGGCGCCGAGGGTGCACACCGCCAACACCGGCCCGGCGTCGCACCAGGCCCTCAGGTGGTCGGCGATCTCGTTGTCGTCGAGTGATCGCCCGGCGAGCCACTGCAGGTCCTCGTCGCTCGCCTTGACGACGTCGGACACCGCGATGCGCCGCGCGACCTCGTCGCGGGCCAGCTCCTGGTCCGGGAAGAGGTCCGGGCGGATGTTGGGGTCGTAGGAGACGGTACGGGTCCGGGCGGCGCCGGCCATCGCCGAGAGCACGTCGACCCCGCCCGGGGGCTTGAGGGCGCCGATCGACCCGGTGTGCAGGTGGCCCGTGGTCTCCGGCAGGGGCGGCAGGCGCCAGTCGAGGTCGAAGGAGTAGGTGGCGGCACCGGTCTCGTCGAGGGTGGCGGTCGCCGTCGAGGTGTCGACGGCGGTGTCGCTGCCGGGGGCGAGGACGACACCCGCCTCCGTGAGGTGCTCACCGATGACGGCCCCGTGGGCGTCCCGGGCCAGGTGCGTCGCCAGGCTGACGGGGTGGCCGAGCCGGGCCAGCCCGACGGCGACGTTGAGCGGGCTGCCGCCCACGTGCTCCTCGCGGCTGCCGTCCGGTCGGACGACGACGTCGACGAGTGACTCGCCGACGACGAGCGTCGGGGCGGGTGTGGGCTGACGACGCCGCAGGCCGACCATCGGTCAGGCGGTCGGCTGCGGGGAGAGGCGCTGGACCTTGGTGAGGTTGTGGTGGGCCTCCACGACGCGGATCGTGCCGGACTTGCTGCGCATGACGAGCGACTCGGTCGTCGCGCCGCCGGCGCGGTAGCGCACGCCGCGCAGCAGCTCACCGTCGGTGATGCCGGTCGCCACGAAGTAGCAGTTGTCGGTCGCGACGAGGTCGTCGGTCGTGAGGACCCGGTCGAGGTCGTGGCCCGCGTCGAGGGCGTGCTGGCGCTCCTCGTCGTCGCGAGGCCACAGGCGGCCCTGGATGACACCACCGAGGCACTTGATGGCGCAGGCGGTGATGATGCCCTCGGGGGTGCCGCCGATGCCGAGGAGCAGGTCGATGCCGGTGCCGGGCCGGGCGGCCATGATGGCGCCGGCGACGTCGCCGTCGGAGATGAAGCGGATGCGCGCCCCGGCTGCCCGGACCTGCTCGGCGAGGTCGTTGTGGCGCGGGCGGTCGAGCATGATGACGGTGACGTCCTCGGGCTGCTCGTTCTTCGCCTTGGCGATGCGCTTGATGTTCTCCGCCACGGGCAGGCGGATGTCGACGACGTCGGCCGCCTCGGGCCCGGTGACGAGCTTGTCCATGTAGAAGACGGCGCTCGGGTCGTACATCGAGCCGCGGTCCGCGACGGCGAGGACGGAGACCGCGTTGGTCATCCCCTTCGCCGTGAGGGTGGTGCCGTCGATCGGGTCGACCGCGACGTCGCAGGCGGGGCCCTCGCCGTCGCCGACCTCCTCGCCGTTGAAGAGCATGGGGGCCTCGTCCTTCTCCCCCTCACCGATGATGACGGTGCCGCTCATGCGCACGCTGGAGATCATCGAGCGCATCGCGTCGACGGCTGCACCGTCCGCGGTGTTCTTGTCGCCTCGTCCCACCCAGCGTCCGCCGGCCAGCGCGGCGGCCTCGGTCACCCGCACCAGCTCCATCGCGAGGTTGCGGTCGGGGTGCATGACCCCGGCGCTCGGGGTGGGCTGGGACTGGCTCATGGCTCTCCTCGGGTGGCGGCGTGGTGCTCGTCGCGCCAGAGCCTATCTGTCGCACCCATCGGCGCGTGCGACCATGTGCTCCATGAGTTCCACCCCCGGCGACCCTGCCGAGACCGCCCCCAGCACCGCCCCGCACCGCGAGCCGACGCCCGCCGAGCTGGCGGCGCAGCAGGGTGTGCCGGCGCGCGGGGCGAGCCACTACGGCAAGGGCACCGTGGCCAACATGGCCCGCTCGATGGCCGTCATCCTGGCCATCACCCTCGGTCTGTTCTTCATGACCGGCCGGCCCAACAGCACCACGCCCGAGTCGATCGACGTCGCCGGCACCGCCGAGTTCCGCGCTCAGCAGGCCGGTCAGCCCTTCGCCTACCCGGAGGAGCTGCCCGAGGGCTGGGCGGCGACCAATGTGCGCTACGTGCGCTCCAAGGGTGACGTCATGGTGTGGAACGCCGGCTACACCACCCCCGACGGCGAGTACGTCTCGGTGCAGCAGGCGGTCGACCCGGGTCAGGGCTGGGTCAACACCCAGACCAACAACGGCGCGCGCGTCGGCACCCTCACCACCGACGACGGCCGGGTCTGGGCCAAGCGCGACCGAGAGGGCAAGGTGCAGCGCAGCCTCGTCAACTCCCCGGACGACGCGAGCGAGCTGACCACGCTCGTCACGGGCACCGGCTCGTGGGAGCAGCTCGAGCTCTTCGCCGAGCGGCTCGTGCCGGCGAAGGTCACTCCCGGGGCCACGAGCCCCACGAGCTGAGGCGGTCGCTCGCAGCGGGTCGTCCTGGAGCGGGTCTCACCCGGGGCGGACCACGCCGGCGATCAGCTCGCCGAGGGCGGGGTGCGCCAGTCGGAGCCCGGGCACCTCGTCGGCGCCGAACCAGCCGATCGCGTCGTGCTCGTCGGGCTCGAGGTTGGCGGGCGTGCCCTCCCACGCCTCCACGACGAAGGCGTGCAGCTCCAGGTCCTCCATCGTCACCGGCAGGTCGACCGGTCGGGCCCGGGTGACGACGACGCCGATCTCCTCGCGGCACTCCCGCACGAGCGCCTCCATCGGGGTCTCGCCCGGCTCGATGTGACCACCGACCGCGTCCCAGC
Organism: Janibacter anophelis NBRC 107843; assembly: GCF_001570945.1. Classification (GTDB taxonomy): domain Bacteria; phylum Actinomycetota; class Actinomycetes; order Actinomycetales; family Dermatophilaceae; genus Janibacter; species Janibacter anophelis. Next base: position 35,739 of record NZ_BCSQ01000013.1, read on the forward strand.
AGTCGGGGTAGTGGCGCCGCTGCGGGTGGCGGTGACCCAGCAGGACCAGCCCGTCCGCGACGAGCAGTCCCGCGGCGACGCGGTGCACCGGCGCGGCCTCAGTCGTCGGTCGGCTGGGTGCCGGACGAGCTGCCGGACGAAGGGGGCGTCGCCACCTCGGGCGCCAGGCTCGCCTCGGCCTTGTCGAGCCACGCCTCGCAGTGCGCGGCCAGCGCCTCGCCGCGCTGCCACAACCGCATCGACTCCTCGAGGCCGGCCTGGCCCCCTTCGAGCCGGGCGACGAGCTCGATCAGCTCCTGCCGCGCCTCCTCGTAGCTGAGGTCGGCGACGTCGGTCTGCTCCTGCTCGGTCTGCTGCGGGTCGGTGGCCATGGGGACCACCCTATGCGCGGGGTCCGGCGTCGGTCCCGGCTCGTGACCCGCGGGTACGACGACATGCCGGCGGGACCTGCGGTGGCCGAACCCCGAGATCTCGGGGTTCGTGCGTGCTTCTGCTCCTGTAGTGCACGTCGTACCCGCGAGTAACCACCGGCGACGACGACCGCTCAGGAGCCGGCGACCCGGACGGCGAAGTCCCCGTCCGCGACCGTCACCCGCAGCAGGTCGTCGACGGCGAGCTCCTCGCGGGAGGCGACGACCTCCCCTTCGGGCCGTTGGACGATCGCGTAGCCGCGCTCGAGGGTCGAGGCGGGGGAGAGCACGCGGGCCTGGGCCCGGAGGTGACCGATGCGGTCGCGCTCGCGGTGCAGGCGCGCCTCGACCCGCCCGTGGGCGCGGTGGCGCAGCGCGCCGACGACCTCGCGCTGCGCGCGGACGAAGGCGGTGCGGTCGGTGAGCACGGGACGGCTCGTCAGGTGGACCAGGCCCCGGCGCTCGCGCTCGACGAGCCCGGTCAGCGCGGCCCGGGCCCGCTCGCGCGCGTCGACGACGCCGGCGCGCTCGGCCGCGGCGTCGGGGCAGATGAGCTTGGCGGCGTCGGTGGGGGTCGAGGCCCGCACGTCGGCGACGAGGTCGAGCAGCGGGGTGTCGACGTCGTGTCCGATGGCGCTGACGACAGGGGTGCGCGCATCGGCGACCGCTCGGACCATCGTCTCGTTGCTGAAGGGCAGCAGGTCCTCCACTGACCCACCACCACGGCTGACGACGATGACGTCGACGTCGTCCATCGCGTCGAGCTCGGCGATGGCCGCGACGACCTCGGTCACCGCGGTCGGGCCCTGCACCGCGACCTGCTTGACGGCGAAGGGGAGGCCCGGCCAGCGGCGGCGCGCATTTTCCACCACGTCGCGCTCGGCCGCACTCGCCCGGCCGCAGACCAGCCCGACCCGGCGGGGGAGGAAGGGGAGGGGGCGCTTGCGCGAGGCGTCGAAGAGCCCCTCGGAGCGCAGGTGCTGCTTGAGGTACTCGATGCGGGCCAGCAGCTCACCGACGCCGACGGGCCGGATCTGGCGCACGTCCATCGACAGCGACCCGCGCTGGGTCCAGTAGTTCGGCTTGGCCTGGACGACGACGCGCGCGCCCTCGCCGAGCGGGGCCGGCATGGCATCGAGCGCGGTCGTGCGCACCATGCACGACAGGGACATGTCCACGTCCGGGTCGCGCAGGGTCAGCCACGCGGTGCGTGAGCCGGGGCGGCGGGTCAGCTGCACGACCTGCCCCTCGACCCAGGTCACCGACATCTTGTCGACGTACTCGGCGATCTTCATGCTGAGCAGCCGCACCGGCCACGGCTGCTCGGCCGTGGTGTCGGCGGCCTTGTCGGGCAGGGGCGCGGTCATGCGGCCCAGCGTAGGCCGGGCCACGGACGGTCAGGGGGTGTTCAGGCCCCTCGCCTACGATGGGGCCATGACCACCAGCGCCACCCCGTCCACCGCACCCGACGCCCCCGAGGGCGCCAAGCGCGTCCTGCTCGCGGCACCCCGCGGCTACTGCGCCGGGGTGGACCGCGCCGTCGTCACCGTCGAAAAGGCCTTGGAGCTCTATGGGCCCCCCGTGTACGTCCGCAAGGAGATCGTGCACAACAAGCATGTCGTCACGACGCTGGAGAAGCGCGGCGCGATCTTCGTCGAGGAGACCGACGAGGTGCCCGAGGGCGCAACCGTCGTCTTCTCCGCGCACGGCGTCGCCCCCGTCGTGCACGAGGAGGCCAAGGCCCTCAGCCTCAAGACGATCGATGCGACCTGCCCGCTCGTCACCAAGGTGCACCGCGAGGCCGTTCGCTTCGCCGACGACGACTACGACATCCTGCTCATCGGCCACGACGGCCACGAGGAGGTCATCGGCACCTCCGGTGAGGCGCCCGAGCACATCACCCTCGTCGAGGGGCCCGACGACGTCGCCAACGTCGAGGTCCGCGACCCCGACAAGGTCGTCTGGCTCTCCCAGACCACGCTCTCCGTCGACGAGACGATGGAGACGGTGCGGCGGCTGCGGGAGAAGTTCCCCAAGCTGCAGGACCCGCCGTCGGACGACATCTGCTACGCGACGCAGAACCGGCAGCTGGCCGTCAAGCAGATGGCCAAGGACTGCGACCTGATGATCGTCGTCGGCTCGCGCAACTCCTCCAACTCGGTGCGCCTGGTCGAGGTCGCGATCGAGCACGGCTCCCGCGACGGGCATCTCGTCGACTACGCCGAGGAGATCGACGAGGCCTGGCTCGACGGGGTGCGCACGGTCGGCGTGACCTCCGGCGCCTCGGTGCCCGAGATCCTCGTGCGCGGTGTCCTCGACTTCCTTGCCGAGCGTGGCTACGGGGAGCCGCAGCCGATCGTGGCGGCCGAGGAGTCGCTCCTCTTCGCCCTGCCCAAGGAGCTGCGCAAGGACCTCAAGGCCGCCGGCCTGAGTGACCAGATGAAGCACGATGCCGGCGCCCTCGGTGACGCCGGTCAGCTGCACTGAGGTCAGCTCCTACCCGTCGACGACCCGGTACTCGCCCGCGCGGGCGAGGGCCTCGTCGATCAGCTCGGGCGTGGGCTGCACGTCGTCGCGGTGCTTGACCCACAGGCGGGTGTGCTCTCCGGGGATGATCTCGAAGGTCGCCTGGCCGAGGCCGTGTTGCGCGAAGATGTCGTAGAGGGCCTGCAGGGCCGCCTTGGTGTCGTCGTCGGCGTGGACGCCCTCGACGAGGAAGCGGGTGGTGACGATCCTCGCCACGGGCATCAGATCCTTCCGTTGAACGCCTGCAGGGCGGAGTCCTCTCGCGTCCCGCCACGACCATCACCGTAGTCGGCGTAGTCGTGGATCCACATGATCCGGCTGACCCACTTGACGTGCTTGTACCCGTGGTTGGACTCGACGCGCAGCCGCGCCGGCGCACCCAGGTGCTCGTCGACCGGGTGGCCGTTGCGCTCGTAGGCGAGGATCGACTCCTCCTCCGCCATCGTCTCGAGGTCGATGACCGCGTAGAAGGGCTCGCGGGGTCGGTTGTCGTACATCTTCTGGGCCAGCCCGTAGGACTCGGCCATGAGGTACCTGGCGCCCGCCGGTCGGGGGCCGAGCACGTCCATGAGATCGGTGAGGCGCACGCCGGTCCACCGGGACGTGGCCGACCAGCCCTGCATGCACGTGTGGGTGGCGACGTAGGAGTGTCGTGGCAGCGCCCGCAGATCCTCCAGGGTCAGGTGCTGCTCGACGTCGTTGATGTCGTCGCGCACGGTGATCGTGAGCCCCTGCCAGTCGTTGTCCCTGGCCTGGACCCACAGCTGTGACTCGTCCTCGGTGGGCGGCAGACCGTTGGTCCAGTGGAACCGGGAGATGTCCCGGTCGGTGTAGGCCTTCTTCTTCGCGCCCAGCGGACGCATCCGGTCGAGGAAGATCGTGCGGCCGACCTCGGTGACCGCGGTGGTCAGTCGCTGGGCTCGCGCGCGGTCGGCCAAGGACCAGTAGGACAGGGCGATCCAGAAGACGACCACCGCGACGATCGTCGCCACCATGATGACGAGGGCCTGGGCCGCTCGCGCAGTCGTCACCTCACCCCCACCGAAGACCATGTGGATGACGTTGTGGTCGCGGTGGACGAGGAGGACGAGCGAGACGTGCATGACGATGAAGCCGGAGAAGATCACCAGGCCGATGAAGTGCAGTGACCGGGCGCCCTGGTGGCCACCGAGCGCCTTGACGAACCACGGGAAGCGTGAGCGGACGGCCGGCGACATCGCCACGCCGGTGAGCATCTGGAAGGGCGCCAGCACGAAGATGACGAAGGTGTAGCCCAGCATCTGCAGCGAGTCGTAGGGCGTGAAGTGGCTGATGTCGGGGGTCTCGAGGCTGAGGTACATCAGGAGCGAGTCCCACGCCTGCGGGAAGACCTCCCACGAGGTCGGCACGATCCGGCGCCACAGCCCGGTGGCGAAGAGCAGGGCCGCGTAGACGATGCCGTTGAGCACCCAGAACATGACGGACAGTCCGTGCCAGTGGCGGCCGAGGCCGATGTTCTCCCGACCGGGGAGGGAGAGCAGCGGCGAGACGGACCTCTCATCCATGAGCGAGGTGTAGACGCCCTCCTCCTTCGGCAGCTCACGCCGGGTGAACTTCAGCCACTCCGTCCCCGGCGCGCAGTCGTTGCGCCACCACAGGCGTGGCAGCGAGGACAGCATCTCGATGCCCGATCGGATGAGCATGCCCATGAGGACGAAGTTGAGCAGGTGCTGCGCGCGCAGCCACAACGGGAAGTCGGATCCGGCGAGGTCCATCGTCTGCCTCCTGGGTGCTCAGTGCCGCGGGTCGGGGTGGTGCTGTGCCTCGAAGTCGCCGATCTCGGCCAGCTTGGGGCCGTAGGAGCCGGCGGGGTCGTGGCGCAGGTCGAGCCAGATGTCGACCAGTGCGCGGGCGTGCACCGGGGCGATGACGTTCTGCCCCATGCACAGGATCTGGGCGTCGTAGTTCTCCACGGACCCGCGCACGGTGATCAGGTCGTGGGCGGTGGCGGCTCGGGCGCCGACCACCTTGCCGGCCGCGATCGCGGTCCCGATGCCGGTGCCGCAGACGAGGATCGCGCGGTCGCAGTCCCCGGCGACGACCGCCTGCGCGGCCTCGAGGGACACCCGGGGATAGGTGATGTCCGGTCTCGACAGGTCGACCACGTCGCTGACGCGGGGATCCGCCTCGAGGAAGTCCTTGATCTCGTCCTTCAGCGCGGCCCCGTTGCCCGGGGCGCCGACGACGATGCGCATGGTCAGCCATCCCTTCTGCGACTACTACGTCACGTCGTAGTTTGGCAGAGAGTGACGGTCGGGGCTAGAGGCGCGCGCTGATCCGCTGGGCCGTCTCCCGGGCGCTCGAGGCGAGGGCGGCGGCACCCCCTTCGTCCACGTCTGCGGTGCGATAGGTGAGGGCGACCGCGGCCACGGGGTGGCCGTCGCGGTCCAGGACCGCCGAGGCGACGGAGGACAGGTCGGGCGTGACGCTCCCTTCCTCCCGCGCGTGGCCGCGGGCCCGGACGTCGACGAGCTGGCGGCGCAGGGCAGAAGGCGTCGCGGGCCCGCCGTCGACCAGGACCGCGGCCGAGGGGTAGAGGGCGGTCACCTGGCGGCGGGGGAGCGCCGCGAGCAGGGCCAGGCCGCTCGCGGTGAGCGTCGCCGGCAGGCGCACCCCGACGTCCGTGACGAGCGAAGGGCGGCCCGCCGCACGTTCTTCGATGACGTAGAGGACGTCGCGGCCCGTGAGCACGGCGAGGTGGGCGTTGTGCGTCGTGGCGTCGACGAGCCGCTCGACGAGCGGTCGGGAGAGCCGGACCAGGGGGTCCTGTCGCTGGTAGCCGGCACCGAGCTCGTGCACGGCCGCCCCGATGCCGTAGGTGCGCTCCTCCTCGTAGTGCACGACGAAGCCGTGCTCCACGAGGACCCTGAGCAGGTGGTAGGTGCTGCTGCGGGGCAGTTCGAGCGCCCGCGCCAGGTGGGCCGCGGGGATGGGTTCGGCGCGGCCGGCGAGGTGGGTCAGGGCGCGCAGCGCGTGGCCGGCGGCGGTGGCGTTGGGCACGGGTCTCCAGGCTCCTTCGTCGCACCTCGACCAGCGAGATGTCTTGTATCCAAGACACTATCGGCTCCGCCCGGCTCCCGGGGAGGGGCGAAGGGGGGTTGCATGGGCCTCATGCCCACCGACACCACCACCGTCGTCCTCGGCGACCGGCCCCTCACCATCGACGAGGTCGTCGCCGTCGCCCGTCACCACGCCCCCGTCACGATCAGTGACGCCGCGTGGGAGCGCGTCCGGGAGTCGCGCACCGTCATCGAGGGGTTGGCGGAGGACACCGTCGCCCACTACGGCGTCTCGACCGGGTTCGGCGCGCTCGCCACGACCCACATCCCGCACGAGAAGCGCACGCGGCTGCAGCGTTCCCTCGTGCGCAGCCACGCCGCCGGGGCCGGCGCCGAGGTCGAGGAGGAGGTCGTCCGTGCGCTGATGCTGCTGCGCGTGCAGACCCTCGCGACGGGACGCACCGGTATTCGCGAGGAGACGCTGCGCCTCTACCTCGCACTCCTGCAGCACGGCATCACCCCCGTCGTCCACGAGTACGGCTCGCTCGGGTGCTCCGGGGACCTGTCGCCCCTCAGCCACTGCGCCCTGACGCTCATGGGCGAGGGACGCGTGCGCGTCGCCGGCGGCGACGAGGTCGACGCCGCGGCCGCGCTCGCCGGAGCCGGCCTGTCGCCCGTGGAGCTGCATGAGAAGGAGGGCCTGGCCCTCATCAACGGCACCGACGGCATGCTCGGCATGCTCTGCCTCGCCGTCCACGACCTGCGGCACCTGCTCGTCGCGGCCGACATCGCCAACGCCATGAGCGTCGAGGGCCTGCTCGGCACCGACGACGTCTTCGCCGCCGACCTGCAGGCACTGCGTCCCCAGCCCGGCCAGGCGCTCGCCGCCGCCAACATGCGAGCGGTCCTCACGGACAGCCCGATCCGCGACAGCCACCGCGACCCGCAGGCCTGCACCCGCGTCCAGGACGCCTACTCCCTGCGCTGTGCCCCGCAGGTGCACGGCGGCGCCCGCGACACCGTCGAGCACGCCGCGACGATCGCCGGCCACGAGCTCGCCTCGGCCATCGACAACCCCGTCGTCACCTTCGACGGCCGGGTCGAGTCCAACGGCAACTTCCACGGGGCGCCCGTCGCCTACGTCCTCGACTTCCTCGCGATCGTCGCGGCCGACGTCGCGAGCATGAGCGAGCGGCGCACCGACCGTTTCCTCGACGTCAAGCGCAGCAATGGCCTCCCTCCCTTCCTCGCCGACGACCCGGGGACCGACTCCGGGCTGATGATCGCCCAGTACACCGCCGCCGGGATGGTCTCGGAGATGAAGCGCCTGGCGACCCCCGCCAGCGTCGACTCCATCCCGAGCAGTGCGATGCAGGAGGACCACGTCTCGATGGGCTGGGGCGCCGCGCGCAAGCTACGCCGCAGCGTCGACGCGCTCGGCCGCGTCATCGCCATCGAGCTGCACACCGCAGCTCGGGGGATCGCGCTGCGGGCCCCCCTTCGTCCGGCTCCGGCCACCGCCGCGGTCATCGAGGCCCTGGCCGCCCACGGCGAGACCGGCCCCGGGCCGGACCGCTTCACCTCGCCCGACCTGACCGCTGCCCACCTGGCCGTCGTCGACGGCTCCGTCCGCACTGCGGCGGAGTCGGTGACGGGCCCCCTGAACTGACCCATCCCAGCCGACACAAGGAAGTGTGATCTCCATGGACGGAGCCCGTCCCGTGCGTGCCGCCCGCGGCACCGAGCTGACCGCCCGCAGTTGGCAGACCGAAGCGCCGCTGCGCATGCTGATGAACAACCTCGACCCCGAGGTCGCCGAGCGCCCGGACGACCTCGTCGTCTACGGCGGCACCGGCCGCGCCGCGCGGTCGTGGGAGGCCTTCGACGCGATCGTCGAGACCCTCACCGACCTCGCCGACGACGAGACCCTCCTCGTGCAGTCCGGCAAGCCGGTCGGCGTGCTGCGCACCAACCCGTGGGCGCCCCGCGTGCTCCTGGCCAACTCCAACCTCGTGGGTGACTGGGCGACGTGGCCGCAGTTCCGCAAGCTCGAGGCCGAGGGCCTGATGATGTACGGCCAGATGACAGCCGGCTCGTGGATCTACATCGCGACCCAGGGCATCCTCCAGGGCACCTACGAGACCTTCGCCGCGGTCGCCCGCAAACGCTTCGGCGGGACCCTCGCCGGCACCCTGACCCTCACCGGTGGGTGCGGCGGCATGGGCGGCGCGCAGCCGCTCGCCGTGACGCTCAACGGCGGCGCCTGCCTCATCGTCGACGTCGACGAGTCGCGCCTCAAGCGGCGCCAGTCCAAGCGCTACCTCGACGAGGTGGAGACCGATCTCGACGTCGCCCTGGCCAAGGTCATGGAGGCGAAGGGGGACAAGCGCGCCCTGTCCGTCGGGCTCGTCGGCAACGCCGCCGAGATCTTCCCCGAGATCCTGCGCCGCCACCGCGCCGGTGAGGTCGAGGTCGACGTCGTCACCGACCAGACGAGCGCGCACGACCCGCTGAGCTATCTCCCCGCGGAGGTCGCGTTGGACGACTGGCAGCGCGAGGCCGAGGGCGACCCCGAGGGCTTCACCAAGAAGTCGCGTGAGTCGATGGCCGCCCAGGTCCAGGCGATGGTCGAGTTCCAGGACGAGGGCGCCGAGGTCTTCGACTACGGCAACAGCATCCGCGACGAGGCCCGGCACGCCGGGTACACGCGGGCCTTCGAGTTCCCGGGCTTCGTCCCGGCGTACATCCGCCCGCTCTTCTGCGAGGGTCTCGGTCCCTTCCGCTGGGTGGCGCTGTCCGGTGACCCGGAGGACATCAAGGTCACCGACGAGGCGCTCAAGGAGCTCTTCCCGGACAACGAGCACCTGCACCGCTGGCTCGACGCCGCGGGTGAGCTCGTGGAGTTCGAGGGGCTGCCGGCGCGCATCTGCTGGCTCGGGTACGGCGAGCGGCACAAGGCCGGGCTGCTGTTCAACGAGCTCGTGCGCGACGGCAAGGTCAAGGCCCCGATCGTCATCGGTCGCGACCACCTCGACTCCGGCTCCGTCGCCTCGCCCTACCGCGAGACCGAGTCGATGCTCGACGGCTCGGACGCGATCGCCGACTGGCCGCTGCTCAACGCGCTGACCGCCACGAGCTCCGGCGCGACCTGGGTCTCGATCCACCACGGCGGAGGCGTCGGCATCGGCCGCTCGATCCACGCCGGCCAGGTCGGCGTCGCCGACGGCACCGAGCTCGCCGCGCAGAAGCTGGACCGTCTGCTGACCAATGACCCCGGCATGGGCGTCCTGCGGCACGTCGACGCGGGCTACTCGCGCGCGGCGGAGGTCGCGCAGGAGCGTGGGGTCAGGGTGCCCATGGAGCCGACGATCCGCGACGGTCAGGAGTGAGCGTGGGCGCCCCCTTCGAGTGGACGGGCCGGACCGATGGCGACGGGCCCGAGCACCGGCGGTTCTGGAATGCCGTGGTGGAGCCCGGGTCTCGAGGCTCGTCCCTCGCACCTCGACCCGCGGAGGGGCGGGCGCCCGACGCGGCGCTCATCGGCTTCGCCAGTGACGAAGGGGTGCGCCGCAACAAGGGGCGGGTCGGCGCGGCCGAGGGGCCGCGTGCCCTGCGCTCCGCGCTCGGCTCGCTCGCCGTCCACGACGAGCTCGTGGTCGTCGACCACGGGGACGTCGTCGTCGACGACGGTGACCTCGAAGGGGGTCACCGTCGTCTCGGCGAGGCCATCCGCGCGGCACGGCAGGACGCGCCGCTGAGCGTCGTGCTCGGCGGCGGTCACGAGACCGCCTACGGCAGCCACCTCGGGCTGGGGATGCGACCGCGACTGGGTGTGCTCAACCTCGACGCGCACTTCGACCTGCGGGAGGCGGACGTGCCGACGTCGGGCACGCCCTTCCTGCAGATCGCGCGGGACCGACAGGCCGCGGGGGAGGAGATGCACTACGCCGTCGTCGGCATCAGCCGCACGAGCAACACCGGGGTGCTCTTCGAGACCGCCGAGTCGATCGGTGCCACGTGGCTGCTCGATGACGACGCGCAGGAGGTCGCGCCGGCGGTGGAGTTCGTGGCGGGATTCCTCGCGGACCTCGACGAGGTGTACCTGACGATCGACCTCGACGTCCTGCCGGCCGGCGCCGCGCCCGGCGTGAGCGCGCCTGCGGCACTGGGGGTTCCCCCCTTCGTCGTCCAGGCGGTGTGCGAAGCGGTCGTCGACTCGGGCAAGCTCGTCCACCTCGACGTCACCGAGCTCAACCCCGGGCTCGACGTCGACCAGCGCACGGCCAAGCTGGCCGCGCGACTCATCCACCGCGTCATCACCCGCGAGACCGCACGGAGGAGGACCTCATGAGCACTCTCGTCACCGGCATCGGTGAGCTCGTCACCTGCGACGGCACGGGCGAAGGGGGCATCGGCACCCGCGTCGACCATGCGCTCGTCGTCGAGGACGGACGGATCGCATGGGTCGGACCCGCCTCGTCGGCGCCGGCCGCTGACTCCGTGATCGACGTCGAAGGGCGTTGTGTCACACCGGGGTTCGTCGACAGTCACGCGCACCTGGTCTTCGCGGGGGACCGATCGGCGGAGTTCGCCGCTCGCATGGCCGGGCAGTCCTATGACGGCGGTGGGATCGGTGTCTCGGTCGACGCCACCCGTGCCGCCGACGACGCCACGCTGCGTGCAGCCCTGGCCGCCCGTGTCGCCGAGATGCGCGCGCAGGGGACGACGACGGTCGAGGTGAAGTCCGGCTACGGGCTCACGGTCGCCGATGAGGAGCGCGCGCTGCAGCTGGCCGCGGAGGTCACCGACGAGGTGACCTACCTCGGCGCGCACGTCGTGCCCGCCGAGATGCGCGAGGACCGTGCCGGCTACGTCGACCTCGTCGCCGGCGAGATGCTCGCCGCGTGCGCCCCGCACGCTCGGTGGATCGACGTCTTCTGCGAGCCGGCGTCGCCGCACGCCTTCACCGGCGACGAGTCTCGCGTCGTCCTCGAGGCCGGGAGGGAGGCCGGGCTGGAGCTGCGCGTCCACGGCAACCAGCTCGACCACGGCCCGGGCGTCCAACTCGCCTGCGAGCTCGGTGCGGCCAGTGTCGACCACTGCACCTATCTCTCGGGTGCCGACGTCGACGCGCTGGTCGATGCGGCCGCGACGACGAGCGCGACGCTGCTGCCCGGCGTGGAGTTCTCGACGCGCTCGCCGTGGCCCGACGCCCGGGCGCTGCTCGACGCCGGGGTGTCCGTGGCACTGGCCACCGACTGCAATCCCGGCACCTGCTACTCGAGCTCGATGCCCTTCGTCATCGCGCTGGCCGTGCGCGAGATGGGGATGACGCCGAGCGAAGCCGTCGTCGCCGCCACCCGCGGTGGCGCCCGCGCGCTGCGCCGCGACGACATCGGGCGCATCGAGGTCGGCGCTCGCGCGGATCTTGCCGTGCTGGATGCGCCCAACCACCTGCACCTGAGCTACCGGGCCGGCGTGCCGATCGCCCGGACGCTGGAGGTCTGAGGGAGTCGTCAAGGGCGGCGATCACTTCAGGGCCGACGCCGACTCCCGTGCAGTGGTCACTCCCGCGGGGCCGCTCGCTGCCAGCGTGCGCTCACTCCCAGGGCGTCGTCCACTCGTCCGGCGGGTCCTCGCCGGTGCGCCCGTCGACCGACTCGCGCAGCAGGTCAGAGTGGCCGGTGTGGCGGCCGTACTCCTCGAGCAGGTCGAGCAGGAGTCGGCGCAGGTTGGCCGTGCCCCGGTCGGGGTCCTCGAGGTTGACCGGCTGGTCCAGGCCACCTGCGGCGATGGCCTCACCGATGCGGGTGCGCGCTCGGGTCACGGCGTCGTCGTAGCGGGCGTAGATCTGCGCCGGGGTCTCGGTGGGTGCGAAGATCCGGTCCCACTGCTCCGGGTCGCGCGGGTCGCCCCAGTGCTCGGGCAGCTCGGTGCCGTCGAGCGAGTGCGTCGAGGTGAGGTCCTCGATGAAGGCGAGGTGGTTGAGCAGGCCACCGAGCGAGAGCTCGGAGAAGCCGATGCGGTGGGACAGGCCGGCCTCATCGAGGTCGTCAGCCTTCCACCGCAGGGTCGCGCGCTGCCGGTCGATGGCGGCCACGAGCTGCTCGGCGTCGGTGCCGTTGATGGGCGGCTCCCACGAGGGGAGTGGCTGCTGGGTCACGAGGCCTCCTCACGTGCCGTGCTGGTGTTGTCACCCTCCCACCGGCGGCGCTCGCTGTCGACGTCGATCTCCGGACGGGCCTGTGGCTCTGCCACCGCATCGAGCATCTGTGAGGTGTCGAGCATCTGCGACGTGTCGAGCGCCGCGGGCGTCGGCTCGGGTGCGTCCAGCAACTCGGGTGCGTCCAGCAACTCGGGTGCGGTGAGCGGCCGTGGCGCGACCGTCACCGGTTCGACGTCGTCGATCTCGTCGGTCGCCAGTCCGAGCTCCTGCATGCGACGGGCGCTCACGAGCACGCGGCTCTCGAGCGAGCCGACGAGCCGGTTGTAGTCCTCGACCGATCGCTGCAGCGACCGGCCCATCCGCGACGCGTGCTCACCGAGCGTGCCGAGTCGCGCGTAGAGCTCGCGACCGATCGTCAACAGCTCGCGGGCCTCGCTCGTCACGGTGTCCTGCTGCCACGCGAAGGCGACCGTCCGCAGCAGCGCCAGCAGCGTGCCGGGGGAGGCGAGCACGACCTTGCTCGCCATGGCCTCCTCGTGCAGCCCGGGCACCCGGGCGAGGGCGGCGGCGAGGGTGGCGTCCGACGGGACGAAGCAGACGACCATCTCCGGCGACGGGTCGAAGGCGGTCCAGTACGCCTTGTCCGCGAGGGTGTCGACGTGCGAGCGCAGGGAGGCCGCATGTCCCTCGAGCAGTCGGTCGTGCTCCTCCGGCTCGATGTCCTCGGCCTGGGCCTGCAGCCAGTGCGACATCGGCGCCTTGGCATCGATCACCAAGTGCTTGCCACCGGGCAGCCGCACCACGACGTCGGGCCGCACGTCCCGGCCGGCGGAGGTCACCCCTTTCGCCTGCTCGTCGAAGTCGGTGCGTGCCAACATCCCCGAGACCTCGAGCACCCGGCGCAGCTGCACCTCGCCCCAGGCGCCGCGCACCGAAGAGATGCGCAGCGACGAGGCGAGCGAGGATGCCTCGTGCCCGACGCGGGTCGTCGTCTGCTCCACGCGACCGAGGGCCTCACGGACCGTGGCGAACTGGTCGACCCGGTCCCGCTCGAGCTGCTCGACCTTGAGCGAGATGCGCCGCAAGGTCTCGCCGAGGGGGAGGAGCGCCGCTGCCGTGCGGTCGTCCTCGTCCGCCGCGACCTCGTGGTCGGACAGCCGCTCGCGCAACCCGTCGCGCTCGGCGGTCACCGCGGCCGTCGTGGCGCGCGCGGCGAGCCAGGCCAGCAGTCCGCCGAGGGCGGCGCCGACCAGCAGTCCGATGATCAGGCTCGTCGTGTCCATGGCTCCAGCCAAGCAGTGACCTCCGACAACGATGGGGATGTGATGGCCGTGCGGGTCAGAAGGGGAAGGGGCCGATGAAGCGGACCAGCCCGTTGGTCCCCGCCCACGGGGACGAAGGGAGTCGGATGCCCGACCTGATCTCGTCTGCCGCAGACACCGGCGCCGGCTCGGGTTCGTTGGTCCCTGTGGGTGGGGACGAAGGGGGCTGGCCGGGCTCGTTGGTCCCCGTGGGTGGGGACGAAGCCTTGGTCTCCTCGACCGCGCCACCCTCGGTGACGTCGTCGGCGTCCACCGCGTGCACCGGGAAGGTGAAGGCCACCGTGCCACCGGGGGTGACCCATTCGGTCGAGCCATCGCCGTTGAGGCGGTGGGTCCAGCGGGCGGAGTGCTTGACCAGGTGGTGGTGCCGGCACAGGGCCGACAGGTTGCCCGGGGTCGTCTCACCCGCGGGCCACGGGGTGGCGTGGTCGACGTCGGCCTGCCAGCCCAGCCGGGTCGAGTGCACCGGACGCTCGCACCCCCACATCCGGCAGGTCCCGTCGCGGGTGGCGACGAACTCGCGCTGCGCCTTGGGGATGGCGTACCGGTCGGTGGAGGTCTCGAGCAGGGTGCCGGTGCGAGCGTCGAGGAGGGCCCGGCCGATGCGGACGTCGAGCCGGCCGAGGATGGCGGCCACCGCGTCCGGCGGCACGTAACCGACGCCGGGGATCGTCGTGCCGGAGACCCACCGGTCCTGCTGGGCGCCGTCACCCGCTGCGCCGCGGGCGGCCGCAACGCGCACTTCGGTGGTGACGTCGGGGAACCACTCCTCGGTCAGGACATCCACGGCGTCGGCGCCCGAACCGGTGACGATGCGCACCGACTCCGTCGTGGCCTGCCCGTAGGTGGTCCCGTCCTCGGGCAGGCCCACGAGCGGGTCCGCCAGTGCCTCGTGGCACCCACCGCACTCTTGCCGGTCCGGGGCGAAGGTCAATCTTGAGGCGGCAGAGGCCAGGACCGGGATGCCGAGCCGGACCTGCGCCTCGAGCTCGACGCCACACAGGACGAGGTCGGCCAGTCCGAGGGCCCGTGCACGACCGACCGGCATGGTCGGATCGTCCTTGCGCCGCAGCACGCCGGCCTGGTCGACCGCGGCCTGGATCGCCGCGCCCATCTCCGTCGGGAGGGTGGCCGTCAGACAGGTCGTCCCGATCGGACCGGGATCGGTGCGCACGTCGAGACGCGTGGCCCGGTTGGCCTCCGCTCGAGCCTGCATGAGCTCCGGGTCGAGTCGGGAGATGAGGCGCCGGCAGGTCTTGGCGACCTCGTGCGGCTCCATCCCACAGATGCGGATGGAGCCCGGCTCGCCGCGGCGGGCGCCGAGGAGGTGGTCGACGATCGCCCGCGTCGTGTCGGAGTCGGTGTCGCGGGTGTGCTTGTCGAGCTGCTCCATGGCCCGACGGCTCACCCGACCGGCCGCCATGAGCTCCGCGACATCGGCGAGGTCGGTGGCGGCCCGCGCCGCCAGCCGGCAGCGCTTGTCCGCCTCGCTCGGACCGATGCCGACTGTCAGCGCCAGTGCGTCCGGGGCCATCTGGGCCACCTGGTCGACGGCGAGACGCACCTCGCGGTGGATGCCGTCGGAGCCGCGCCGCTCCCCGTGCCGGTTGAGCTCGGCGACGAGCGTCAGCTCCATCGCGTCGATCGCGCGCCGGGCCGCCTCGGTGGCCCGCAGCCGCGCCTCGAGCTCGGGATCATCGACCGGCGCCGTCGAGTCCCGGCACCGCTCCCGCACGCGGCCCACCAGGTCGAGTGCCCCGGTCAGCGCCGCGACCGGGTCCCGGACGTCGTCCGGTCCGGGATCCGCGGAACCCCACCCGGGATCCGCGCCGCCCGACCTGGGATCCGCGCCGTCCGGTCCGGGATCCGCGGGACCCCACCCGGGACCTGCGCCACCCGTCTCGATCGTCCCCTGCTCTGCCAGTCCTTCGATGACCTCCACGTCATCCCCCTTCGTCCTCGTCGACGACCCATGTCCCATGCTCTCGTCGAGCACCGACAACGGTCCGCGGGTGTTGACGCTGATCGGTCAGGGCCGGATCGTGGGGGCATGAGCGACACCCAGCGCGCTGAGGTCCTCGTCGACGAGAGCGGACGCGATCCACGCTCGCCGCAGGACCTCGCGTGGGACGAGCGCACGATGCTCACCGTATTCCTGCAGCGGCAGCGCGAGACCCTGGAGGCCAAGTGCGCCGGGCTCACCCCGGAGCAGCTGGCCCAGCGCGCCGTCCCGCCGTCGACGATCTCCCTGCTGGGACTCGTGCGGCACATGGCCCGCGTCGAGCGCGGCTGGTTCAGGCAGTGCGTCGAAGGGGAGGACGTCGCGACCCTCTTCCGCGGCCCGGGCAACATGGACGGGGAGTGGGACGACGCGGTCGGGACCCGGGAGTGCGTCGACGAGGCCTTCGCGGCCTGGCGTGCCGAGTGCGGCTCGTCCGACCGGATCATCGCGGCACGGGGCTCGACGAGATCTTTGTCGGCCACGGCGGATGTCTGTGAAACATGCGGTCCCTGCTGGGGCACATGGTCGAGGAGTACGCCCGGCACCTCGGTCACGCGGACCTGCTGCGGGAGCGGATCGACGGCCGCCTCGGCGAGTAGCGCCGGTAGCCTCGGGACCATGACGAGCGACGAGCCCACGGAGGAGCAGGTCAAGGCCTCGGCGACTCGCCCCAACCTCGCGACCGAGGCCGGTCGCCTCGCCTTCATCAAGGTGCTCAACGCGCGCCTGCCCAAGAAGCGCCTCATCGCCCAGGGCGTGCTGCGCACCGACGGCGACCGGATCGCGCTGTGCGAGCTGACCTACAAGCAGGACTGGGACCTGCCCGGCGGCATCGTCGACCCGGGCGAGTCCCCTGCGACCTGCGTGGTCCGTGAGGTCAAGGAGGAGCTCGGTCTCGACGTCACCGTGCGCGGTCTGCTCGCCGTCAACTGGCTGCCGCCCTACCGCGGCTGGGACGACGCCCTGCTGTGCCTCTTCGACCTCGGTCATGTGCCGGAGGACTTCCTCGACGCCGCGAGCCTCCAGCCCCGAGAGATCAGGGCCGTGCACTGGGCCGATGCGGCGACGCTCGCCGAGCGGGTCGCGCCCTACACCTCCCGCATGGTCGCGGAGGTCGCGATGGGCACGGCTGACAGCACGGCCTACCTGGAGAACTCCGGCCCCCGGGACGACACGTGAGCGACCCCCTCGACGATCTCCGCCTGCCCCGCAAGGCGCCCGCGCGTCCGCCCCTGTGGTCGATGTGGGGTCGCGAGACCGTCAAGGACCTGACGCTGCTCCTCGCCGCGATGCCCGTGCTCGCCACCCTCCTGCTGGTGCCCGTGATCGCCACGTCCGGCGGCTCTTGGCCGCGTCTGATCGGCCTGCTCGCCCTCTTCGTCGCGATCTGGTGGACGTTGCGGGTCCTGCTCCGCCGGTGGGTGGCGGCGGGGGACCGGGCCGGGGACCCCCCTTCGCCCGGTTAGACTCCTGTCCCCGTGGCACTCTCCATCGGAATCGTCGGGCTCCCCAACGTCGGCAAGTCGACGATGTTCAACGCCCTGACCAAGAACAACGTCCTCGCCGCGAACTATCCCTTCGCGACCATCGAGCCGAATGTCGGCGTCGTCCCGCTGCCGGACGCGCGACTGCAGCGGCTCGCCGAGATCTTCGGGAGCGAGAAGATCCTGCCCGCGACGGTCTCCTTCGTCGACATCGCCGGCATCGTCCGCGGTGCGAGCGAAGGGGAGGGGCTGGGCAACAAGTTCCTCGCCAACATCCGCGAGTCCGACGCGATCTGCCAGGTGGTGCGTGCCTTCGTCGACGACGACGTGACGCACGTCGACGGCAAGATCGACCCCGCCTCCGACATGGAGACGATCAACACCGAGCTCGTCCTGGCCGACCTGCAGACGCTCGAGACCGCCATCCCGCGGATCGAGAAGGAGGTCAAGGGCAAGAAGACCGACAAGGACGTCCTCGACACCGCCCTCGCCGCGCGCTCCGTCCTCGAGGCCGGCGACACGCTCTTCGCGAAGGGGGGCGCCGCCGGTGTCGACATGGAGATCGCCCGTCAGCTCGGGCTGCTGACGACCAAGCCCTTCCTCTACGTCTTCAACGTCGACGAGGACCAGCTGACCGACACCGACTTCCAGGAGCGGATGCAGGCGCTCGTCGAGCCGGCCGAGGCGATCTTCCTCAACGCCAAGCTCGAGTCCGAGGTCGCCGAGCTCGACGACGAGGACGCCCGGGAGCTCCTCGAGGGCGTCGGCATCGACGAGCCGGGCCTGGACCAGCTGGCGCGCAAGGGATTCAACACCCTCGGCCTGCAGACCTACCTGACCGCCGGCCCCAAGGAGTCGCGCGCGTGGACGATCCACCGCGGCGACACCGCGCCCAAGGCGGCGGGCGTCATCCACACCGACTTCGAGCGCGGCTTCATCAAGGCCGAGGTCGTCTCCTTCGAGGACCTGGACACGCTCGGCTCGATGGCCGAGGCGAAGGCCGCCGGCAAGGTGCGCATGGAGGGCAAGGACTACGTCATGGCTGATGGTGACGTGGTGGAGTTCCGGTTCAACGTGTGATCTGCAGAGTCTGTGCGCGTCGCCCCGGTCGTCGATGACGGCCGGGGCGACGCTGTCTCTGCAGTCGTGCCGCCGAGCGGCCGCAGGTGATGGTGATCAGAGGCCGAGCATGTGTGCGACGGCCGAGGCCGGCGAGGTGAGCACCGGCACCGCCAGGTCGGTGAGCAGCGGCTCGGCGTCCGCCATGCTCGCCTGCGCGAGGACGATGACGTCCGTGCGGCAGGCCAGTGCCCGTGCCGTCGCGGCGATCTCGACGAGGTACCCGTCATGGTCGCCGCGTTCGAAGCTGTCCCACGCTCTGTCCGCGATGACGATCGATTCCTCGATTCGGCGGTGTGCAGTCGTCGCCGCGTCGTGCAGCAGAGCGCGGGTCGGCGCAATGGTCGATTCGAGCGCTACGACGACTCCGATTCTCGGGCCGAGCTCGATTGCGCGAACGGCCATGGGGCGATCGACGCGGAAGACGGGAACATCGAACGCCGCCCGCTCTGCGACGTCGCCGATCGTCGAGCACGTGCAGCAGATGATCTCTGCGCCTTCGTCACGCAGAGCTGCGAGGTGTTCCTCGACGCGAGTTCGGACGGCTCGTGGCCCCTGTGCGCGGGCATCACGGAGGAGCGCTTCTTCGACGATGTGTCGTGGGTCGGCGTCCGCGTCTCCGAGGGTGACGAGGCGGTCGAACACGGGGACATGCACGGGCGACGTGTGCAGGAATCCGAGACGGTGCATGATCCGTATCGTGTCAGAGGAGGAGCGTTTCGATCTGTCAGCAGAGCTGTTCTCGGCCGAGCAGCCCGCCAGGGGAAGTGCGATACGTGCGGCCGGATGTTGAGTGGATGCGTGATGTCTCTTCGTGCCTGAACGCGGTGGAATTTAGGCTAATGTCTAACTATCGCCCAACCTGACTTCTGTTTCGATAGCTTGGGCTAACAGTCAGAGAAAGACTGATTCCATCGGTGTGTGGTGTTGTCTAGAAGCTCTCCGGCCGCCAGCCCGATAGGTATTTGTCAGCGAGTTGAAGAATATTGTCGTCACCCAGGTTCTTGCGCACATTCCTCACGACCTCTTCGACTGCAACTTCAGATTCGAATAGCCCGACGAGAAGCTCCCAGGCGAGACGATCTTCAGATCTGACCTGTCGAGAGCCCATCGATTGTGATCGTGCAGTGGACTTAAGTGAGTGCAGTATCGCTCGCAGCAGAACAGGATCGTCACTCGACGTCAGAGGTGCTTCGCCTGTTGCTGTATGGACGGCATCGTAGATGCGCCAGGCGTCCCACTCGCGCCACGGCTCGGTTGGAGGGATTCGCTGGAGTCGTGCAACAAACTCCGCATGGATCCGCGCTGCGAACGCTTCACTGACGAGTTTGTGCCCCGCGCCTTCGCGATAGCCCACGCTGTGGATGAAATTGAGCTGGGATGAGTACGTTTCGATGCCGTCGAGGATTTGTGAGACTATGGCTTCTCGCTCTGCCTCATCCGCCACGCGGCGGAGGAGTCGAAGGACAACGCGGCCAACGGAGATCTCGCGGCGTCCGATGTCGAAGAAGCCTCGCTCCTTCTTTTCGGGAATGGCGTCGATGAGGTTCAAAAGAGTGATTGATCCCGGGATGACCATCTCGGTCGTGAATTTTGCTTCGTATGAGGTGAGCCCTTCGAGGACGGTTTCGAGCTGCTCAGGGTCCAACGCGGCCAGGTATCCCTTGAGCGCTACCCCGTCGTTGAGAAACTTAAAGGCCTGCTCGGAGCTTCGGAACGCGACGAGTTCGTCTGGCGCAACCCGATCGAAATAGAGGTTGAGAAAGTCGATGTGAGCCATCCGATGTGCGGTTCGCCAGACGCTCAGCCAGTCAGACCCATAGTGATTGTTCTCGATGTATTGCAGCGCAGCCGGGAATACATGATTAAAGAGCGCCCGAATCACGTCGTCGTCATCGGGGAACTTAGCGAGCAGTGCAGTAATGGTCTTCTGGGCTCGTTCGTCCTTGCGTCCCATGACCTCGCGTGCGCTCGTGAGCTCATTTCGAAGCTTCGATAGCTGTTGGACGAGTTCAGGGCGGAAGACGCGAAGTGCCTCCATTGCGAGAAGATCGACCAGATCGACTTCATCGCCGAGACTCTTAATCGTCGACCTGGCGGAGATCGCGTAGCGCGTGACATCGCGCATGTTCGAGAACAGGGGATCGATCACTTCCCAGTAGATGTCAATCCATCGGCTGTTATCGAGGGTGGCGTTCGCGACGGGGGTGAGGATGCGATCTAGTTCTTCGACAACCTGGGACCGCAGCAGCTTCTCCAGCGCATGCGGAACATCGAAGCTCAACTGGACAATTTTCTCGAGGTACGCCCGCCCGGGGATTCCGTCTTCGGTGAGGGCCTGCTCCACGCGTTCTCTATCAAAGGCCAACACGTAAATTATATTTGGGAAGCTCGCCGTCAGGCGGACGAGTTTGAAGATCTCGCGGATCTCGAGAGTGGTGAGACGGTCGATGTCGTCGATGACGACCACGATAGGTCGCGCGAGTGAGACGAGCTCCTTCGTGATCTCCTCCCGCACCTTCTTCGCGCTGTGCTCTGCGTCCGTTGTTGCAGCAAGTCCGCCGAGTGCAGCTACGGCGACTTCGCCTACGGCCGCTGCGCCCGGAAGCGGAACGAGCTGAGACACAGGTTTGAGGATGTTGGCGTACTGAGCGAGCCAGTCCGCAGTCTTCCCGAAGCGACTCTTGCTGTGAACGTTGAGCTCCGCTGCGATCTCAGTGAAGAAGAAGTTGACGAGCTGGTTCGAGCCGGAGAACATCCAAGGGTTGAAGTCGACGACAGTAAGCGCGGGCGCGGCCGCAAACTTTTCACGCATCAGGTTGATGAATGAGCGCTTTCCGTGCCCCCAAGGCCCCAATATGCCCACGACGAGTCCCTGGCTGGCGTTGAGTTCCCGGATCGACTCCGCGAAGTCGTGCGCGACCGGTGCACGCCCGAGGTTATCTTCGCCGGAGGAGGTGATCGGCGCGTCGATCGAGGTCTCTCTTGGGGGCGATCGACGCTGTTCATAGCGATCATCAACCCCTGGCCGCGTGGGCGGTGAAGGCGATGCCAGGTGATGGCTGTCTGTACCGGAGCTCGGTGGAGTTCCGCTTCAACGTGTAGCGGAAGCTCCGGGCAGTTTTCGTTCAGGCCACCCGCGGGTAGTCGATCGTCAGCAGACTGTCGTCGCGGATGTCGCGGAGCACGTCCTCGGTGAGATCTCCCACTCGGACACCTCGAGCGTGGGAGGGCACGACATCGTCGTCCTCAGGGCTCCACGCGCGGAGCACAGCGACGCGCGAGACGTTCGAGACGTGGTCCGGCATGTCGCGCAACCACCCGAGCCACACGTCGGCTTCGATCTCACCGTGGACCGGCGCGTCGCTGCGACGCCCGATGAGACTGTCGCAGTCACACATCCCGCTGGTCAGAGTGAACACCACGGACGAGCCTCGGACTCGACGCGAGGCTATGCGCATGGTGGTCTGCACGGGCGGCATGCCCAGCCTGTCCTCAGTGAATCGCTGGAATTCCGAAGTGAAGGCTGCGGCGTTGATCGCCCACAGATTGGTGGCGCACATGCTCTCCATCTTTCCGCGTTCGACCGCCACCGTGCACACCGCTAACGGTGACGTAACCCGGTGGAGTTCCGGTTCAACGTGTAGTTCTGGACCTGGGCGCCCTCGTGCGGGACCTCGTGCTCTGAGGGGGGGGGCTACCGGAGGACTTCGGTAGCGCAGGTGGGTCTCGCTCGCGTAGGCGGAGCTCTCCAGGCGTTCGAGCTCGATGCGCTGCCCCAGGCCCGCGAACAGCGAGATCCCGTCGCCGAGCAGCACGGGTGCGACGTGGAGGTGGAGCTCGTCGACGAGCCCGAGCCGCAGGCACTGCCGCGAGATGCTCCCGCCGAGCAGACTGACCCACCCGTCGCCGGCGGATCGTGCGGCCAGCTCGACCGCTTCGGAGATGTCGTCGACCACGAAGGTGTACGTGGTGCCGTCGCGCTCGATCGGCTCATGGGCCTCGTGGGTCATGAGGTAGACCGGCACCTTCAGCATGCCCCCGTAGGGGAGCTCGTCATCCTCGATCGTCTGGAACCGGTTCGCACCTCCGACGACGGCGCCAATCCGACCCATGACCCGTTACGACGACGTCGTCCTCGGGAGCAGAGGGCCTGCCGAACATCCAGTCGACGCCGCCGTCCGGGTCTGCCAGGAACCCGTCGAGGGGGACGGTTGCGTGGACGATTACTGTGGCCATCGGGTGCTCCCTGTTGGTAGAGGTACGTGCTGCGACGTCGGCGCGGCGATCTCCTGGATGGGGCAGAGCCTCAGCCCTCGTGTCGGAAGCCCAGCTTGATCGTCACCTGCCAGTCCGCGACCTTGTTGTCCTTGACGTGCCCGCGGACCGACTGCACCTCGAACCAGTCGAGATGGCGCAGGGTCTGCGAGGCCTCGGCGATCGCGTTGTCCACCGCCGCCTCGACGCCATCCGGCGAGGTCCCGACGATCTCGGTGATGTTGTAGGTCCTGTTCGCCATGACTGCCTCCGGGATCGGTCCGGCCTCGTTGCCGGATCTCACCACGCTAGTGGAGGTTGCGCCCGCGGTCACGGTCACCGACCCGCCGCGAGCGCTCTGCGCTCAAGCCCACGGCGTGGAGGTCGTGCTGAGAGGCGACCTGCCCGATCGAGGGTGAGTCAGGCCTGGTGGGTCACGACGACCTCGGGGAGGTGTCCGTGCAGTCGCATGAAGTGCGCGATCAGCTCCGCCTCGGTGACGACCTCACCACGGTGGAGCCGCTTCAGGTACGGCACGAGCCACGTGCCCTCGGCCTTGGCGATGTGCCGGTCCCAGCTCCCGTCAAGCGCCTCCGCGACGCTGAAGTACCCACCGTGGTGACCGAAGTGGTCCCCCTCGCTGAACCCCACTCCCGCCGGCAGCGGCTCCACGCTGAGGTCGACGTCGTAGGGGAAGACGTAGGGCTCGCCCTCGTGCACCACGAGCCGGTTCGAGGCGAGGCGGAGGTGGCGACGGTGGCCCGAAGCGGGCTCCGTGCTCAACCCGACAGCTCCTCGGCCAACCCGATGAGGATGCCCTCCGGCCCACGGATGTAGCAGAGCCGGTACATGTCCTCGAAGCGCGCCACCTCCGTGCTCACGAGCTCGGCGCCCTTGTCCTGCAACCGCTCCAGCGTCGCGTCGAGGTCGTCGACAGCAAACATCACCCGCAGGTAGCCCAGGGCGTTGACCGGCGCTGTGCGATGGTCGGCGACGACGTCGGGCTCGATGAACCGGGACAGCTCGAGCTTCCCGTGACCATCGGGCGTGCGCATCATCGCGATCTCGACGCGCTGGTCTCCCAGCCCGGTGACGCGACCTGCCCACTCGCCGGAGACCTCCCCTGCGCCCTCCAGCTCGAGCCCGAGCTCGCGGAAGAACTCGACCGTCGTGCCCAGGTCCTCGACGACGATCCCGACGTTGTCCATCCTCAGGGTCATGCCCCCAGCGTAGGGACGGCTGCCGGCAGCTGTCAGGCGACGACCTCGCCCTGCCGCGGGGCAGTCCGGCCCGGTCAGCCCGGCGGAGCGAGCCGCCGGTGCTGCGCCTGCCGCTGCTGCGCGATCCACCGGTGGTTGGCGATGGCCTCCTCGAATCGCGCCCGCAGGCTCGCGGCCCCGGGTTCGTCGGCGAGGGCGAGGTGGCGGCGTCCGAAGGGCGACTCGTCGGTCCACGGACGACTCTCGTCGATCTGTCGGGCCAGGAGGGTGAGGTACTCCCGGCCACCGGTGCGGTAGCCCTCCACCTCGGAGGCCTCCAGCCGGATGAGGCACGAGCCGTCGACCATCGGACCCCGGCTGTAGCGGGACTGCAGGTACCAGCCGCTCTCGTGCTCGGCGAGGAACCACGACCCCGGGTGGTGGTCGACGTACCGCATCGCGTCCGCGGCCGCTGCGATGCGCGCGGCATCGCCCCACTGCTCGACCGGTGGGATCGCCTCGAGGGGACGGCGCATGGCCGCGTCGAAGGTCAGGTGGACACAGGTGGGCGGTGCGTCGCGGTACAAGGTCAGGCACGTGGTGCGGCGACAGGAGGTGCACTCCAGGTGGCTCTCGACCCGCTCCATGAGACCCGACGAGTGCAAGAGGCGCAGGTCCGCGAGAGGGACGACCGAGCGACCCTCGCGCAGCAGCTGCGCGTCCCGGGCCGCCGTCAGAGCATCGACCGTCGCGTCGACGTCCACGCCGTCCACGCCGTCCACGCCGTCCGCGCGGACGAGCAGGTCCCCGCACGTGCCGCAGAAGTCGTCGTCCGGTTGGCACGCGCGACCGGGTTCGGCCAGCGTGACGGCGAGCTCGACGAGGTGCCCGGGTTCGCTCCAACGCCCCTCGAACCGGCAGCGCACGAACCTCTCCTCGCGCGCGAAGTACGCGTACGGGCCGCCGAAGCGGGGCCGCGCGTGGACCCCCTTCGCGATCTCGTCGAGCGTCGCGTCGTCGCTCGTGCCCGGGAGCCAGGCACGCAGGTCCACGCCACGAGGAGCGAAGGGGGTGGGTCGCGTGTGCAGGATGACCGACGCCACCGTGGCGTCCCGCAGGAAGACCTCGGCGCCGGAGGCGAAGCGCAACCGGCGCGCGGTGTGGGCCGGCTCGCCGACGA
>NZ_BCSQ01000014.1 GCF_001570945.1 Janibacter anophelis NBRC 107843
GCCGAAGGCCCGCCGGCACGCGCCGAAGGCGCGCTTGAACCAGTAGGAAATTCCTCACGGTTCGCCCCCTTGCTCGGTCTTACACCATCGTCGCGACCGTTACCATCGGCGTCATGGTGGATGAGATGGGCGATAGCCCCGAAGCCTCGGACCCTGCGCCCGACCCTCAAATGGTTTTCATGGACAAGCTCGTTTCTGAACTCTCTCGCTTGGCTTCGAGTCAAGACGAGGTGCTCAGACTGGCTCGAATCATCGACGAACGTGCAGCCGAAGTAGATGACGCAGCACAGCGCGCGCGAGAGTTTCTGCGGGTTCAACTTGACGCGGATCTTGACGACGAGGGACTGCAGCGTTTGATGGGCGTCATCATGAATGCGGTCAAGGACCCCACTGGCGAAGACGTTCTAACCGAGGAGGACCGCCGCGAAGCCTTTGCGAAAGCCGTAGAGGACGCCGTTTCTGACCTGCCAGAGGGGCAGGCTTCGGCTTATCTTGCCGCCGTGGGCCGTGCGATCTCGGGCCCGCCCTCAGGGCATTACCTCCATCGGTCCCTGATGGTCACACTCGTGGGGGAACTAGAGATGCTCGTGAACTCCACGGCACGAGCATGCTTCGAACTTAAACCTGGCGCGCTCAGCGCATCAGAGCACATGATGTCCTGGAACGAGATGTCGAAATTCAATTCTCTCGACGACGTCCGAGAGTCTCTCGTAGATCGAGTCATTGAAGATGTGATGCGCGGCTCACTCGACGATTGGATGAGCTTCTTCGCCAAACGATTCTCTATTGGAAAGGTCGCTGCTTCCGATCAATTTCCAGCCCAAGAAGTCCTTCAACGACGTCATTGCATCGTCCACAATGCCGGGAACGCATCCCGGCTTTACATAAAGAAGCTTGAACGCTTCCCTGAATGCAAAGCCATTGAGGGTGAGCGCCTATTGGTTGATTCAGTCTACCTAAGGGAAGCTGCCGATATTCTCTACGGACTAGCGTACTCGCTTGTCTGGTCCGCAGGGTTCGACCTCCTGAAGGACGAGCATGCTAGATCACACCTCGGCAGATCGTTGGCCAATGAGTGTTACTTCTTGCTCCAGAACCGAAGGTTCCACCTTGTAATAGACATTTGCAACAACGCCCCCATAAAGCGGCTGCCGGAAGAGCACTACCTGATTTTGCTTGTTAACAGATGGCTAGCATACAAGCGGACCGGTCGCTTTCAGGAGGTCGAAAAGGAGGTGCGCGACTTCAAAACCGCAACGAAGAGCAAGGAGTTCCAGTTGGCCAGACTGGCGCTCTTGGACTCCACCGAAGAGGCATGGAGTCTCGCTCAATCGATGCTGAAGAACGATGAGTTGAGCGCAGCCCACTATGCAGCCTGGCCGTTGCTCTCGGAGGTTCGAGCATACGGCGAATCCCTCGAGGAAACTTTGGAGGTTGAGGCGTCGACGGGTCTGAGCTAGACTCTAGGGATTCATCGATGGAAGGACTTCCATGAGCACGTCTGACCTCTGAACAAGACTCTTCAACAGGCCCCCGAGGCAGCACCTCGGGGGCCTGTTGGCTGCCTGAGGACCTGCGCCGAGTGCGTCAGTGGTGGCAGTCGCCCACCAGCGCCCATGAGTGCCGAGCGATGGCACTTCGAGACGGGGTGTGACGGCCACGCGACACACGTCCGTTGCCCAGACTTAGTTGGGCGCGACGAACGCCCCTGCCTCGTGCACGTCCCCTGCGGGCGTCTGGTGATGGAAGACTCCGAGGCTCTGCCAGCCGTTTCGCTTATACAGGCGGATGGCAGCAGCGTCCTTACCCATGACCTCCAGGACCAACCGCTGACCGTTCGAGCTAGCTGCGCCGTGCACAACCTCCACTAGCCGTTGGGCTACGCCAGACCCCCGCACCTTCGGAGCGACGAAGAGGCGAGCTAGCACTGCGATCCCAGCCGGGGCGGTCCTATCGCGCTCAACGAGCAGTTCTGCCGCACGATCCTCACGGGCGGGACGCATGAGCGCAGCGTGACCAACAGGCCGGCCCTCTAAGAGCGCGGTCCATTGGCCCACAGCCTCTGGCAAATCGACCCACGATCGAGGGTCGTCGACACCTTCGACCGGATAGCCGTCAGTCGCGTGAACCCGCACTAGGACGTCCGCCAGCGCGTCGAGATCGGCCGGAATTGTCGGTCGGATCTTTACCTCGCCCATTCGTCCACCTTCATCGTGTAGTCGAGGCCCGAGTAGTCGGCCCGCATGGTGAACTGCGTGACCTCGAAGGGTCGTCGGGCGGTCGAGCACGACCTGCCGGACCTGTGCGCCTTCATGCTCGCGACAGGCCTGCGAATCGGTGAGGCCGTCGCGGTCTTGTGGTCGGAGGTCGACCTGGAGGAGGGCTCGGTGGAGGTGACCTCGACTCTCATCCGGGTCACCGGGCAGGGGTTGATCCGCAAGGCCACCAAGTCCGCGGCTGGTCAACGTCGCCTCCCCCTTCCACAGTGGTGCGTGGCGATGCTGCGGCGCCGGGCTGAGGTCGGGGTGGGGCCGAATGAGCCGGTCTTCGGCACGGTCGATGGTGGCTTCCGGGAGCCGCGCACGGTGAGCCGGTGGCTCTACGAGGTGCGTCTCGACAGCGATCTGGAGTGGGTCACCTCGCACGCCTGGCGCAAGACGACGGCGAGCATCCTCGACGGGTCCGGGGTGACGGCGCGGATCATCGCCGACCAGCTCGGCCACTCGCGGGTGTCGATGACGCAGGACGTCTATCTGGGGCGTGGTGAGCGCGACCCGCGGGTGCTCGCGGCCCTCGAAGCGGTCGACCCGCGCACCGCCTCCGAGATCGAAAGTGGAGGCATAAGTGGAGGCTTCGGGGGGTCGCAGGGTGGTGAGTGACGTGTTTTCCCTGATCAGAGAGCTGGCGAAGGGACTCGAACCCTCAACCACCTGTTTACAAGACAGGTGCGCTACCAATTGCGCCACGCCAGCGGGCCCGGCGAGCGAAGACCGGGACCGCGGCATCGTAGCCCGCGGCCCCGGTCGTCACCGAGTCACCGTCGTGTCAGAGCACGTTGCGGTTGAGGTACATCTGCAGGCGGGTGGTCGTCTGCGGGCCCCAGGCGCCATCGACGTCGGCGCCGACCTTGCGCTGCAGCGCCTTGGTCGTCATCGGGCCGATGATGCCGTCGGGCGAGGCGCCGACGCGGCGCTGCAGGGCCTGCTTGTCGGCGACGTCGAGGTAGCCGTTCATCGGGCGACCGCCCCACTTCTCGATGCCGGCGTTGGTCTTCGGGCCGCGGATGCCGTCGACGACGAGCTCGCCGCCGGTCGAGGTGGTCGGGGGGCGGGTGGTGTCGCGCGAGGGACGGTCACCGGTGCCGTAGGGGTCGACGGCCAGGCCGTTGGCGACGGTCAGTCCGGCGCGCTGCGAGCAGACGGGCCACGCGCCCGGGCCCTGCACCTTGAGGACCTCCTGGGCGATCTCGATCTGCTGGGCCTTGGTGGCCCGGTCGGCGGTGTAGGCGTACTTCTGCCCGCCGAAGCCCTTCCACGTCTGGAAGGAGAACTGCAGGCCGCCGTAGTAGCCGTTGCCGGTGTTGATGCTCCAGTTGTTCGTCGACTCGCAAGCGGCGACCCGGTCCCACACGGTGTCGGCGGCGCCGGCATTGGATGCGACGACGAGCCCGCCACCGACGAGGGACGCGGCGACGACACCGCCGCCCGCGATCCGCAGGCGACGGCCGCGTCGGGAGACGGGCTGGTCGGGGAAGTCATTGGTGCTGAACATGAAGTTTCCTCGCTTCGGCGAAGCACGGGCAGGGGTCCCCCGTGCAGGTCCGAGAGCGACGCTAAGGACTCAGCAGTCACACAGACAACACTTGTCACATAAATACAGACCTGTAACTTCCACCCCCTTGACACCGTCCGTCACCGTCGCGGCGACATCCGGACAGCGCGAAGGGGGCCTCGCACCAGTGGTGCGAGGCCCCCTTCTGCCGGGGTGTCGGGCTGTCGTCAGCCCGTCATCCGGGGATGGCTCAGCGAGCGTTGAGGTAGGTCTGGAGCTTGGAGGTGGTCTCCGGGCCCCAGATGCCGTCCTCGGCCGCACCGACGAGCTGCTGGACAGCGGTCGTCGTGATCGGGCCGATGATGCCGTCCTGCGCGGTGCCGACCTTGCCCTGCAGGGCCTGGACGTCGGAGGCGCTCAGGACGCCGTCCTGGCTGACGCCGACCCACTTCTCGATGGCGGCGTTGGTCTTCGGGCCGCGGATGCCGTCAACGACGAGGGCGCCGTCAGCGGTGGAGGTGCGAGCCTCGGAGCGCGAGGACTGCTGCGGGGCCTCCTGCTGCTGCGGAGCGGACTCGGCCTTGGGGGCCGGGGCCGGGGCCGGGGCCGGGGCCGGAGCGACAGCGCCGCTGCCGTTGGCCTTGGTCAGGCCGGCCTTCTGCGAGCAGACGGGCCACGCGCCGGGACCCTGCACCTGCAGGACCTTCTGCGCGATCTCGATCTGCTGCGACTTGGTGGCCTGGTGGGCGTTGGCCGCGTACTTGCCGCCGCCGAAGCCCTGCCAGGTCTGGGAGGTGAACTGCAGGCCGCCGTAGAAGCCGTTGCCCGTGTTGATGGACCAGTTGCCACCGCTCTCGCAGGCCGCGACGCGGTCCCAGACGGAGGAGGAGGCGGCGTCGGTGGAGGCGGACGCGCTCTGGGCGGTCGCCATGGAGCCCACGGCAACGGACGCGCCGGCCACAGCAACACCGGCGATGCGGCGGCGGGCAGGCGAGGCCTTGTCGATGCGGGCGTGCTTGGGGGAGTAGAACATTGCTGTGGTGATTCCTTCCACGAGGTTCAGGGTGCTTCGTGGGTGTGAAGCTGCCAGTAGTTCTGGCGTCGTTCGCGGACGGCGGGAACGTTACCTTCCCGTGACCTAACGAGTCAAACAACCGTCAACAACAACCCCCGCGAGGGTCAGACGATGTCCCAACCCTCGTCTTCGCGACGCTCCCCCTCCTGCTCGACCGTGGCCCGGCGCCGTTGTGCCACAGGGGCATCCAGTGGCGCAGCGAGTCGGTCACCCAGGGTGTTACCGGTGGCTATGGCCATGATCACACCGAGAGCACCGAGCACGCTGAACAGACCCGTCGTCGAGTTCGACCCGTCGGCGATCGTCGGCGGACTGCTCATGTGGTACAGCCCGATGAAGATCGCCAGACCGGGGTACAGACCGAAGGACGCCGGCACCGACAGGGTGAGCGCAGGGGCGTCCATCCGCAGGGCGATGTAGCGGGCGAGGAACCCGATCGTCGCGGCCGCGACGCCCGTCGCCGTCACCCGGCCGATGCCGGCCTGGACCAGACCCACGGCGGTCGCGACACCGATGACACACAGCAGGGCCGAGGGCAGCAGCATCCGCCGGCTGCCCTGCAGGGTGATCGACCCGGCGAGCCCGATCAGACCCGACCCCCCGATGACCAGGGGCAGCGTCGCCGAGGCCCATGCGAGCTTGTCGAGGGGCGGCGGCGTCAGGCCCAGCTCGAGCAGACCCCCGGCCTGCAGCGACAGGCCCAGGCCCGCCGCGACCCCGACGATGAGGCCGAAGGTGTGCAGCATGACCGCGAAGAGCCGAGCGGTACCGGTCACGG
Source organism: Janibacter anophelis NBRC 107843 (assembly GCF_001570945.1). Classification (GTDB taxonomy): domain Bacteria; phylum Actinomycetota; class Actinomycetes; order Actinomycetales; family Dermatophilaceae; genus Janibacter; species Janibacter anophelis. The sequence continues at coordinate 5,625 of NZ_BCSQ01000014.1, forward strand.
GGAACCCCGAGAGCACGTCCTCCATCGCGGAGATCAGCGTGCGGGAGGGCAACAACGCCACGATGCCGCCGGCGACGATGAAGGCGAAGTCCGACGGTGAGATCGGGAGCCAGTCGTAGGTACCCAGGACATAGGACCCGAAGGCGATGAGCGTCGCCGTCGCGCCGCCGATCGCCCCGAGGTAGAAGTCGGGCAGGTTCAGCCGGTCGATGAGGCTCGCGAGCATGATCGTCACGCACGCCGCGACCGCCGCCACGATGACGCCCGGCAGGCTCGCGCCGAGGATCAGGGCGACACCGCCGGCGACGCCCCCCTCGGCGAGGGTGACGAACCAGCGCGACCACATCCGTGGGGTGCGGCTGATCTCGCGCAGCTGGGAGTCGGCCTGCTCGACGTCGATCTCCCCGGAGACGAGGTCGTCGACGAGGGCGTGCACCATCGCCAGTCGGGCGAAGTCGAGGCGCGGCTGGCGCACGACCCGCAGCCGCGAGATCGTCTGGCCCGAGGGCGTGCGGCACTGCAGGTGCATCGACTGCATCGTCAGGTCGACGTCGAGGTCCTCGAGTCCCGCGGCCACGCCCACGGCGATCGTCGCCGACTCGACGCCCGCGGCACTGGACCCCGAGCGCAGCATGGCCTCGGCGACGCGCAGCGCCAGGTCCATCGCGTGGGCGGCCGCCCGTTCCTCGGCGACCGCGCGGGTGACACGGGGGTCGCGGTACGGCGTGCCACGCAGCGAACCACGCAGCGGGATCGTCTCGGTGGGCTGCTCACCCCGCAGGGTGGGCCGTCGGCGCGGCTTGGGCTGCGGGTGCTGCGGGATCGCCCCGGTCGGGCTCTCGTCGCGCGCGGCCGGGCGCCGTCGGGGCCGAGGTCGCTGGGGAGGAGGCGAGGGCGGCGGCGTGGTCATCGCGTCGGCAGCTGCTCCGGGGAGGGCAGCGGGGACCCCACGCCGGGCCACCAGGACACGTCCAGGGCCCCGGCCGCCAGCGCGCCGAGCACGGCGACCGCGAAGACGACGAGGGCGGCGATGACGAGCATCCGGACCGCAGGTGCACCGGTGACGGCACGCACCATGCTGCGGCTCCCCCGACGCAGCCCCGGGCCACCCGGGCCCCACCAACCGATGAGCAGTGCGACGAGCGCACCGGCAGCCAGCGGCACGGGCGAGGCGAGGCGCACCCCGAGTCCATCGGCGGTCGACTGCGCGAGTGCGGCGGCGAGCAGGGCGGCGGCGCCCACGGCCAGCGGGAGCAGCGCGGCGACCACGGTCGCGAGTGTGGCGCCGACGAGGTGGAGCGGGGAGGAGGCCACGGCGGCCACACCGTCGCTGCGGCGTCGGCCGTGCCGGTGGCGTCGGCGCACCGTGGCCGTCATCGAGCGGTCGATCGTCCGGGCGGTGAGCGACCAGCCGAGCACGACCGCGAGCGCCACCCACGGCAACGAGGCGGCCAGGGCCACGCCGGCCACGAGGAGCGCCGCGAGCACGTCGCTGCGCCGCGGCCGCCCGATGCGCGGGTCACCCGGGCGGTCGGGTACGCCGGGCTGGGCGCTCGGCTGGGTCCCGGGCCACGGAGCACGGTCCCCCTGCACCGGGGCGGGCGGCAGCAGCTGCGCGGGCGCGGGGGCGGGGGCCGCCCCCGGGTCGGGGTCGGTCCAGTCCCCCTGGCCCCACGGGGCCGGGGGCTCGACCCGCGGCGCCGGGGCCGCCGGCGGCAGCGTCCGGGTCGCGTCGGGGCGGAAGGCGCGGGTGCGCTGCGGGAGCACGTCGGTGACCGGACGGCCGTGCGCCCAGGCCTCGAGGGCAGCGAGGACCTCGTCGGCGTCGGGGCGCTGGCGCGCGTCGGGCGCGAGCGCGGCATGCAGCAGCGGGGCGAGCTGCGGGTCGACGTCACGCAGGTCGGCGTCGCCCCGGCACACCCGGGCGAGGACCGCCTCCATGCCGCCACGGCCGAAGGGAGAGCGCCCGGTGGCCGCGAAGACGAGCGTGGCCGCCCACCCCCACCAGTCCGTGGCCGGGGTGACGTCACCCCCCTCGACCAGCTCGGGCGAGAGGTAGCCCGGAGTGCCCATGACGAGGCCGGTCATCGTCATCCGCGAGCTCTCCGCGACGTGGGCGATGCCGAAGTCGATGACGACGGGGTCGTCATCGAGCATGAGGACGTTGCCGGGCTTGAGGTCGCGGTGGATCACGCCGACCGCGTGGATGGCGCGCAGCGCCTCGGCGAGGCCCCGGCCGAGGGCCAGCAGGGCCTGGGGGCCGAGGGGACCGTCCTCGCGGACCCGCTGCTCGAGGCTCGGGCCGGGCACGTAGCGGGTGACGATGTAGGGCTGGTCGGCCTCGAGGTCGGCGTCGAAGACGGGGGCGATGCGCTGGGAGCGCACCCGGGCGAGGGTGTCGACCTCGCGGGCCAGGCGGGCGCGGGCGTCGTCGTCGTGGGCGACGTGCGCGCGCAGCACCTTGATCGCCACGGCGCGCCCGCGCTCGTCGAGGGCAAGGTGGACGATGCCCATCCCGCCCTGCCCCAGCTGCTGGAGCACCCGGTAGGGGCCGATCGTGTCGAAGTCGGCCACGCCCACGCCAGCGCGCTCGTCAGGGGTGGGGTCGTCCCCGAGGAGCTGTGTCGTCATGGCATCCAGAGTAGAAGGCTCGCCATGGGAGGTGTCGGAGCGTGCCCTGTGTGCCGCCTGTGTGGCGTCGTCGTCGCGTGCGATGACTACTGGGTGATGTAGGCCTCGAGCTGGTCGCGCTCGGCCGCCAGGTCGCGGATGCGGTGCTTGACGACGTCGCCGATGCTCACGATGGCGACGAGCTGCCCCTCCCGCACGACGGGCACGTGCCGGATCCGACGCTCGGTCATCTCGCTCTCGAGGTCGCTGATGTCATCGTGCTCACCGCACGTGTGCACCTCGCTCGTCATGATCGCGCTCACCGGCCCGTCGAGGACCGCGATGCCGTCGCTGTGGATGCGCCGCACGACGTCCCGCTCGGAGACGATGCCGTCGACGCTCCCTTCGCCGGCGGAGACCACGACGGCACCGATGCGGTGCTCTGCGAGGAGGGCGAGGAGCTCGCCGACGGTGGCCTCCGGCGTCACGGTGACGACGTCGGTGCCCTTGGTGCGCAACACGTCCGAGATCTTCATGTACCGACGGTAGTGCTCCGGGCGCGTCGGCGGAAGGCTTCGGGGGTACATAGGGTGGGACACACCGACTCCCGGAGGGACACCCGTGCCACGCCAGCGCAAGTTCGACCTCGTCATCGCCGCCAACCGCCTACCGGTCGACCGCGTGGTCACGCCTGACGGCGGCAGCGAGTGGCACCGCTCCCCCGGCGGTCTCGTCACGGCGATGGACTCGGTGATGCGCGGCCGCGACGGCGCCTGGGTCGGGTGGGCCGGCGAGACCGGCGAGGCTCCCGCCCCCTTCGAGGAGGCGGGCATGTGGCTGCACCCCGTCCCGCTGTCGGAGGAGGAGCGCACCACCTACTACGAGGGTTTCAGCAACGACACGCTGTGGCCGATCTACCACGACGTCATCGTGCCGGCCCACTTCCACCGCGAGTGGTGGCAGGACTACCAGCGGGTCAACGAGCGCTTCGCCGAGGCCGTGTGCGCGGTCGCGGCGAAGGGGGCAAAGGTCTGGATCCACGACTACCAGCTGCAGCTCGTCCCCGCCCTCGTGCGGCAGCTGCGCCCGGACCTGCGCATCGGATGGTTCAACCACATCCCCTTCCCACCGGTCGAGCTCTTCGCCCAGCTGCCGTGGCGCTCGCGGATCCTCGACGGCCTCCTCGGCGCCGACTACCTCGGCTTCCAGCGCGCGGCCGACGCGCAGAACTTCGTGCGGGCCGCCCGGCAGCTCGACGGCCGGGCCACCCGCGGTGAGTGCGTGACGACCACCGACCCCAACGGCCAGGAGCGCGTCGTGCGCGCCTCCGCCGTGCCGATCAGCATCGACTTCCGCGGACTCGAGGAGCTGGCCAAGAGCGAGTCGGTCCAGCGGCGGGTCGAGCAGATCCGCGCCTCGCTCGGGGACCCCGACATCGTCCTGCTCGGCGTCGACCGCCTCGACTACACCAAGGGCATCCGCCACCGGCTCAAGGCCTACGAGGAGCTGCTTGCCGAGGGCGCCTTCCGCCCGCCGGAGGTGACCTTCGTCCAGGTCGCGACCCCGAGCCGCGAGCGCGTCGCGGCGTACAAGCACCTGCGCACCGAGGTCGAGACGACCGTGGGCCGGATCAACGGCACCTACTCCGCGCTCGGCTCGCCGGCCGTGCACTACCTGCACCAGAGCTACCCGCGCGAGGAGATGACCGCGCTCTTCCAGGTCGCCGACGTCATGCTCGTCACCCCGCTGCGCGACGGGATGAACCTCGTCGCCAAGGAGTACGTCACCTGCCGCCACGACCTCGGCGGCGCTCTCGTGCTCAGCGAGTTCACCGGCGCCTGGCACGAGCTGCAGCAGTCCTTCGTCTGCAACCCGCACGACATCGAGGGCCTCAAGCAGACGATGCTGCGGGCCATCGGCACCGACCCCAAGGACAAGCGTCGTCTCATGCGCGCCTCGCGCCGTCGCGTCTCCGACCACGACGTGCAGCGGTGGGCCGACCGATTCCTCACCAACCTCGAGATGGCACCCGAGCGTCCCCCGACGAAGGGGGCATGAGCGTGCCCCTCCCGCAGCCGGTCACCGCCGCGCTGGAGTCGGTCGCCGCCGCGCCGCGGCTGCTCGTGGCGACCGACTTCGACGGGGTGCTCGCTCCCTTCGTCCTCGACCCGCTCGACGCGAGGCCGCAGGCGGGCACGATCGCCTCCCTCACCGAGCTGGCCGCTGCCGAGGACACGTGGACCGCCGTCGTGTCCGGGCGCGACCTGGCCACCCTCGAGCAGCTCACCGGGCTCGCCGGCTCCGCCGTCACGCGCATCGGCAGCCACGGCGCCGAGTCCAGCAGCGGCACCGTCCTGCCCGAGGGCACCGCCGCTGCCGTCGCTGCGCTGCGGGAGCGCGTCGAGCACGCCGTCGCCGACCGCGAGCCGCGGATCCGCCTGGAGCACAAGCCGACCGCCGTCGTGCTGCACACCCGGGGCCTGCCGCCCGAGGTGCTCCCGACCGCCGAGGCGATCGCGCACGAGGCGGCCGACGGCGACGGCGTCACCCTGCTCACCGGCAAGGGCGTGCACGAGCTGAGCGTGCTGCGGGCCGACAAGGGCACCGCGCTGCGCGCGCTCGCGGGCACCCTCGAGGTCGACGCGACCCTCTACCTCGGCGACGACGTCACCGACGAGCACGTCTTCACCGTGCTCGGCCCGCGCGACCTGGGGATCAAGGTCGGGCCCGGCGAGACCGCCGCCCGGCTGCGCGTCGACGACTGCACGCTCGTCCCCGAGGTGCTGGCGGCCTTGTCCTCCCTTCGCTCCTGAGACTGCGCCACACTGGAGGGATCGATCGTCCCGGCCACGGAGGGAGGCGTCATGCCGCTGGACATCTCCGCTGCCCAGCCCGACCCGGCCCTGCTCGACCTGCCGTGGTCGGTCCCGCTGGAGGAGTGGCCGGCCGACCTGCTCGCGGCCCTGCCCCGCGGCATCTCCCGGCACGTCGTGCGCTTCGCCCGGCTCTCCGGCCGGATCGTCGCGGTCAAGGAGATCAAGGCCGAGCTCGCCCGCAACGAGTACCGACTGCTGCGCCAGCTCGGCCGCCTCGACCTGCCGTGCGTGGTCCCGCTCGCCGTCGTCACGGGGCGCACCGACGCGACCGGCGCCCCGCTCGACGCGTGCCTCGTGACCCGGCACCTGCAGTTCTCCCTCCCCTACCGCGCGGTCTTCAGCCAGCACCTGCGCGAGGACACCACGGCCCGGCTCGTCGACGCCCTCGCGGTGCTCCTCGCCCGGCTGCACCTCGCCGGCTTCTTCTGGGGGGACGTCTCGCTGTCCAACACGCTCTTCCGCCGCGATGCCGGCGCCTTCTCCGCCTACCTCGTCGACGCCGAGACCGGCGAGCTGCACGACCGGCTGAGCGACGGGCAGCGCGAGCACGACCTCGACCTGGCGCGCACCAACATCGCCGGCGAGCTCATGGACCTCGCCGCGGCCGGTCTCCTGCCCGAGGGGCTGGACCCGATCGAGGTCTCCGACGAGCTCATCGAGCGCTACCGCGAGCTGTGGGAGGAGCTGACCGGCGACGAGTGGTTCGACTCGGGCGAGCGCTGGCGGGTCGACGAACGCATCCGGCGGCTCAACGCGCTGGGCTTCGACGTCGACGAGCTGGCCATCTCGACCGACCTCGACGGCACCCACCTGCGCATCGAGCCCAAGGTCGTCGATGCCGGTCACCACAGCCGTCGGCTGCTGGGTCTCACCGGCCTCGACGTGGAGGAGAACCAGGCCCGCCGCCTGCTCAACGACCTCGACTCCTACCGCGCCGCCACCGACCGGCAGGGTGACGACGAGGCCCTGGTCGCCCACGACTGGCTGACCCGCATCTACGAGCCCGCCACCATCTCGATCCCCGCCGAGCTGCGCGCCAAGCTCGAGCCGGCGGAGATCTTCCACGAGATCCTCGAGCACCGTTGGTACATGGCCGAGCGCGTCGGGCACGATGTCCCCATCGAGGACGCGATCGCGGAGTACCTGCGAGAGGTCCTGCCGAGCAAACCCGACGAGCAGTCGGTCCTGGGGACGGACACCCAGATGCTGCCCGTCGTCGACAAGGAGAGCTGATGACCGCACCCGCACCGCTGCCGCCGACGAACGGCGATCCGAACAGGCCGGGGTCGCGGGCCTGGGTGGAGCAGCGCTACGGCCGGACCGCCGCCTTCCCCGACCGGATCGTGCCCGGCATCATCGATGGCGTCCTGTCCGCCATGGCCGCCCTGGTGCCCCTGGTGCTCGGCATCATCTGCATCGTCGCCGGCATGCCCGACACCTACGACTGCGGCATCTACTCCTACGACACCTGCGAGGTCCCCGGGTCCGGGTCGGGCGGGCTCGTGGCGCTCGGTGTCCTGCTGATCCTCCTCAGCGCCGTCGCCAGCCTCGCCACCACCGCGTACAACCGCGTCTACCGCGTCACCCGGTCCGGCCAGAGCCTCGGCAAGAAGCTCACCGGCCTCAAGGTCATCGACGCCGAGACCGGCGGCCACCCGAAGCTCGGCGCCGCGGCGCTGCGTGAGCTGGTCCACCAGTTCGCCGGGATCATCAGCTGGATCTGGATGCTCGTCGACGACGACGACCGCACGCTCGCCGACATCGTCGGCAAGACCCACGTCATCCACGCCGAGGGCACCTGAGCACTCCCGGGAGACGACGAAGGGAGCCGCACCCGTCGACCGGGTGCGGCTCCCTTCGTCTGTGGATCAGGAGGGGCGCGCGGAGGACTGCTGGCGGATCCAGCGGGTCGAGTCCGGCACCCACAGGCAGGCGACGGTCACGCCGCCGACGACGACCAACCCGAGGTCCAGCACGATCGAGGGCCCGATCGGCGGGATGAAGGCGCCGCAGAGCGAGCAGATCGCGACCACGCCGAAGATGACGGTGCCGACGATGCGGGCCCACTCCTTGCCCTGGGTCGCCGCGTGCGTCAGGCCGACCCACACCAGACCGATGAGGACGGACACGAGCGTCGCGCCGATGATGATCGCGATGAAGACACCATCGGCGGAGTCGCCCCACTGCGACTCGATGTCCTGCCAGTCCTGGTTGCCCATCATCCGCATCTCAAGACCGGTGAGGAGCGGGTAGACCAGACAGATCACGGCGCCGACCCAGCTGGCCCACCGGGCGCCGCGGATGGAGGTCGGCTCGCTGCCCAGCGGTGGCTGCGCCGGCGACTGGCCGTACGGGGGGCCGCCGTAGGGAGGGCCACCGTAGGCAGGCCCGCCGTACGCAGGTCCACCGGAGGGCTGCGACGGTTGGCCGTAGGGGTGGTGCGGGGGCTGCTGTCCGTGGGGTCCGGGCGGCGGCTGGGTCATGCTCCTCCTCGTATGCGGGCGATCTCGTAGAGCGTCACCCCGGCGGCGAGACCGGCGTTGAGCGATTCGACGGCGCTGCTCATCGGGATCGAGACGATCTGGTCGCAGGTCTCACGCACGAGGCGCGAGAGTCCCTTGCCCTCGGAGCCCACGACGACGACGAGCGGCGAGGTCGCCAGCTCCAGGCCGGGCAGCTCGACGTCGCCGTCCATGTCGAGGCCGACGACGAAGAACCCGGCCTTGCGGTAGTCCTCCAGCGCGCGCACGAGGTTGCTCGCCTGGGCGACCGGGACGCGGGCGGCGGCGCCGGCGGAGGTCTTCCACGCCGACGCGGTCATCCCCGCGCTGCGACGGGCGGGCACGACGACGCCGTGGCCACCGAAGGCCGCGACCGACCGGACGATCGCCCCGAGGTTGCGGGGGTCGGTGATGCTGTCGAGCGCCACGACGAGCGGCGTCCCCGGGATCTCGCTATCGACGAGGTCCTGCGGGTGGGCGTACTCGTACGGTGGCACCTGCGCGGCGAGGCCCTGGTGGACCGCGCCGTCGGTGAGCCGGTCGAGCTCGGTGCGCGGCGTCTCCATGATCGGGATACCGGCCTCGGCCGCGAGCGTCAGCGCCTCCTTGACCCGGTCGTCGCTGTCGATCCGGTTGGCGATGTACATCGTCGAGATCGGCACCTCGGTGCGCAGCGCCTCCACGACCGAGTTGCGCCCGGCGATCATCTCCGTGGAGCCCGACTTCTTACGGGTGCTCCCGGCGCGGCCCGCGGGCTTGCGCTCGGACGGCTTCTTGTACGCCTTGTGGTTGGGGCGCTCGGAGGCCTTGGGCGTGGGGCCCTTGCCCTCCAGGCCACGGCGGCGCTGGCCACCGGAGCCGACCTGCGCCCCCTTCTTGGAGCCGGTGCGCCGCACGGCGCCCCGTCGCGAGCTGTTGCCGGGCATCAGTGGTCCTTCCTGGCGAGGCTCCACCGCGCGCCGCGCGGGGTGTCCTCGATGGTGATCCCCGCGGCGACGAGCGCGTCACGGATCTGGTCAGCGGTCTCGAAGTCGCGCGCGGCGCGCGCCTTGGCGCGGGCCTCGACCTGCAGCTGCACGAGGGCGTCGAGGGCGTCGGTGAGCTCACCCTCCCGGCTCCCACCGGCGCCGCCCCACGTCGCGGACAACGGGTTGATGCCGAGGACGTCGGTCATCGCGACGACCGTGGTGGCGATCTCCGCGGCCTCGTCCCGACCCCCTTCGTCCAGTGCGGTGTTGCCCCGACGGACGCTCTCGTGGATGACGGCGAGCGCCCCGGCGACACCGAGGTCGTCGTCCATGGAGGCGACGAACTCGGCGGGCAGCTCGACCTGCGGGTCGGCCTCGACGACCGCCTGGCCGGGCAGCGCCCGCCGCAGGAAGCCCTCGATCCGCTCGACGGCCGCACCGGCCTCCTCGAGCGAGCCGGGGTGGTACTCGATCATCGAGCGGTAGTGGGCGGCGGTGAGGAAGTAGCGCACGGTGAGCGGGTCGTGCTCCTGTACGAGGTGCTGGACCTCGAGGGCGTTGCCGAGGGACTTGCCCATCTTTTCGCCTTTGACCGTCACCCAGCCGTTGTGCAGCCAGTAGCCGGCGAAGCCGAGCCCGGCGGCGCGGGACTGGGCCTGCTCGTTCTCGTGGTGGGGGAAGCGCAGGTCGATGCCGCCGCCGTGGATGTCGAAGGTGTCGCCGAGGTACTTGCGCGCCATCGCCGAGCACTCGAGGTGCCACCCCGGCCGCCCCGCGCCGTAGGGCGTGGGCCAGGTGGCGGTCGCCGGCTCGTCGTCCTTGCGTCCCTTCCACAGCGCGAAGTCGCGCGGGTCGCGCTTGCCGCGCGGGTCCGCGTCGTCGGCCGCGACCATGTCGTCGAGGCCCTGGTTGGACAGCTCGCCGTAGTCGGCCCAGCTCTTGACGTCGAAGTAGACGTCGCCGCTGCCGTCGGCCGCCGGGTAGGCGTGGCCGCGCTCGACGAGCTCGTCGACGAGGGTGACCATCTCGGTGATGTGGCCGGTCGCCCGGGGCTCGTAGGTCGGCGGCAGCACGCCGAGCAGCTCGAGCGCCTCGGTCGTGTAGCGCTCGTTGCGGTAGCTGAGCGCCCACCAGTCCTCGCCGCTCTCGGCGGCCTTGCGCAGGATCTTGTCGTCGATGTCGGTGACATTGCGCACGAGCGTCACGTCGTAGCCGTGGCCGCGCTCCAGCCAGCGCCGCAGCACGTCGAAGGCGACGGCGAACCGCAGGTGCCCGATGTGCGGCGCACCCTGCGTCGTGAGCCCACAGATGTACATCCCCACCCGGCCGGGGGTCACGGGGACGAAGTCGCGCTGCTCGCGCGTGGCGGTGTCGAAGAGCTGCAGGGTCACGGGCCCAAGGCTAACGTCCGCGTCCCGCTAGCCTGCACGCCATGACGAGCCAGATGCCGGCCTGGGCCGTGTGGACCCTGCTCGTGGTGCTGCTCGTGTGGAGCATCGCCGCCGGCATGTGGATCGAGCGGCGACTGCTCACGTGGTGGGTCGGGCAGACGGCGGGCGGCCTGCTGCGGACCGTCGTCATGACCGCGGTACTCCACCTCGCGATCGTGCTGGGGTGCCTGGTGGTCGCCGTCGCGGTGGTCTGGCTGCGTGACGCCCTCGGGGTGGGCACGTGGGTGCCGGGTCTGGCGGCCTTCGTCGGGGCCGCCGCGGTGACGCCGGCGATCGCCAACTTCCTCCCCAGCCACGCCGACCTCGGCCCGTACCGCGACGACCTGGTCCGGGCCGGCGCAGCCGGCCGCCAGGCCACCGCGATCAGGTGGACGTCCCTCCCCTTCGTCATGGTGGAGTTGGCCTGCCTGACCGGGGTGGGCTTTGCGGCGCTGGCGACCTGAGGTCAGTGCCCGCGGTCGAGCCACTCCTGCACGTGCGGGGCCTCCGCGCCGATGCTCGTGTCGTCCCCGTGCCCGGTGTGCACGACCGTCTCCGAAGGGAGGGTCAACAGCTTGTCGCGGATCGACTCCACGATCGTCGGGAAGTCCGAGTACGAGCGACCGGTCGCTCCCGGGCCGCCGTTGAAGAGGGTGTCCCCGGAGAAGACGACCCCGAGCTCCGGCGCGTGCAGGCAGCAGGCGCCGGGCGCGTGGCCGGGCGTGTGCAGCACGGTCAGCTCGGTCCCCGCGACGGTGATGACCTGGCCGTGGGCCAGGGCCCCGTCGGGGGCTCGGTCGGGGTAGGTCATCCCCCACAGCGGGGCCTCGTCGGGGTGCAGCCAGATCGGCGCCCCCTTCGCGTCGGCCACCTCGGCGGCCGCGTTGACGTGGTCGTTGTGGGCGTGGGTGCTGACGATCGCGAGCAGGCGGCGCTCACCGACCGCGTCGAGGATCGGGGCGGCCTCGTGGCCCGCGTCGATGACGATGCACTCGGCGTCGTCACCGACGATCCACACGTTGTTGTCGACCTCCCACGAGCCGCCGTCGAGTTCGAAGGTGCCGGAGGTGATGACCTTGTCGATGCGCGCGGTCACAGGACCACCACCGAGCGCAGCACGTCACCGGAGTGCATCTTGTCGAAGGCCGACTCGATGTCGCCCAGACCGATCCGCTCGGTGACGAAGGCGTCGAGGTCGAAGCGCCCCTGGCGGTAGAGGTCGACGAGCATCGGGAAGTCGCGGCTCGGCAGGCAGTCGCCGTACCAGCTCGACTTGAGGGCACCACCTCGGCCGAAGATCTCGATCATGGGGAGGGTGACCTCCTTGTCCGGGGTCGGGACCCCGACGAGGACGACTCGACCGGCCAGGTCGCGCGCGTAGAAGGCCTGCTCGTAGGTCTGCGGCAGGCCGACCGCGTCGACGACGACATCGGCACCGAAACCGCCCGTCAGCTCACGGACCCGCTCGACGGTGTCCTCGGTGCTCGCATCCACGGTGTGCGTGGCACCGAAGCCCTTGGCGATCTCCAGCTTCCGCGGATCCATGTCCACCGCGATGATCGTCGTCGCACCCGCAACCTTCGCGCCCGCGATCGCCGCATCACCGACACCACCGCACCCGATGACCGCAATCGACTCACCACGAGTGACCTCACCGGTGTTGACCGCGGCACCGAAGCCGGCCATCACACCGCAGCCCAGCAGGCCCACGGCCGCCGCGTCGGCGTCCCCGTCGACCTTGGTGCACTGCCCCGCAGCGACGAGGGTCTTCTCGGCGAAGGCGCCGATACCCAGCGCGGGGGTCAGCTCCTCGCCGGTCTCGGCGATGGTCATCTTCTGGGTCGCGTTGTGCGTGTCGAAGCAGTACTGCGGCTTGCCCTTCCGGCACGCGCGGCACTGACCGCACACCGCGCGCCAGTTGAGGATGACGAAGTCGCCGGGGGCGACGTCCGTGACGCCCTCGCCGACGGACTCGACGACGCCGGCCGCCTCGTGGCCCAGGAGGAAGGGGAACTCGTCGTTGATCCCCCCTTCGCGGTAGTGCAGGTCGGTGTGGCAGACCCCGCAGGACTGCACGGCGACCACGGCCTCCCCGGGCCCGGGGTCGGGCACGACGATGTCGACGACCTCCACATCGGCTCCCTTGGACCGGGCGATGACTCCCTTGACCGTCTGCGACACGCGCGAGCTCCCTTCGGTGACGGGCCGGCCGGCCCGGTGTGATGCGCACCATCGTGGCCCACGGACGAAGGGGAGGACACTCCCGTCCCCGGGGACGGGCCCGGAAGGGCCGCGGCAGCGCGCGACCGGCACCTTTCCGATGAGGCAAGTCGCCTACCCTGTGACCATGCCTCGCCCGATCTTCGACCCGGTGGTGCACGAACCGCACCGGCTGCAGATCTGCGCGCTGCTCGCACCGACGCACGGGCTGCCCTTCGCCCGGGTGCGCGACGAGGTCGGACTGTCCGACTCGGCCCTGAGCAAGCACCTGCGCAGCCTCGAGGCGGAGTCCTACGTGCGGATCACGCGGGTGGTCACCGCCGGCCGGCGCTCGACCCGGGTGACGCTGACGCCCGCCGGCCGCGAGGCCCTGTGCGGGCACGTCTCCGAGCTGCAGCGCCTCGCGCGGCTCGCGTCGCCGCGGCCACGCGCGAGCGCGGACTGAGCCGATCGCCTCCCGCGCCAGTACCCTGCGCGCATGGGCCTCGACCTCGACCACCGCCTCTCGGCCCTCATCAGCCAGCTCGGCTGGTCCCTCCCCACGACGATCGCCGTACTCGCCATCGCCGTGATCGCGATCATGCGTCGCGACGAGGGACTGTGGTGGAAGCTCGTCGTCGCCGGCGCCGCGTGCATCGTGATCTCCACCGTGGTCAGCCTCCTCGGGACCTTGGTCATCCACGGGATCAACTACCGACTGGCCTGGTTGGCCGCTGTTCCTGCCCTGGTGCTCGACGTCGTCGGCATCGCGCTGATCGGCGCGGGCGCGATCACCGGGCGCCGTCCGGAGCGCGCGCCATGAGCCTGCTCGTCGTCCAGCACCAGGAGACCTGCCCTCCGGGCCGGGTCGGCACGTGGCTGGCCGAGGCGGGCGTCGAGCTCGACGTACGCCGGCCCTACGCCGGCGAGGCGCTGCCCGCCGACCTGTCCGGGCACGACGGCCTGCTCGTGCTCGGTGGCCAGATGGGCTGCCGCGACGACGAGGTGGCCCCGTGGCTGCCGGCCGTGCGTGATCTCATCAGCGCCGCGGCGAAGGGGGGCACCCCCGCCCTGGGCATCTGCCTGGGCCACCAGCTCGCGGCCGTCGCGCTCGGGGGCGAGGTCGGGCGCAACCCCGGTGGCAGGACCATCGGCGTGCTCACCGTCGGCAGCACCGACCAGCTCGCCGACGACGTCGTGCTCGCCGCGGCGGCGGGCGCGCCCGTGCCGCAGTGGAACGACGACATCGTCACCCGGCTGCCCGATGGCGCGGTCGCCCTCGCGGACAACGAGCGCGGCGACCTGCTCGTCGCCCGGCTCGCCCCCACGGTCTGGGGCGTACAGGGTCACCCCGAGGCCGACCTCGACATCGTCACGGCCTGGGCGGCCTCCGACGCCGGGGCGCCCGAGGTCGAGGGCATCGACGTGCCCGCAGCCCTGGCCGCGGTCGAACAGGCGCAGCCGGCGATCGAGGCCGCGTGGCGCCCGGTGACCGAGGCCTTCGCCGCGCGCCTGGGCTGAGCGCGGGCGTCGCTCGCTCGGCTCGGATCAGAGCGCGATCGGACCGGGCAGGTCCGCACGCTCCACGGAGCGCTCGACGTCGACCGTCGCGTCCGCGTGGATCGTCAGCTCCAGCTTGACGAGGTCGTTGTCGTGGACCATCCACCGGGTGCTCGCCCAGTCCTCGCCGGTCGCGCGGGCCGACGTGTCGCCCACAGTGTCACCGACCTCGCGGCGCAGCTCCTCCCGGACCTCATCGGCCTGCGACCCGGTGAGATCGATGTCGTCGACGGACGTGATGATCTTCGCCGCCCCGGACACCGGCCGCATGGCCCGCACCCAGGCATCCGCAACGTCCTGGGCCGTCGTCGCGTCGGTGACGGACACCCCTTCGACGACCTCGTCCCACGCCTCCGGCGCGCCGGTGAGCTCGACCCCGCGCGGCTCACCTTCCTTGGTGACCGCGACGACCGTCGCGCGGTGCTGACCGGTCAGCTGGAAGACGTACCAGTCGTCGACGAAGGGGGTGTCGATGACGTCCGGCCGCGTCTCGTCGTCCCCGGCGAAGGAGGCCAGGTCGGGATCCGGTCCCTCGAATGCCTCCACCGTGCGCTCACGCATCATGTCGCTGCCCTCCTGAGCACTGTCCTCGTCTCGGCCACACCCGGCCACTGCCACCGCCGTCACGGCGAGCGCCGTCACGGCCTTCATGAGCGTCCGTCCCATGCCCCACATCCTCACCCGTCACCACAGCGGCCACCAGTCGTGCTTGTCGTCCCAGTCGTCGCCATGGCGCTCGGCGTAGTTCTGCCCGTCCGTGGACTGCGTGTAGTTGACGCTCGGGTGGTCTCCCTCGAACATCTTGCGGACCTCTTCCCGCCCGGCCTGCTCCGCCTCCGCCGGGGTGGCGCCGGCAGCGGTCGCTTCCTGCACGGCCTCGCGATAGGCAGCCTCGTCGCTCCCCATCGGGACGTCCATGCCCTGCTCGCGCGCCTGCTGGTTCCACGCCCACCTCTCGGACTGCCCCTCGATCTCCTCGTCGAGCTTGCCCTTGATGTACTCCTCGCGCGAGGAGCTGTTGATGTCGACGACCTTGTCGTCGGCGTCCCACTGCGCGTGGTTGGCCTCGTGGATGAGGGTGTCGGGCGAGTCCTTCGGGTTGCCGTCGCCGTCGACCCCGAAGGTGATGCTGTTGTCATACGCCGAGTACCAGGCGCCCTCCTTGTCGCTGTACTTGATCTCGATGTCGTTCTTGCGCAGCCACTCGAGCGTCTCGCGCCCCTGCGGCGTGGCCATGAGGTCCTTGGCCAGCTGGGAGTCCGGGTCCAGGCCCTCGGGCATCTCGATATCCGTGCCGGGGTCGCCGTCGGTCTCGTAGTCGGCGGGGTCCTTCTTCCGCAGGTTCCACCAGTGGTTGTCCCGGGCGTCGTTGTTGTCCGCGACGACCCCCGGCGGCGGGGAGCCTGCCGTGCGCACACTGCCCTCCGACGCGCCCTGCTGCTGGTCCGCCTGCTCGATGAGTCGGGCGGCGAAGGCGATGAGCACATCGGCAGCGGAGGTCAGCTGACCCTCCGCGCCCTCCGCGCTCCTGAGCAGTGCCTCCGCATCGGCCCCCTCCCAGCTCTGGACGAGCACCTGGCGTGAGCCTCGCATCATCGCGGCGGAGTCGGTGATCCTCTCCCCCGACGCCTTGAGCTGCCCGGCGACCTGTCGCATCTGGGTCGGATCGCCACCATGGGTGACGGCCATCATTTCCCCCTTCGTCGTCCTTCACGACCACCCTATGAGAGGCGTTGCGCGACGGCGATGGGGATGACTCCCCTAGGCGACCGCGACGACGAGGGCGGTCGCGATCGCAGCCGCACCCTCGCCCCGACCGGTGAGCCCGAGCCCGTCCGTCGTCGTGCCACTCAGGCTCACGGGGGCACCACAGGCGGCGGACATCGCCTGCTGGGCCTCGTCGCGGCGGGTGCCGATCTTCGGGCGATTGCCGATGACCTGCACCGAGACGTTGCCGATCTCGAAGCCGGCCTCGCGCACGAGCCGGGCCGCCTCGGCGAGCAGGGTCGCGCCCGACGCCCCCGCGAGCTCGGGCCGACCGGTGCCGAAGTGCTGCCCGAGGTCACCGATGCCGGCCGCGGCGAAGAGCGCGTCGCACGCCGCATGACAGGCGACGTCCGCGTCGGAGTGGCCCTCGAGGCCGGTCTCCCCCGGCCACAGCAGGCCACCGACCCACAACTCGCGTCCCGAGTCCGCCGCGGCGAAGGAATGGACGTCGACACCGATCCCGGTCCGCGGCAGGCTCTGGGCGTGGTTCGCAGTCATGGCGCCAGTCTCCCAGTCGGGATGGACCGCGTCGCCGCCGGTGTTGCACGGACCGTGGACCCCCTCGACTCGATCGTCATCGGCGCCGGGCAGGCGGGTCTGTCCGCGTCCTTCCACCTGCGGCGCCTGGGGATCGGGCACGTCGTGCTCGACGCCAACGAGCGGGCGGGTGGCGCCTGGCAGCACCGATGGGACTCGCTGACGATGGCCGACGTCCACGGCGTCGCGGACCTGCCGGACGCTCCCGCGCCGGGCGGCTCGCACGACCGGGCCAACGAGGTCATCGCGCGGTGGTTCGACGATTACGAGGACGAGCACGAGCTGCCCGTCATCCGGCCGGTGCGGGTCGACGCCGTGACCGACGAGGACGGGCTGCTCGTCGCCCGCGCGGGCGAGCGCTCGTGGACCGCCCGCACGCTGGTCAATGCGACGGGCACCTGGTCCCACCCCTTCGTGCCGAGTTACCCGGGCCAGCGCGACTTCGCCGGCGACCAGTGGCACACGGTCGCCTACCCGGGGCGCGAGCACTTCCGCGGTCGCCGCGTGGTCGTCGTGGGTGGTGGCGCGTCCGCCGTGCAGTTCATCGGCGAGATCGCGCCGATCGCGCACGTCGTCTGGGTGACCCGACGGCCACCGGTGTGGAGCGACGAGTTCTCAGGTCGCGACGCAATCGGCCTCGTCGAGCGTCGGGTGCGCGAAGGGAAACCACCCGCCAGCGTCGTCTCGGTCACCGGCCTGCGCCTGCGGCCCCAGGAGATGGCCGCGGCGCGCACCGGGGTCTACGAGCGGCGGCGGCCGATGTTCGAGCGGATCGAGCGCGACGGGGTGCGGTGGGCCGACGGCGGCTTCGAACCGGCCGACACGATCCTGTGGGCGACGGGGTTCCGCCCCGCGGTGCGTCACCTCGCTCCGCTGGGGCTGCGCAGCCCGGCGGGTGGGATCGCCCTGCTGCCCGGCACGAGTGACGTGCAGACGAGCGTCACCGCGGCCCTCGACCCGCGCGTGCAGCTCGTGGGGTACGGGCCGTCGGCGAGCACGATCGGCGGCAACCGGGCCGGCCGGGCCGCAGCCCTCGCCGTCCGTCGGCACCTGCGCGAGCGCCAATGACCGCGCATTCCCCCGGGGAAATGCGCGGAGGGGGGTGCGTTCGAGCGCGCATTTCCCCGGGGAGATGCGCGGGTTGGGGTGGCGTCAGGCCCCGGCGAGCAGGCGCTCGGCGCGGGCGAGGTCGTCGGGCGTGGTCACCTTGAGCGCCCGCTCGTCGCCCTCGACGACGAGGACGGCGTACCCGAGCGCTTCGACGAGGGCGGCGTCGTCGGTGGCCGCGGCGCCCGCGGCGTGCGCGGCGGCCAGCACGTCGCGGGCGAAGCCCTGCGGGGTCTGCACCGCCCGCAGGGACTTGCGAAGGGGGGTGGAGACGATGTGTCCGCTCGCGTCGACCACCTTGATCGTGTCGACGACGGGCACGCCCGGCACGACGCCCTCGGCCCCGGCCCGCAGCGCGG
The DNA here is from genome assembly GCF_001570945.1 of Janibacter anophelis NBRC 107843. Lineage (GTDB taxonomy): Bacteria > Actinomycetota > Actinomycetes > Actinomycetales > Dermatophilaceae > Janibacter > Janibacter anophelis. The sequence continues at coordinate 23,539 of NZ_BCSQ01000014.1, forward strand.
CGAGCACCCGTTCGAAGACGGCGACGGGCGTCAGGCAGCGCGCGGCGTCGTGCACGAGGACGTGTCGGCTCGCGTCGGTCAGGGCGCGCAGTCCGGCGTTGACCGAGTCGCTGCGCTCGGCCCCACCGGCCACGACGCTCGCGCGGGTCCCCGCGAGGTCGAGGCGGGCGAGGATCTGCTGCGCCTCGCCGACGAGTTCCTCGGGCACGACGACGGCCAGCTCACCGGGGGCGCTCTCCAGGACCCCCCGCAGCGCGTGCTCGAGGATCGTCGCGCCGCGCAGTTCGACGAAGGCCTTGGGTCGGCTCGCGCCCAAGCGCGTGCCGGACCCGGCGGCCACGACGACGACGCCCACACCGTCATCGGTGTGGGCGTCGTGCGGGATGTCTGCTGCAGTCAGGGCTGCGACCTCAGGAAGCCAGGACCTCGTCGAGCATGACCTCGGCCTTGTCCTCGTCCGTCTTCTCCGCGAGCGCGAGCTCGGAGACGAGGATCTGGCGGGCCTTGGCGAGCATGCGCTTCTCGCCGGCGGACAGGCCGCGGTCCTTTTCGCGGCGCCACAGGTCGCGCACGACCTCGGCCACCTTGATGACGTCACCGGAGGCCAGCTTCTCGAGGTTGGCCTTGTAGCGGCGCGACCAGTTGGTCGGCTCCTCGGCGTGCGGGGTGCGCAGCACCTCGAACACCCGGTCCAGCCCCTCCTTACCCACGACGTCGCGGACACCCACGAGGTCGCAGTTCTCGGCGGGCACCTCGATGGTCAGGTCACCCTGGGCCACCTTGAGCTTGAGGTACTGCTTGTCCTCGCCCTTGATCTTTCGCATCTTGATCTCTTCGATCAGAGCAGCCCCGTGGTGGGGGTACACGACCGTCTCGCCGACCTTGAAAACCATGTGGAGATTTCCCCTTTCGCGACCTCCAGATTATCACGGCGTGTCGTGGGTCGCACAGTCGTCCAAGGGGCCAGAATGCCCTCTCGCGCGCGCGGGAGAGGGCATGTGGCCACACCCACGACGAAGGGGGCGACCGCCCCCGCTAGGCTGTGCCCCGTGAAGCGCAACCTCCTCACCCGCACCCCTGTGATCGCCCTGGCCCTGGCCCTCGCGGCCGGGACGGCCGGCTGCTCGGTCAACTCCCCCTTCCAGACGTCCGAGACGATGTCGCTGGCGGACGGCGTGCCCGCCGACCTCGACAACGCCCAGGTGCGCAACCTCGCGCTCGTGAGCGGCGAGGAGGGCGGTGACGCCACCGTCACCGGCACCGTGGAGAACACGACCGGCGAGGAGCTGACCTTCACCGTCGCCGTGCCCGGTGGCAGCAAGGTCGAGGCCCAGGTCCCGGCCCACGCCGTCGTCGTGCTCAGCGAGGACGAGACGCTCACCCTCACCGAGGTCGACGCCGCTCCCGGCGACATGATCGAGCTCGACGTGAGCGACGGCGGCGCGACCACCCCGGTCAACACCCCCGTGCTCGACCCGGCCGGCTACTACGAGGACTACGCGCCCGAGGGCTGGACCCCGACCCCCACGCCCAGCGCGGAGCACGAGGAGGAGGAGGGCCACTGAGGCCACCCCCCTTCGCCCACGAGAGGCCGGCACCCCGCATCGGGTGCCGGCCTCTCGTGACGTGAGGGACCTCAGTCCTCGAACTTGTAGCCCAGCCCCCGCACGGTGACGATGTGCACCGGCTTGGCCGGGTCCGGCTCGATCTTGGCCCGCAACCGCTTGATGTGGACGTCGAGCGTCTTGGTGTCACCGACGTAGTCGCTGCCCCAGACGCGGTCGATGAGCTGGACCCGGGTGAGGACCCGCCCGACATTGCGCAGCAGCATCTCGAGCAGCTCGAACTCCTTGAGCGGCAGCGAGATCTGCGTCCCGCCGACGGCGACGACGTGGCGGTCGACGTCCATGCGGACCGGACCGCCCTCGATCGTGGAGGGGAGCAGCTCCTCCGGCTCGCTGTTGCGGCGCAGCACCGCCTTGATCCGGGCGAGCAGCTCGCGCGAGCTGTACGGCTTGGTGACGTAGTCGTCGGCACCGATCTCGAGCCCGACGACCTTGTCGATCTCGCCATCCTTGGCCGTGAGCATGATGACCGGCACGTTGGAGCGCTGGCGGATCGCGCGGCACACGTCGATCCCCGACAGGCCGGGCAGCATCAGGTCGAGCAGGACGAGGTCCGCGCCGTCCGCGTCGAAGGCCGTGATGGCGTCCGGGCCGGTCTCGGCCACGACGACGTCGTAGCCCTCCTTGTCGAGCAGGTAGGACAGCGGGTCGGAGAAGGACACCTCGTCCTCGACCACGAGGATGCGCGTCATGTGCGGGACTCCTTGGGGGTGGGGGCGGTGGGAGTGGGGGGCTGCGGGGTGGCGGCCTCGAGGGACTCGGCCGCGACCGGCAGGCGGATGGTGAAGGTGGATCCGTGGGCGCCGTCGCTCCAGACCTGGATGTCGCCGCCGTGGTTGGCGCAGATGTGCTTGACGATCGACAGGCCGAGACCGGTGCCGCCGGTGGCCCGGGAGCGGGCGGCGTCCATCCGGTAGAAGCGCTCGAAGATGCGGGTCTGCTCGTGCTCGGGGATGCCAGGCCCCTGGTCGGTGACGGCGATCTCGACCGTGTCGCCCTGCAGGCGCGCGCCCACGCCGACCGCGGTGTTGGCGTCGGAGTAGGAGATCGCGTTGCCGACGAGGTTGCGCACGGCGGTGATGAGCATGTCCTCGTCGCCGCGCACGTACAGGTCCTCGGCGACCTTGTCGGTCAGGGTGATGTTCTTGGCCTCGGCCTCGATGCGCAGGTGCTCGAGGGCGAGCGCGACGACGTCCTCGATCTCGACGAGCTGCGGGTCCTGCAGGACCGGCGTGCCCTGGAGCCGGGAGAGCTCGACGATCTCCTTGATCAGGCTCGACAGGCGCACCGCCTCACTCTGCATCCGACGGGCGAAGCGGTCGACGGCCTCGGGGTCGTCCTTGGCGTCCATGACCGCCTCGGCGAGCAGGGAGATGCCACCGACCGGCGTCTTGAGCTCGTGGCTGACGTTGGCGACGAAGTCGCGTCGGGTCTCCTCGACGCGGCGGCCCTGGGTCTGGTCGTCGACGAGCAGCAGCACGTGCTCGGCGCCGAGCGGAGCGACGCGCGCGGACACGTACGCGACATTGCTCAGCCCCGACCTGGACAGCTCGAGCTGGGCCTCGCGGATCACGCCGTCGCGGGCGACCTGGGCGACCATCGCGGAGATCTCGTCGTGGATGAGGCGGCCGTTGCGCACGATGCCGTAGGTGATCGCGGCGGGCGAGCTCTTGACGACGCCTCCGGAGTGGTCGAGCACGACACCCGACGAGCGGAGCACGGCCAGGACGTCCCCGACACCACGGGGCACCTCCGGCTCGGGCTCCCGCTCCACGGCGCGTTCGCGGTCGCTCAAGGTGATCGCCGCCCAGACCAAGAAGCTGATGAGCATGCCGGCGACGCCACCGAGAATTGCCGCGGTCGTTGGCTGCACGTCACCGAGAGTACTTCTCCCACCGGGCATGCTGGGAGCGGGCTGCCCACCACGAGATGGGCCCCCGTGCTGTTCACCTGCGCTCTGCGAGGTGTTCACTGGAACCACGTTCACTGGGCAGGAGACCTGTCCTGACCACGACCGAAGGGGGCGCGATGCGCCAGGTTTTCCACGACGAGCTCGAGCAGGTCGCCACCGACCTGGTCTCGCTCGCCGAGCTGGTCGCCGCAGCGATCCGCCAGTCCACCCGTGCCCTGCTCGAGGCCGACGTCCAGCTCGCGGACCAGGTCATCGCCCAGGACCAGGCGATCGACCTGCGCCGCAACGACCTCGACGCGCGGTCGGTCGACCTGCTCGCCCGCCAGTCCCCCGTCGCGAGCGACCTGCGCACGGTCGTCGCCTCGATGCGCATGTCCGGCGACCTCGAGCGCATGGGTGACCTCGCCCGCCACGTCGCCCAGGTCGTGCGCTTGCGCTACCCCGAGCACGCCGTTCCGGAGGAGCTGCGCGCGACCTTCGAGCGGATGGGCGCCATCGCCGAGCAGATCGTCGGCCAGGTCGGTGGGGTCATCACGAGCCAGAGCCTCGAGGAGGCCGCGGCCATCGAGCAGGTCGACGACGAGCTCGACACCCTCCACCGTGAGATGTTCACCGTCCTCGCCGAGGGCGCGTGGCAGCACGGCACGACGAGCGCCGTCGACGTCGCGCTGCTCAGCCGCTACTACGAGCGCTTCGGCGACCACGCCGTGACCGTGGCCCGCCGCGTCGGCTTCCTCGTCACCGGCGAGGCCGGCGCCATCGAGTTGCCCGAGGTGCACGAGCGCGACTGACCGCGCCGCACAGCCCGCACAGCGCAGGGGGCCCCGCCGACTCGATGTCGGCGGGGCCCCCTGCGTCGTACTCGGGGCGGGTCACTTCCCCTGGTTGGCGACCGCGGCGGCCTCGGCCGCAGCGGCCTCCGGGTCGAGGTACTCCGCCGGGCGGGTCGGCATGAAGTCCTCACCGAGGTCGTAGACGAGCGGCATGCCGGTCGGGATGTTCAGCCCCGCGATGTCCTCGTCGCTGATGCCGTCGAGGTGCTTGACGAGCGCGCGCAGCGAGTTGCCGTGGGCGGTGACGAGCACCGTGCGGCCGGCGGCGAGGTCCTCGCGGATCGGGCCCTCCCAGTACGGCATGAGGCGCTCGATGACGTCCTTGAGGCACTCGGTGCGCGGCACCTCCATGCCCGCGTAACGGGGGTCGTCGGTCTGCGCGAACTCGTTGGTGGGGTCGATCTCCGGCGGCGGGGTGTCGAAGCTGCGCCGCCAGAGCATGAACTGCTCCTCGCCGTACGTGTCCCGGGTCGCGGCCTTGTCCAGACCCTGCAGGGCGCCGTAGTGGCGCTCGTTGAGCCGCCAGTCGCGACGCACCGGGATCCAGTGGCGGTCGGCGGCGTCGAGCGCGAGGTTGGCGGTGGTGATCGCCCGGCGCAGCACCGAGGTGTGGACGACGTCGGGCAGGAGCCCGGCCTCGGCCATGAGACGGCCGCCCCGGACGGCCTCCTCACGACCGCGGTCGATGAGGTCGACATCGACCCATCCGGTGAAGAGGTTCTTTTCGTTCCAGTCGGAACGACCGTGGCGCAGCAGGATCAGAGTCGACATGGGCACAGCGTATCGACGCGCGTCAGTCCCGCGGCGCCCCGTCCGGCGCGGGCGCCCGCTCACCCTCGCGCTCCAGCACGGAGCGGAATGCCTCGAGGTTGCGCAGCGACTCACCGCGCGAGACGCGCCAGTCCCACTCCTTCTGCATCGACGAGCGGAACCCGAGCAGGAGCAGCTCGTTGAACGGCGCATCGGCCGCCTCGAGCACGATGCCGAGCACCTGGTCGACGAGCTCGTCGGTCACGGCGCGAAGGGGGATCCGCCCGCCGACGTAGACGTCACCGGAGGAGTCCACGGAGTACGCGAGCAGCGGCATCCGCAGGTTGCGCCGCAGGAGGTGGCGGTAGAACTCCTCGTGGTTCTCATCCGCATTGCGGATGACGAAGGCCGAGACCGACAGCGCCTGCTCGCCGACGACGAGGGAGGTCACCGTCTTGAGCTTGCGCTCCCCCGGCAGGGTGACGACGAGCTCCCCGTCACGGGCCCCCGGCTCGTGCTCGAGACCGGCCTCCGCGACCACCCGGGTCACGACGTCGAGCGCGCGCTGCCGCTCGTCCTGGTCCATCGGCTCGGTCATCGGGCCACCTCCAGCGGTTGGTCGGTCGTGCGGTCGGTCAGCGAGGCCCGCTCGGCGACCGCGTCGCCGTAGACCTCGAGCAGGTGGTCGACGGTGGCCGCCCAGCCGAACCCCTCGGCGTGCCGGCGCGCGCGGACGCGCAGGTCCTCCGCGCGCTCGGGGTCGTCGAGGACGGCCAGCAGCTCGCCGGCCCACACCTGCGGGTCGTGCCCGTCGACGAGCACCCCGGCGTCACCGACGGCCGTGGGCAGCCCGCCCACCCGGGCCGCGAGCACGACAGCCCCGGAGGCCTGCGCCTCGACCGCCACGAGGCCGAAGGACTCGGTGTACGAGGGGACGGTGACGACGTCGGCCGCCCGGTACCACTGGGCCAGCTCGGCCCGGCTCACCGGCGGCGCCAGGTGGAGCACATCGGAGACGCCGAGCTCCTCACCCAGTCGCCGGAGGGAGTCGGGCGCGGCCAGTCCGCGGCCCGAGGCCCCGCCGAGCACCGCGACGACGAGCCGCTCACGCAGCTCGGGTCGACGCTCGAGGAGGTGCGCCGCCGCGCGGACGAGCACATCGGGTGCCTTGAGCGGCTGGATCCGCCCGACGAAGAGGAGCACGACCGCGTCCTCGCGCAGCCCGACCTGCGAGCGGGCCGCGGCCCGGTCGCCCGGGGTGAACAGCTCGAGGTCCACCCCCGGCGGCACGACGACGACCTTGCCCGGGTCGGCGTCGTAGTACTCGACGAGCTCGCCGGCCTCCTGCCCGGTGTTGGCGATCAGCCGGTCGGCGATGTCGACGACCTGCGCCTCGCCGATCTCGCGGCCGGGCGGCTCGGGGACGTCGTCGGCGGCCAGCTGGCGGTTCTTGACCCGGGCCATCGTGTGCATCGTGTGCACGAGCGGCACCTGCCAGCGCTCGGCGACGAGCCAGCCGACCTGCCCGGAGAGCCAGTAGTGGGAGTGGGCGACGTCGTAGTGGCCGGCGGGCACGCGAGCGATCTCGCGCATCATCCCGGCGGCGAAGGCGCACAGCTGACCCGGGAGGTCCTCCTTGACCAGGCCCTCGTACGGGCCCGCGTCGACGTGGCGGACGGTGACGCCGGGGAAGAGCTCGACGACGTCGGGCAGGTCCGCTGCGGTGCGCCGGGTGAAGATCTCCACCTCGACGCCCCGGGACGCCATCTCGCGCGCGGACTCGACGACATAGACGTTCAGCCCGCCCGCGTCGCCGGTGCCCGGCTGGGCCAACGGCGAGGTGTGCACGCTGATCATCGCCACCCTCCGGATGCGCTGCTCGCTCACTCCTCCACCACCCTCCGGTAGCTCGTCATCGTCAGCGTGGCGCTCGGTGCCCACGCGTGCAGGTCGGTGTGCCCCATCCGGCGCAGGTCGACACCCCGGTGGCGCCCACGCGGTCCCAGGCCCACGGTCACGCCCAGCTCCGTCGAGTAGGCGTCGACCACGGGGGCTGGGCCGTCACCCACCCACCATGCCCGCTTGCGCAGCAGCCGGTCGGGCAGACCGGGCTGGCGGCCCCGGGTCGCCAGCTCCTGGTGGGAGTGGACGACGACCGCGTCGGCCCCCTTCGCCGTGGCCGTGACGACGAGCCGGGCCCCCTCGAGACGCACGACGATCGACGCCGGCACGCTCTGCCCGTCGCCGGTGAGACGACCCGACCAGGTGACCTCACCGGGCTCGATGGCGAGGCGGTCGATCTCGAGGTTGCTCGCCGCCGCCGAGACCTCCTCGGAGCGCTCGCTGCCGCTGCCCTCGACCTCGCCGAAGAGCGCGGAGAGGGGCGAGCCGCCGCGCACTGTGCGGAAGAGCAGGCCCCCGCCGTTGGTGATCCGCAGCCCCGTGCCGTCCAGCTGCGCCGCGCGGCCGGACCCGAGGGTCACCACGCCGCTCGCCTCGGGGGCGACGACGAGCAGGCCGGGCTGGATCGGTCGGACGCCCGAGTCGCGGCCGAGCGCCGGCGGCACCCAGATGATCGCGGCGAGCAGCAGGGCACCGGACAGCGAGAGGAGCAGGGACACCATGCTCCAGCTCACCCGTCGGTCTGCGTGCCACACGCCTGCCAGCCTAGTTCGCACCACGCCCTAGGCTGCGGGCGTGCCCAGCCCGCGCCCCCTCGGCAACATCACCCGGGGGACGACCAACCCCAACCGCCTGCGTCGGTGCGACCGGTGGTTGCTCGCGACCCACCGCGACGTGCTGACGAAGGGGGGCACCCCGCACCTCGTCGACCTGGGCCACGGCGCTTCCGGCGTCACGACGGTGGAGTGGGCGGACCGGGTGCGTGCGGTGCGGCCGGACGTGCACGTCACCGGCCTCGAGATCGACCCCGAGCGGGTGGCGACCGCGCAGGCGTGGGCGCGGCCGGGCGTGGACTTCGCGCTCGGTGGGTTCGAGGTGCCGCTGCCGGCGGGGCGGCGGGCCCGGGTCGTGCGCGCCTTCAACGTGCTGCGCCAGTACGACGAGTCCGAGGTCGAGGGGCCGTGGCGCACGATGATCGACCGGCTCGACGAGCGCGGGATCCTCGTCGAGGGCACGTGCGACGAGCTCGGCCGGCTCGGCAGCTGGGTCACGCTCGACGCGGACGGTCCGCGCACGCTCACGCTCTCGTGGCGGCTGCGCGACCTCGACGCCTCGCGGCCACCCTCGGTCGTCGCCGAACGCCTGCCCAAGGCGCTGATCCACCGCAACGTCCCGGGCGAGCCGGTGCACGACCTGCTCGCGCTCGTGGACGACGCGTGGCGGCGGTCCTCCCCCTTCGCTCCGTACGGGGCCCGGCAGCAGGCGGTGGCGGCGCTGGGGGACGTGGCGACGCAGGTCCCGGTCGTCGGCGGTGCGGACCGGTGGCGCCTCGGCGAGCTCACCGTGCCGTGGTCGCTCGTCGCGCCGCGCGGAGGACCGCTGGCTCAGCGCTGGTAGTCGTCCTCGAGGCGGACGATGTCGCCCTCGTCGAAGTCGCCGTAGCCGATCTCGAGGACGCGACCCGGACGGTCGGACGAGTTGCCCATGCGGTGCACGGCGCCCTGCTCCACCCAGACCTGCTCGCCGGGCTGCGCGCTCCACGTCCGCTCCCCGACGGTCACGTCGATCGGGCCGTCGAGGACCTGCCAGAACTCGGCCCGCAGCTCGTGGGTCTGCAGGGACAGGCGCTGGCCGGGGTCGACGGTGATGATCTTGACCGTCGTCGGCTCGTTGAGGGTGAACTGCTGGAAGCTGCCCCACGGGCGCTCCGACACGAACATGTCCTCACGCGGGTCGGGCAGGCTGCTCACGAGATGTCCCCTTGGGTGGTGGTGCGGTGCCCGGTCATTGTGCCCGACTCAGCGGCGGCGACCGAGGACCTCGTCGATCGCCGGGCGCACGTCGGCGAGGTAGACGCCCGCGAGGACGATGGCGATGATCCCGAGGAGCCCGACGCCGCCGACGGCCGCGATGCCCATGAGCGTCGCGATGACGAGGGCCGCGACCCAGAAGGTCTTGGTCTGCTTGCCCGCCGCGGGGAAGGCGTCCTGGCGCTGCCGGACCGCGTGGGCGAGGGCGAAGACCTCCGCGCCGAGGGCGAGGAGGCTGAGGCCGAGGACGATGAGTCCCTGGACGTCGCTGAGGATCTGCACCCGACCAGACTAGGCCGGGACGTCGACGACGATCGTCACCGGACCGTCGGCGTGGATGTCGATCGCCATGTCGGCGCCGAAGCGTCCCGTGGCCACCTCGATCCCCCGCTCTCGCAGGCCGGCGGCCACCGCGTCGACGAGCGGCTCGGCGACGGGCCCGGGCGCGGCGGCATTCCACGACGGACGTCGCCCCTTGCGCACATCGGCGTGGAGGGTGAACTGGCTGATGACGAGCACCCCTGCGCCGCAGTCGGTCACGGAGCGCTCGTCGCGCATGATCCGCAGCTCCGCGACCTTGCGCACGGTCGTCGCGACCTCGTCGGGGCCGTCGGCGTGGGTCACGCCGACGAGCGCCACGAGTCCCTCGCCGATCTCGCCGACGACCTCGTCGTCGACGGTGACCCTGGCCGCGGTGACCCGCTGCAGGACGGTCCTCATGCGGTGAGGTCGACGACCTCGACCGCGCCCACGGGGCGCCCGTGGCCGAGGACGGGCTGGTCGGCGAGGGCCCGCAGGTCCGGCGTGTCGACGCCGAGCGCCAGCAGGGCGTGGGCGAGCAGCGCCTGGCGGGCCCGGGCGGTCGGTGCGCCGTCCGCGACCTTGAGCGCGACGCCGCGCCCGTCGTCCAGACCGGCCGCGTACACGGCCTCGGCGCCATCCTTGGCGATGAGTCCCGGCACGGCCTGCATGAACTGCGTGACGTCCCGCCCGGTCCCGCCGACCATGTGGGGCGCGGTGCGCATGGCGGCGGCGACCCGCCCTTCGTCCGTCGTGGGCTCTGCGGCGGCCAGGCGCCCGAAGGCGCGGGCCAGACCCGACAGCGGCACGGCGAAGAGCGGCGCGCCGCACCCGTCGACGGTCGTGTGGGTGACCGGCCCCACGACCTCGGCGGTCGTGTCGCGGATGGCCTGCTGCAGCGGGTGCTCGGGCTCGAGGTAGGTCTCGGTCGGCCAGTCGTTGACGCGGCAGGTGGCGAGCATGCCGGCGTGCTTGCCGGAGCAGTCCTGCGCGACCGGAGCCGGTGCGGTGCCGGCGGCGAGCCACCGGGCGTGCTCGAGCTCCCCCAGCGGCAGGGCCGGGGTGTTGCGCAGCGCGCTCAGGTCGAGCCCGACGGTCGCGAGGACCTCGGCCACACCGTCGTGGTGGACCTGCTCACCCGAGTGGCTCGAGCACACGAGGGCGAGCAGGTGCGGCGGCAGGTCGAGCCCGTGGCGGACCATCGCCAGGGCCTGCACGGGCTTGAGCGAGGAGCGCGGCAGCACCGGGTCGTCCACCCGACCATGACGAAGGGGGCTGCCCCCGGCGGCGTCCGTCGCGACGAGCGTCGCGCGGTGGGCGGACTCGACGAAGCCCCCGCGGGTCACGTGGACCAGCACGGGGGCTGCGTCGAGGGAGGCGGTCTCGGCGTGAGTGGTCACTCGCCGGAGGTTAGTGCCTCACCAGAGCATCATCTGCTCGGGACCTCTTCAGTCGCCGACCTTCTCGGCGGCCTTCTCGGCGGCCTGGGTGGTCTTGGCGGCCGTCTTCTTCGCGGCGGTCGCGGTCGACTTGGTCGCCGTGCGGGTGCGCGCGGCGGCCTTCTTGGTCGTCGTGGTGGTGCGCTTGGCAGCCGTGGTGGTGCGCTTGGCAGAGCCGGCGACGGCCTTCTTCGCCTTGGCGGTGTCGACCTTGACGTCGACGTCCACGGAGTCGGCGACGGCCTCGGCAGCCTTGACGGCCTCCTTGCGACCGATGGTCAGCGTGGCCTTGGCCGAGCGCTCGACGTCGGCGACGGCCTTCTTGACGGTCGTGACGACACCCTTGCCCAGCGCGACGGTGGACTCGGCCTGCCCGACGAGGTCCTTGGTGGCCTTCTGGTTCTTGATGCGGGTGACCAGGGCCTCGCCACGCTTGGTCAGGCCCTCGTAGTACGCCTGCGCGTCGGCCGGGGCGGCCTTGACGCGGGCCTGGACCTTCTTCGGCTCCAGCTCGGCGCGCAGGGCGGCGATCTGGGCGGTGTAGCCGCGGACGGTCTCGACCGTGAGGTCGGTGGCGCCGAGGGTCGCGTAGGTCTGGTCGGTGACGACCTTCTTGACGGTGGTGGTGACGCTCATGCGTTTCTCCTTGGGGTGCTCGTCGATGACGAGGTCGTGTCCTCACGACCGGCCCGGGAGGCCGACGTGTTCTTGGAGCCCGACGACGCTGCCGAGCCCTTCGTGCTGACCGCGGTCTTCTTCGCGGTGGTCTTCTTGGCGGCGGACTTCTTGGCAGTGGTCCGCTTCGCCGGGGTCCGCTTGGTCGCGGTCCGCTTCGTCCCCGTGGCCTTGCCGGCCGAGCGCTGGGCGGAGGTCTTCGCGGCCGGTGCGCGGCCCCCTTCGCCCGTGGTCGCGCCGACGAAGGAGTCGTAGATCTCCAGCAGCGTCTGGCGCTGGCGGGCGGTGAGGGCGGGGTCGCTCGAGATCGCCGCGCGGGTCGTGGCACCGACCTCTGACACGCTGTCGCTGGGGTCGAGCAGACCGGCCTGGACGTAGAGGGTCTCGGCGGAGATCGACAGGCCCTTGGCGATCTGCTGGAGGATCTCGGCGCTCGGCCGCTTGACCCCCCGCTCGATCTGGCTCAGGTAGGGGTTGGAGATCCCGGCGATCGCCGACAGCTGCCGCAGGGACAACTTCTTGGTGAGTCGCTGCTCGCGCAGGTACTCGCCGAGGTTGTTGCCCAGGTTGCCCGGCAGGGCGTCCAACGGGTTCTTCGACATGCCTCCAGTGTGCTTGCTCCAGTTAGCACGTGCAAGCCACGGACAGCAGAGGTGAGGGAACTCACGGCGGGCCGGGATGTCCCGCGTCGGCCGGGTTGGTCACCGCGGGCCGGGTCGTGTCCCGGCCCGGTCGGGGTTTCCCGGCCCGGTCGGGGTTTCCCGGTCCGGTCGGGGTTTCCCGGTCAGCGCGGGACGATCGGGGTCTGCGCGGCGGCGATGTCGGGCGCGACGAGCAAGTCGGCGGCGTCGTCGGTGTTGCGCTTGAGGACGGCCAGCGCGATGGGTCCGTCGTCGTGGTGGCGGGCGACGGACGTCAGGCGCCCGACGACCTTGTCACCGAGCAGCACCTCGGCACCGACGTCGGGGAGGGTGTGCCCGGAGCCGTCGAGGTGGAGGAAGACCAGCCGGCGCGGCGGGCGGCCGAGGTTGTGCACGCGGGCGATCGTCTCCTGCCCGCGGTAGCACCCTTTGTGCAGGTGCACGGCGGTGCGCAGCCAGTCCAGCTCGTGAGCGATCGTGCGGTGGTCGGTCTCCGCCCCGTGGCGCGGGCGCCAGGCCGCGATGCGCAGTGCCTCCGCTGCCCAGGTGCCGACGAGCTCACGGTCACCGACGGCCGCGGCGACGTCGCCGACGGGGACGATCACCTCACGCCACCGGCGCTCCCGCCCCGGGTGCTCTTCGGCGACGGGGCCGTAGAGAGCGGAGTCGCCGACGAGACGGGGCCACGGGTCCACCCATGTCGGGGGCTCACCCTCTCCCCCTTCGCGGTCGACGGTCTCACCGAGCACGGCGTACGCGTCGGAGACGTCCGCGACCTCCACCCGGAGCATGAACCGCATCGAGTCCAGCCACGCCGCGAGCGCCGGCGCGGTGCCGGGCTCGACCGTGACCCACGTCGTCCCGCCGTCGTCGACGACGTGCAGGGCGTGCTCGACGTGCCCCTTGGGGGTGAGGACGAGCGACTCCGCCGACGTGCGCGGGGGCAGGTCGGCCAGCTGCTGGGAGGTGAGCGAGTGCAGCCACGACAGCCGGTCGGGGCCGGTGATGGTGACGACCCCGCGGTGGGAGAGGTCGACGACACCCAGGCCCTCGGCGAGCAGTCGTTGCTCCCGCATGGGATCGCCGTAGTGGGCGGCCACCCCGGCGTCGATCCCCTCGCCGGGGACGGCGCCGGGGGCCTGCAGCAGGGGTGAAGCGGTCATGCCCACCAATCTACGACGTACAGGCCCGTCCCAGCACGGCCGCCTACGATGGGCGCATGCTCGAAGAGTTCGAGGACACCGACAACACCGTCGACGAGTCCCGCAGCACCGGCCGCCGTCGTCGCATGGGCCGGGGACGGCGGGTTGCCGTCTCGCTCGTGGCCTTCCTCCTCCTGCTCGTCGTGGGCATCGTGGGGTACGGCTGGTTCCTCAGCTCCAAGGTCGACCGCAATCTCGCCCGCGAGGACCTCCTCGGCTCCTCGGCCGACCAGACGGCGACGACCCAGGGCAAGAAGCTCGTCACGGACAAGGGCACCAACTACCTGCTCATCGGCTCCGACGCCCGGCCCGGCGAGACCGCGAGCCGGTCCGACGTCATCCAGCTCGTGCACGTCACCGAGGCGCGTGACGAGATCTGGATCATCCACTTCCCCCGTGACCTGTACGTCCCCGTGCCCGGCCACGGCGAGGACAAGATCAACGCCGCCTACGCGTACGGCCAGTCGCCGCTGCTCGTGAGCACGATCCAGGACCTCGTGGGCGTGAAGATCGACCACATCGCCAAGACCGACTTCGAGGGCTTCAAGAACCTCACCGACGCCCTGGGCGGCGTCCGCATCAACAACCAGCAGGCCAGCCCGAAGTACCCCGCCGGCCCCGTCGACCTCGACGGAGAGCAGGCGCTCGAGTACGTCCGCGAGCGCAAGACCCTCGCCGAGGGCGACATCTCCCGCGGGCAGCGCCAGCAGGCCTGGCTCAAGGCGATGATGTCCGAGACCCTCAGCCCCGGCGTGCTGCTCAACCCGAGCAAGCTCAACGGCGTCATCGACGCCGGCACCAAGCACACGACGGTCGACAACTCCCTGTCCACCGGCACGATCCGCCGCGAGGCGATCCGCATGCGCGGCATCCGCGGCGACGACATCCACTTCGTCACCGCACCGTTCAGCGGCTACGGGACCGCGCCCAACGGTGGCGCGATCGACATCCTCGACGAACAGGGCATGTCCCGCCTGAGCGACGCCCTGCGCACCGACGACATGGCCTCGTACGAGGGGTAGGCCCCAGCTCGAGCCCCCATTGCCCTGTGGCAATGCAGCCTCTTGACGTCAAGGCTTTGCATCTCCCCGGGGAGATGCGCGGTCCTGGCGTCGAGAGCGGGCATTCGCCCGGGGAGATGCTTGGGCGAAGGGGGCGGGGCCGCGTCAGTCGACGCGCTTGAGCTCTGCGGACAGGTGGCTCGTCAGGGGCTGACCCATCGCGGCCATGTCCATGACCCACATGAGGTTGGACTGCACGAGCCCGTACATCCGCTTGGCCGCCGTGTAGTCCTTGGCGTGGGGGCTGCGCAGGACGCCGTCCGTCTGCAACTCGATGCGTCCCGGCTCGACGGTGCCGTAGTACAGCTCGACGATGCCCGTCGGGTGGGTGAGCAGCAGCTCGGCCTCGCCCTCGCCGGCCGGGCGCCAGAAGCCGAGCTCGGTGCCGGACGGGCGCACCTTGTTGCCGGCGTCGTCGAGGATCCACGACTGGCTCTCCCACCGCAGGAAGGGGCGGCTGTCATGGCTGACGACGATCTCTTGGCCGAAGTTGGCCGACTCGATCGTCGGGTAGCCGAGGACGCCGGCGCCCTCCCAGCGGCCGACGAGCCAGGCCAGGGGTGCGATGTCGGGGTGGATCGTGGGGTCGAGGGTGAACACCCGCCCCATCGTAGGGCCGTCCGGTGGGAGCGTGCCTACGCGAGCGGGAGGCGGGCGACGAGGTGCACCAGCGGCGCGACGAGCAGCACCGAGGCCGCACCCGCCGCGACGGCGGCCGGCACCCCGGCGACCGTGGGCTGCTGGGACATGGCACGGCGCAGGGCGACCGCGGCCCCGGCCCCCGTCACTCCGAGCAGCGCCGGCCAGGCGTCGAGGGTGCCGCTCACGACGAGGTGGACGACGACGGCGGCGATCCCACCGGCGAGCATCGCGGCCGGGATCATCCAGCGGGTGCGCCCCGGGCGCTCCAGGACGAGGTCGACGAGCGCCGCGACGGCCAGCGCGACACACACGACGACCACGGGGCCGCCCCCACCGAGGAAGACCGTGCTGACGAAGAGCGCCCCGCCACCGATGGTCAGCACCCCCAGGGCCGTGGCGGTCAACGTCTGCGCCAGCTGCTCCCGCGCCGACGCCTGGACGAGCGGGTGCAGGCACATCGCCACGACACCGAGCGCCATCGCCGCGGGGACGTGCTCGAGGTACGGCTCCTCCCCCTGCACGAGCAGGGCCGCGCCGACCGCCAACGAGGTCACGGCGAGGACGACAGAGGTCCCCACGGGCGTGCGGGACCCGAAGAGGCGCGGCCACCCCGCCGACACGGCGAGCCCGGCGACGACGATGGCGACGATCTCCACGACACGGCGGCCCGACCCGGCCGCCGCGGCCAGGGTCAGCGCCACGACGACGGTGGCGGCGGTCATCACCGGCCTCGGCCGCGCACCGGCGGCCGAGGGGTCGACCGGGACGGCCGCGTCGCGCAGCGCGCGCCGCGAGGCCCGGGTCTCGTGCTCAGCGGGAACGTCGGTGGTCACGGGGCAGAGGGTAGCCGGGCCCGAGGATATTCTGTCCGGTGATGGCCAGACTCCTGCTCCTGACGGACGACCTGGCGCCGAGCGCCGAGGTGCTCCCGGCCCTCGGGTTGCTGGGTCATCAGGTGCGCTCGCTGCCGGCCGAGGTCTCCGCCGTCGTGGACGCCCCCGCGGTCGACGTCGTGCTCGTCGACGCGCGCACCGAGCTGGCCCGCGCCCGCTCGCTGTGCCGGGTCCTGCGCACCACGGGCACGAGCGCTCCGGTCATCGCCGTCCTCACCGAGGGCGGCCTCACGGCCGTCAACGCCGAATGGGCCGTCGACGACATCCTGCTCGAGTCAGCCGGCCCCGCCGAGGTCGAGGCCAGGCTGCGCCTGGCGATCACCCGGGTCGAGGCGCCCGCCGAGGACGACCACCGCATCGTCGCGGGCGACCTGACCATCGACGAGGACAGCTACTCCGCCCGCATCGACGACCGCCTACTCGACCTGACGTACAAGGAGTTCGAGCTCCTCAAGCACTTGGCGCAGCACCCCGGCCGCGTCTTCACCCGAGCCCAGCTCCTCCAGGAGGTCTGGGGGTACGACTACTACGGAGGGACCCGCACCGTGGACGTCCACGTCCGGCGCCTGCGCGCCAAGCTCGGCAGCGAGCACGAGCAGCTCATCGGCACGATCCGCAATGTCGGCTACCGCCTCGTCGTCACCCGTGAGGACGACCCGACCCCCGACCCGGCGGTGGTCGAATGACAGCGGGTGCCACCCCCTTCGCCCGTCTGTCCGACGACCACGTGCAGCAGGTGCGCGCCGGCGCCGACCTGGCCGCCGTGCACGACGGGGTCGCACCCCTGAGCGAGGCCTTCGTCCTCGCCCTCCCCCGCGAGGGCGACCACCTCGTGGTCACCGACGGCGACGCCGTCGTCGGGTACGCGGCCACCGCCGCGGACGGGTCGCTCGAGGCCTTCGTCGTCCCGGAGCAACGCGGCCGCGGGATCGGCCGCACCCTGCTCACCGCGGCGCTCGAGCGGCGCCCCGACGTGCGCCCGTGGGCGCACGGGGACCTGCCCGCGTCCCGCGCGCTCGGCGAGCGCCTCGGGCTGCAGGTCGTGCGCGAGCTGCTCGTCCTCTCCCGCAACGTGCAGCCGGGCGACGAGCAAAACCCGGCCTTCCCCGACGGGGTGCGTCACCGCACCTTCCGCCCCGGCGAGGACGAAGGGAGCTTGCTCGCCGTCAACGCGGCCGCCTTCGTCGACCACCCCGAGCAGGGCGCGCTCGATGCCCCGGGGCTGGCCGAGCGCATGGCCCAGCCGTGGTTCGACCCGGAGGGCGTGCTCCTGCTCGAGGACCCGGCACACGGTGAGCGGGTCGTCGGCTTCCACTGGACCAAGATCGACCCCCCGGGCGGTGAGATCGGCGAGGTCTACGTCGTCGGCCTCCATCCCGACGTGCACGGGCGCGGTCTGGCGGGGCCGCTCACCCGGCTCGGCCTGGCCCACCTGGCCCGACGAGGCGTCACCGAGGTCGAGCTCTACGTCGAGGCCGACAACCACCCGGCCCTGGCGACCTACCGGCGAGCGGGCTTCACGCGCAAGGCCGTCCATGTCATGTACGCGCGACGCAGTTCACCGCCGGTTCACGACGCGGTGCAAGGATGAGGGCCATGTCGGACGCCTCGAACCCCGCCCCCCGACCCTCGGTGGTGGCGCCCCGCGTCGCAGCCGCGACGCCGGGGGACGTCACGATCTCCTCCTCCTCGCCCGCGGCCACCAACGAGCTGCGGCCCCGGTCCGCCGACGGGCGCTTCGTGCGCGTGGCCCCGCACGAGGAGTCCCTGTCCGACCTGCCGAGCGACCGCTTCCTCGACCGCGAGCTCAGCTGGCTGCAGTTCAACGAGCGGGTCCTGCAGCTCGCCGCCGACGAGACCGTGCCGCTGCTCGAGCGAGCCCGCTTCCTCGCGATCTTCACGAGCAACCTCGACGAGTTCTTCATGGTCCGCGTCGCCGGGCTCAAGCGCCGCATCGCCACCGGCATCGCCGTGCGCAGCCCCTCCGGCCTCGAGCCGCGCGAGGTCCTCGAGCACATCTCCCGGGTCGCCCACGACCTCTCGGCGATGCAGACCCGGATCTTCGAGGACAGCGTCCGGCCCGCGCTCGTCGACGAGGGCATCAGCATCGTGCGCTGGAGCGAGGTCGAGCCGGCCGAGCAGGAGCGGCTCGGCAAGCTCTTCAGCGACGAGATCTACCCCGTGCTCACCCCGCTGGCCGTGGACCCGGCCCACCCCTTCCCGTACATCTCCGGTCTCTCGCTCAACCTCGCGGTCATCCTCATCAACCCCAAGACGGGCAAGGAGCACTTCGCGCGGATCAAGATGCCGCCCTCGCTCCCCCGATTCCTCAAGGTGCGCCGCGCCAGGGCCTCGGTGACCTCCGACCTCTTCGAGGCCCGCTTCGTCCCGCTCGAGGACGTCATCGCCGCCCACCTGGACCAGCTGTTCCCCGGCATGGAGGTGCACGAGCACTACTCCTTCCGCGTCACCCGCAACGAGGACCTCGAGGTCGAGGAGGACGACGCCGAGAACCTCCTGGCCGCGTTGGAGAAGGAGCTGACCCGGCGGCGCTTCGGACCGCCCGTGCGGCTCGAGGTCGAGGAGGACCTCGACGACCACGTCATGGAGCTGCTCACCCGCGAGCTCGGGGTCACCCAGGACGAGGTCTACCGACTGCCGGCACCGCTGGACCTGCGCGGTCTGAACGAGATCGCCGACATCGACCGCACCGACCTGCACTTCCCGCCCTTCGTCGCCCGGACCAATGCCGACCTCGCGCCGGCCGAGTCGTCCAAGGCAGCCAACCTCTTCGAGCGGATCTCTCGGCAGGACGTGCTGCTGCAGCACCCCTATGACTCGTTCTCCACGTCGGTGCAGGCCTTCCTCGAGCAGGCCGCGGCCGACCCCCACGTGCTCGCGATCAAGCAGACGCTCTACCGCACGAGCGGTGACAGCCCGATCGTCGACGCCCTCATCGACGCGGCCGAGGCCGGCAAGCAGGTGCTCGCCGTCGTCGAGATCAAGGCCCGCTTCGACGAGCAGAACAACATCGAGTGGGCCCGCAAGCTCGAGCACGCCGGCGTGCACGTCGTCTACGGCATCGTCGGCCTGAAGACCCACTGCAAGCTGGCCCTCGTCGTGCGCCAGGAGGCCGACGGCCTCAAGCGCTACTGCCACGTCGGCACCGGCAACTACAACCCGAAGACGGCCCGTCTCTACGAGGACATGGGGCTGCTCACCGCCGACCCGGAGGTCGGTCAGGACCTCACCCGCTTGTTCAACCAGCTCTCCGGCCTGGCGCCCCGCAGCAAGTTCAAGCGGCTGCTCGTCGCCCCGCGCAACATCCGCGACGGGCTGGTAGAGCGCATCGAGCGGCAGATCGAGCGGCAGGCCCGCAGCGGTGACGGGTACGTCGCGTTCAAGGTCAACTCGCTCGTCGACGAGGCGACGATCGACGCGTTGTACCGAGCGAGCATCGCCGGGGTGCGCGTCGACATCTGGGTGCGCGGCATCTGCACCCTGCGCCCGGGCATCGAGGGACTGAGCGACAACATCCGCGTGCACTCGGTGCTCGGACGCTTCCTCGAGCACTCGCGCGTCTTCCTCTTCGGCTCCGGCGAGGAGCGGGAGGCGTGGTTCGGCTCGGCGGACCTCATGCACCGCAACCTCGACCGGCGAGTCGAGGCCCTCGTGCGCATCACCCAGCCGCGACACGTCGACCAGCTCTTCGACCTCATGGCCCGCGGCATGTCGGGCGACTACGCCCACTGGTCCCTCGACGGCGACGGCCGGTGGACCCGGGTCCACCTCGACACCGACGGCGCCCCGCTGCCCGATGTCCAGGCCGCCCTCATCGCGATGCACGCCAAGCGGCGACGCAAGGCGCGGCGCTGACGATGGCGACGGTCCTGGCGGCAGGCACGCTGCCGTGGCGGCGTCGGCGCGGGCGGCTCCAGGTCGCCCTCGTCCACCGTCCCCGGTATGACGACTGGTCCTGGGCCAAGGGCAAGCTCGACCGCGGGGAGACCTTCCCCGTCGCGGGTGTGCGCGAGACCCTCGAGGAGACCGGCCTGCGCGTGCGCCTGGGCCATCCCCTCCCGACGACGACGTACACGGTGGCGAGCGGGTCCGGTCGGGCGGTCAAGGAGGTGCGCTACTGGGCGGCCGAGGTCACCGGCGGGGACGGGGGCCTGGTCCACGAGATCGACGAGGTGGCCTGGCTCGAGGCCGACGAGGCGCTGGAGCGGCTGACCTACGCGCACGACCGCGCCCAGATGGACGCCCTGGTCGCCGCCGACGCGACCGGCACCCTCACGACCTGGCCGTTGGCGATCCTGCGCCACGCCAAGGCACGTCCGCGCTCGAGCTGGGACGACGACGACTGGCTGCGGCCGCTCGACGACCAAGGACGGGCGCAGGCAGCCGACCTCGTGCCGCTCCTGGCCGGTTACGGGATCGAGCGTCTCGTGAGCAGCCCCTCCACGCGCGCCAGCGACACACTGGCCCCCTACGCGACCGCGACCGGCGGGCGGCTGCGGCTCAAGCCCGGCCTGTCCGAGGAGGGCTACGCACAGGACCCGAGCCGGGCGGGACACCACCTCGACCGGCTCCTCGAGCGGGGGGTGCCCGCCTGCCTCTGCAGCCACGGCCCGGTGCTCCCCGACCTCGTCAACCGGTTGCTCGCGCGGGTCGACCCGCGGCTCGCACCCGGCCTGGTCGCCCGCTCGGTCATCGAGGACGTCGCGTCCTCGGGCCTGGCGAAGGGGGAGGTCCTCGTGGCCCACATCGTGGGCACCGGCGACGGGGCCAGGGTCGTGGCAGCCGAGCGCCACCATCCGCTCGACCGCGGGTGAAGGGCTACCCGCCGGTCACCCGCATACATCGACTGTGATGAACTCGCGACCCGAACCACGCACTGTGCAGGTCCGATTCACCCACTGTTCACCGATTGCGGCCCGTCCGGTCACCGACCGTCCCTACCTTCGACCTGTACGACCACGGCGGTCGCGGCGGGCTGCCGTCGCACGTCGTGTCCCACCCCTGTAGAGAGGTCTGACAGACGTGATCCGTTCCACCCGTAGCCGCAAGGCCCTGACCGCCACCGCTGCTCTTGCCCTGACGTTCACCATGGCCGCCTGCGGCGCGGGCAACGAGGGCAACAGCTCCTCGTCCGGTGGCGACGGCGACTCCGCCGCCGTCGCCGGTGCGATCAAGGGCGCCGGAGCCTCCACCCAGGAGAAGGCGCAGGCCGAGTGGGCCGCCAAGTTCTCCGAGACCAACCCCGACGCCACCGTCGAGTACTCGCCCGACGGCTCCGGCACCGGCCGTGAGAAGTTCATCAACGGCGCCGTCCAGTTCGCCGGCTCCGACGCCGCGATGGACGAGGAGGAGCTCGCCTCCGCCAAGGAGGGTGGCTGCACCGCCGAGACCATCCAGTTCCCGATCTACGTCGCGCCGATCGCCGTCGCCTACAACCTCGAGGGCGTCGACGACCTGAACCTCTCCGCCGACACGATCGCCAAGATCTTCGACCAGAAGATCAAGAAGTGGGACGACCCGGCCATCAAGAAGGAGAACCCGGACGCCGACCTGCCGTCGACGGCCATCACCCCGGTCAACCGCTCGGACGAGTCCGGCACGACCGAGAACTTCACCGCCTACCTCACCGAGGCCGCTGGCGACTCCTGGAGCCACGGCGAGGTCGAGACCTGGCCGGTCAAGGGTGGCGAGGCCGCCAAGGGCACCTCGGGTGTCGTCAGCACGATCGAGTCCGGTGACGGCACCATCGGTTACGCCGACGCCGCCCAGATCGGTGAGCTGAGCGCCGCCAAGATCAAGGTCGGCGAGGAGTTCGTCGAGTACACCCCCGCGGCCGCCGCCGACGCCCTCTCGGGTGCCGAGCGCGCCGTCCCGGACAGCAAGACCGACTACTCGGTCAAGCTGGACCGCGGCAAGGTCAAGGACGGCGCCTACCCGATCGTCCTCGTCTCCTACGCGATCGCGTGCAGCAAGTACGACGACGCCGAGGTCGCCAACACGGTCAAGGCCTACCTCGAGTACGCGGCCTCCACCGAGGGCCAGGAGGACGCCTCCGCGGCCGCTGGCAACGCCCCGCTCACCGGCGAGGCCCTGGAGAACGCCAAGGCTGCCATCGGGAACATCGCGACCGACTGACCACGCGTTTCCGTGGACTCGGCACGGCCCCGTGACCGACACTGAGTCGGTCACGGGGCCTTTGCCCTGCACAACCCCTCACCCCTGGGAGACCTCGTGAGCACCACCACCGCCCCTGCCCGGCCGCAGGCCGTCCGCCGACCGGGTGACCGGATCTTTGGCGGCGCCGCCGTCGGGTCCGGCGTCCTGATCCTCATCACCCTCGCCGCCGTCGCCGCCTTCCTCCTCTACCAGGCCTGGCCGGCCATCGTCGCCGACCCGACCGAGGTGCGCGGCGAGCAGGGCCTGCTCTGGTACGTCGGCCCGCTGATCTTCGGCACCCTCCTCAGCTCGATCATCGCCCTGGTGATCGCCTTCCCGCTGTCGATCGGGATCGCGCTCTTCATCAGCCACTACGCACCGCGCCGCCTGGCGCAGGGGCTGGGTTACGTCATCGACCTGCTCGCCGCCGTGCCGTCGATCATCTTCGGCCTGTGGGGCCTGTCGATCGCCACCGAGGCCGTCCCGTCCTTCAACGTCATCAGCGAGTACCTCGGCTGGATCCCGCTCTTCGGCGGTCAGGTCACGGTCACCGGCCGCACGATGCTGATGATCGGCATCGTCCTGGCGATCATGATCCTGCCGATCATGACGGCGGTGAACCGCGAGGTCTTCCTGCAGACCCCGCGCCTGCACGAGGAGGCCTCCCTCGCCCTCGGCGCCACCCGGTGGGAGATGATCCGCCAGACGGTCATCCCCTTCGGCCGATCCGGTGTCATCTCGGGCGCCATGCTCGGCCTCGGCCGCGCACTCGGTGAGACGATGGCCGTCGCCATCATCCTGTCCCCGAGCGCCCGCTACTCGTGGGAGCTGCTCACCTCCGCCTCGGCGGGCACCATCGCCGGTGACATCGCGCTGAACTTCCCGGAGTCCTTCGGCGTCGAGCGCAACACCCTCTTCGTCTCGGGCCTGGCCCTCTTCGTCGTCACCCTGCTCGTCAACATGTTCGCCCGGTGGATCATCTCCCGCCGCGCCGAGTTCTCGGGAGCCAACTGATGAACGACCTCATGACCGATCCCGCACAGGCCGTCCCCGAGGCGAGCCCCAACCAGAGCGGCCGGCTCGGCCGCAACGCACGACTGGGCATCCTCGTCGGTTCCGTCGTCGTGGCGCTGGCCATCCAGCTCCTCCTCTTCGGCTGGAGCATCCTCGGGCTGCTCTTCATCGCCGCCCTCATCTACTGCGTGGCGATCTACGTGGTCTCCCGCGCCGTGGAGGGCCACCGGCACGCGATGGACCGGCTCGTGACCGGCGTCGTGACGACCGCCTTCCTCATCGCCATGGTGCCGCTGGTGTCGGTGACCGTGACGATCGTCGACCGGGGTCTCGCACGCTTCGACGCCGAGTTCTTCACCTACTCGATGCAGGGTGTGGGTGCCGGCGAGGTCGGTGGCGCCTACCACGCGATCATCGGCACGCTCATCGTCACCGGCCTGGCCTCGCTCATCTCGATCCCGATCGGCCTGTTCGCCGGCATCTACCTCGTCGAGTACGGCGGCAAGAGCCGGGTCGCCCGCTGGCTGACCTTCTTCGTCGACGTCATGACGGGTATCCCCTCGATCGTCGCCGGTCTGTTCGCGATCTCGCTCTTCACGCTGATCTTCGGCCCGGCCTACCAGTCGGGCATCGTCGGCGCGGTCGCGCTGTCGGTGCTGATGATCCCGACGGTGGTGCGCTCCAGCGAGGAGATGCTGCGCCTGGTGCCCAACGAGCTGCGTGAGGCCAGCTACGCCCTCGGCGTCCCGAAGTGGCTGACGATCGTCAAGGTCGTCATCCCGACGGCCATCGCCGGCCTGGCGACGGGCGTCACCCTCGCGATCGCCCGTGTCATGGGTGAGACCGCCCCGCTGCTCATCACGATGGGCGCGGCCCGCGGGACCAACTTCAACCCCTTCGAGGGGTCGATGGCGGCGCTGCCGCTCTTCGCCTACCAGCAGTACGCGAGCCCCGGCCTGGACCGTCAGGCCTCCCTCGACACTGCCTTCACCGCGGCCCTGGTCCTGATGATCATCGTCATGATCCTCAACGTCCTCGCCCGCCTCATCTCCAAGTTCTTCGCCCCCAAGACCGGTCGCTGACGCGACAGACAAGGAACGCGACGTGTCCAAGCGCATCGACGTCAAGAACCTCGACATCTACTACAGCGACTTCCTCGCCGTGAAGGACGTCTCCGTCACCATCGAGCCCCGCTCGGTCACGGCCCTCATCGGTCCGTCCGGCTGCGGCAAGTCGACCTTCCTCCGCTCGCTCAACCGCATGCACGAGGTCATCCCGGGCGCCCACGTCCAGGGTGAGGTCATCATCGACGGGGAGAACCTCTACGGCAAGGGCGTGGACCCGGTCAACGTCCGCCGCAAGGTCGGGATGGTCTTCCAGAAGCCCAACCCCTTCCCCACCATGTCGATCCGCGAGAACGTCCTCGCGGGCGTGAAGCTGAACAACAAGCGGATCAACAAGAAGGACGCGGACGAGCTGGTCGAGACCAGCCTGCGTGGCGCCAACCTGTGGAACGAGGTCAAGGACCGGCTGGAGAAGCCCGGCTCCGGCCTCTCCGGTGGTCAGCAGCAGCGGCTGTGCATCGCCCGCACGATCGCGGTCAAGCCCGAGGTCGTCCTCATGGACGAGCCGTGCTCGGCGCTCGACCCGATCTCCACGCTCGCGGTCGAGGACCTCATCGCGGAGCTGAAGGAGAACTACACGATCGTCATCGTGACGCACAACATGCAGCAGGCGGCGCGGTGCTCCGACCGCACCGGCTTCTTCAACATCGAGGGCACCGGCAAGCCGGGTCAGCTCGTGGAGTTCGACGACACGCAGAAGATCTTCAACAACCCGACGCAGAAGGCCACCGAGGACTACATCTCGGGTCGCTTCGGGTGACCTCTCGCCCCCTTCGTCGGGGGCCCACGAACGGCGACGGCCGACGGATCCGCAGGGGGGATCCGTCGGCCGTTCGTCGTGCCGGGTCGGGCGAAGGGGGTCAGACGCCCAGCAGCGGCATCGCGACCCACATGACGAGCGCCGCGGACAGACCCGCGCCGGGGAAGGTGAGGACCCAGGCGCCGACGATGTTCTTCGCCACGCCCCACCGCACGGCCTTGAGCGAGCGGGTGGCCCCGACGCCCATGATCGCCGAGGTGATGGCGTGGGTCGTCGAGATCGGGGCCCGCAGCATCGTCGCCACGTAGAGGATCGAGGCGGCCGTGACCTCCGCCGCGAAGCCCTGCGGCGGATCGAGGTGGATGATCCCCCGGCCGAGGGTGCGCATGATGCGCCACCCTCCCGCGTAGGTGCCCAGGGAGATGACGACAGCGGACATGACGAGCACCCAGAGCGGGATGCTGTGGTCGTCGGACCCCTGGTGGCCCGAGACCGTGAGCGCGAGGACGACGACGCCGGCGGTCTTGGCGGCGTCCTGCATGCCGTGCCCGAAGGCCATCGCGGCGGCGGAGGCCGTCTGGGCCATCCGGAAGCCGCGCTTGGTCCGACCGGGGTGGGCCTCGCGGAAGATGCGCAGGATCAGGCGCATGACGAGGAACCCGACGACGACGCCGACGACCGGCGACAGGACCATCGGGATGATGACCAGCTCGAGGACGCCCTCCCACTTCACGGCCGCCCCCGCGGCCAGGGCCGCTCCCCCGAGTCCGCCGATGAGGGCGTGCGAGGACGAGGACGGCAGGCCGCGCCACCACGTGAGCATGTTCCAGGCGATGGCGCCGATCAGCGCGGCCCCGCAGAGCACCAGGCCCAGGCGCCCGTCGGGGGCGTCGATGATGCCCTGGCCGACCGTCTCGGCGACCTTGGCGCCGAAGAAGGCTCCGAAGAGGTTGGCCACGGCCGCCATGGCCAGCGCGGCGCGGGGCGTCAGGGCCCGGGTCGACACCGAGGTGGCGATCGCGTTGGCCGCGTCATGGAAGCCGTTGGTGTAGTTGAAGCCCATCGCCAGGAGCGTGACGATGGCCACGGGGATCCACTCCACGGGGGTCAGGACTCCTTGATGGCGATGGTCTCGACCCGGTGGGCGACCCTTTCGAAGGCGTCGGCTGCCTGCTCGAGGCGCTCGATGATGTCCTTGTGCTTGATGACCTCGATGGGGTCGGTCACCGCACCGCCGAAGAGGTCGCGCAGCAGGGTGCGGTAGATGACGTCACCCTGGTTCTCCAGGCGGTTGATCTCCACCCAGTAGTCGCGCAGCTCCTTCATCGTCGACAGGCGTGGCATCGCCTCAGCGGTAAGTTCGGCCATGCGCGAGATGACCTCCATCTGCTGCGTGACCTCCGGCATGAGGCCGTCCATGCGGTAGAGCACGACCATCTGGCCGACGGACTCGAGGGCGTCGGTGCAGTCGTCGAGCGCGGCGGCCAGCTCGACGATGTCACCGTGGTCGAAGGGGGTGACGAAGCTCGAGTTCACCTTGTGGATGATGGCGTGCGTCGCCTCGTCCGCCTCGTGCTCGATGGACTTCAGCTGGGGCAGCAGCTCCTCCCGCTCGGTGGCGCCGGACGCCAGCATCTGGGTGAGGGTCGACGCCGCGTCGACGCCCAAGCGAGCGCTGTCGGCGAGGAGCTTGTAGAACGCATCGTCCTGGGCGGACGGTCGGAAGAGGCCCACGGGCAGTCAGACTCCGGGTCAGGGAAGGAAGGTCGACCCAAGACTAGGACCGTTGTGCCACGAACGCGTCATCGGGCGTTCACCCGCTCGACACGAGTGGTGCACCGGGTCGGGAGCGCCTCACGGCGCACGGCCGCTCGTGGCGGCGTATTTTGGGACCCGGGGCTACCGCGACCCGGTGCACCGAACCAGCGTAACGGCGACGAAGGTCACGCGTATTCCCGCGACGGGACTCAGTCCAGTGCGCCGCGGCGCCACAGCCGGGCGCATGCCTCGAGGTCCTCGGCCGTGGTCACCATCGCAGCCGCCGACTCGACGTCGCCCTCCTCGAGGTGGGCCCGTCCGGTGGCCACGACCCGACAAAA
Organism: Janibacter anophelis NBRC 107843; assembly: GCF_001570945.1. Classification (GTDB taxonomy): domain Bacteria; phylum Actinomycetota; class Actinomycetes; order Actinomycetales; family Dermatophilaceae; genus Janibacter; species Janibacter anophelis. The sequence goes on from NZ_BCSQ01000014.1 coordinate 50,618, forward strand.
GGCAGCGGCCCGCTCCAGGGCGACGGCGAGGTCGCCGTCGAAGAGCCCTCCGAGGATGCGGTCGGACAGCTCGCGCACCTCGTCGGCACCGGGCGGGTCGACCACCCCGGCGATGACGTGGCTGACCTGGGCCACCGCGAGGCCGGAGGCGTACTCGTACGCGGCGACCTCGGGGTTGCGGTGGATCCATGCCCGCAGGACGTAGACCCGCCAGAGGGCACCCGGGAGGCTGCGGGCAGGACGGCCCGCCCAGAGCTGGGCCAGGGTGTCGATGCCGACGTCCTCGACGAGGCGCACCAGGCGCTCGGTGGTCGCGGGCGCCGCGTCGCCCCGCCCGGCGTCGACGACCGTGCGGGCCGCCGCGTGGGCGGCCGCGGCGGTCTCCGCGGGGTCGGGCAGGGTGCCGCCGTGGGCCTCCATGGCGTCCGGCCCGAAGTGGAGCGGACGACGTGGCTTGCCCGGCTCGGCCATCGTCAGCGCTTGTTGCGGGTGAGCAGCGCCCGCACGAGCGTGACGGCCTCGGACTGCGACAGCTCGGTGCGCGAGGTCTCCCACGAGGCGTGCAGCAGCCGGCGCATCTCGGTGTTGGCCCACAGGTGCTTGCCGCCGAGGTTGTCGGCGGCGTCCTTGAGCGCGGTGGCGACGTCGCCGTCCGGCGCGAGCTCGGCGATGCCCCAGTCGTCCGCGGTCGACGCGTCGAGGGTGCGTCCGCCGAGGCCGAAGGCCAGGGCCCGCTGCTGCCCGATCGCGCGGGGCAGGAGCCAGGCCAGCCCGGGGTCCGGAGCCCCGGTGCCACCCTTGGGCGCGACGCAGAAGGTCGCGTCGTCGGCGCAGAAGGCGAGGTCTCCGGCGAGGACGAGTCCCAGCCCCGAGCCCATCGCGCGCCCGTGCACGCCGACGAGGACGAGCTTGGTCGAGGAGTTGAGCAGGGCGAAGAGCTCCTCGAGCGCGGCCGCCAGCTCGAAGACCGCGGTGGTCGGGTCATCGGCCTGCTCGGCGTCGCTCGTGTCGGACCCGAGGCAGAAGTCCTCGCCGTTCGCGGTCAGCGTGATGATGTCGACGTAGGGGTCCCCGAGAGCGCGCTCGACGTGGTCGCGCAGCGCACGGGCCATGTCGAGGTCGAGGGCATTGCCCGCCTCGGGCCGGTCGAGGACGAGTCGGGCCAGTCGGTCGGATGCTTCGTACGTAACTCCCACAACCGCAACCATAGTCACCGCAGGCGCGCACGCCCATGGCTCCCGCGACCGGTCCCCTCCGCCGGGTCCGTCATGGCTCGAGGTCGAACTCGGGCTCGATGTCGCTCGCGGGCACGAGCTCGTGTTCCTCCAGGGCCTGACGCAGCTGCTCCGCGGAGTTGATGTTCAGCGGTCCGCTCGTCCAGGCGGGGATGGGCAGGTTGAGGTATCGCTTCTCCTTGACGGCCGGCAGGTCCTTGGTCGCCGGGTTGGACTCGAGGACCTTGACCTTGTCCTCGAAGGTCTGGCCGTCGTAGTCGACGAAGGCGAAGAAGTCCGGCTCGGAGGAGACGAGCTGCTCCCACGACACCTCGGTCCAGGTGTCCTTGACGTCCTCGGTCGCGTTCTTGGCGCCGGCGGCCTCGATGATCGCCTGCGGACCGCCGAAGGACCCGGAGGTGAAGATCTGCTTGGTGCCGGAGTCGAAGAGGAAGACCGTGGGGGCCTGCTTCGCCTGCGGCGCGTCCTCGAGCGCCTGCAGCCGCGTGGCGATGTCCTCGTTGACCTGCGTGGCCTCGTCCTCGCGTCCGGTGATCTTGCCGAGGTTGTCGATGTCGGCCTCCAGGGCCTCCCACGGGGGCATCGTGCCGCGCTTGCCGTCGGCCTGGCGGCAGCTCTCGGACAGGACGTACCCGGCGATGCCACGGTCCGCGAGCAGGTCCGGGGTGAGCTTCTTTTCCTCGGTGTACCCGTAGTTCCAGCCAGCGAGCATGACGTCGGGCTTCTGCGCCACGACGTTCTCCATCGTCGGGTAGTCCTTGGTCGCGACGTGGAGCCCGTCGACGACGTCGGCACCGTAGGCCGTCGCGAGGGCCTCCTTGGTGTCGCTGAGTTCGCTGACGCCCGCGACCTGGTCCTGGGCGCCGAGAGCGAGCACCATCGACAGCAGGTTGCCGTCGCCGCCGACGTACATGGCCTGCGCCGGCGACGGGAAGGTCACCTCCTCGTCGCAGTTGGTGATCGTCACCTCGCCCGCCGAGGCCGACGAGGTGGAGTCGGCATCCGCGCCACCTCCACAGGCAGCGAGGAGGGAGCCGGCCAGGGCGAGCGCGCCGACAGCGCGGGCAGTGCGAAGGGGGGTCATGCCAGGGCCTTTCGGGTGGTGGCCACGGGTGCCCCCGGGCCGAGGGTGAGGTGGACCCGGCCGGTGGACGGGTCGGTGAGCTGGAGCGCGTCGACGGCGAAGACCTCACGCACGAGAGCCGGGGTCAGCACGTCGGTCGGTGCGCCGACCGCGTGCAGCCGGCCCTCGTGGAGCACCGCGACGCGGTCGAAGTGCGAGGCCGCCAGGGACAGGTCGTGCACCGCCGCGAGCACGGTGCGCCCGAGCCCGCGCACGGTGTCGAGCAGCTGGATCTGGTGGTGGACGTCGAGGTGGTTGGTCGGCTCGTCGAGGACGAGCAGGTCGGTGCCCTGCGCGAGCCCGCGGGCGAGCATCGCCCGTCGTCGTTCGCCGCCCGACATGTGCTGGCAAGGGTGGTCGACCTTGTGGGCCAGGCCGACCGAGGCGAGCGCGTCGAGGACGATGCGGCGTTCCCCCTTCGCCCCGACGGACCACGGGGGCCGGTGCGGGATGCGACCCATGGCGACCATCTCGCCGACGAGCAGGTCCTCCGGCGGGCCCTCCTCCTGACCGACGTACGCCAGACGGCCGGCGCGCTGCCTGGGCGTGAGGGTCCGCAGGTCGGCGCCATCGACGTGCACCGAGCCGGTCACGGCGGGCAGGAGGCCGACGAGGGTGCGGAGGAGCGTGGACTTGCCGCTGCCGTTGCGGCCGACGAGGGCGACCATCTCCCCCTTCGCGATGTCGATGTCGACGCCGGAGACGATCGGGTGACCGCCGATCGCGCAGGTGAGACCGTGGCTGGTGAGGTGGGTCATTCGCCGCCTCCTGAGTAGCTGTAGTGGCGTCGGCCGAGCAGGAAGAGGAAGATCGGCGCCCCGACGAGGCCGGTGACGACGCTGAGCGGGATCTCCTGCGGGCGCACGATGACCCGGGCCGCGACGTCGACCCAGAGCATGAAGAGGGCGCCACCGACGGCCGCCACCGGCAGGACGTTGCGGTGCAGGGCACCGACGAGGATCCGGGCGAGGTGCGGCACGACGAGCCCGACGAACCCGATCCCCCCGGACACGGCGACGAGCACCCCGACGAGCACCGAGGTGAGGACGAAGAGACCGACCCGCAGCGCCTTGACCGGCACCCCGAGCGCCGACGCGACGTCAGCGCCGGCCGCGAGCGCGTCGAGCCACGAGTGCAGCGCGAGGAGGATCGCCATGGCGACCGCGACGACGATCACCGACGGCAGGATCTGGTCCCACACCGAGCCGGAGAGGCTCCCGAGCAGCCAGAAGAGCACCGACTGCGTGGCCCGCGGGTCGGCGCTGAAGAAGACGAGGAAGCTCGAGACGGAGGAGAAGGCGGCGGACATCACGACACCGGTCAGCACGAGGCGAAGGGGGGTGATGCCGCCCTGCCACATCGAGATCCCGAAGACGAGCGCCGTCGCCGCGAGCGCGCCGCCCAGGGCCCCGAAGGACAGCGCCCAGATGCCCAGTCCGCTGAAGACCCCGAGGACGATGACGAGGGTGGCACCCACCCCGGCTCCCGCAGAGACCCCGAGCAGGTAGGGGTCGGCGAGCGGGTTGCGCACGAGGGTCTGCATGCACGCGCCCGCCATGGCCAGGCCGGCGCCCACGACCATGCCCATGATGATGCGCGGAGCCCGCAGCTCCCAGACGATCGTGTCGTAGGTCGGGTCGGCCCCGACACCGCCGGAGAGGCGGGCGCGCAGGACGTCGACGACGCCGGCGACCTCGAGCGGCTCCGAGCCGAGGGCCAGAGAGACGACGGCGCTGACGAGCGTCAGGACGGCGAGGGAGACCAGCAGCGGGCCGGTGGGGACCCGACGGCCGCCGGGACGGTCATGGGACACAGAGGTCTCCAGGTGCATCGGGGGCCTGATCGCGAGGCCCGGTCGGATGGACGAGCCAGCAGGTCTTCGGACTCGGGGTCATCCCGACGGGGCGCCTTCCCGGGCTGGTTGCCCAGTGGCCTGATACCCCGCCAGTCACCCTCACCGCTGCGCGACAGTCCCGGATTCGCACCGGGTTCCCTTGCACTGGTGTGCGTCTGGCTCGGTGCCGACAGTACGCCATGGGGAGGTGGGGGTCCCGGGGGCGTCCGTAGGGTGGGGTGATGAGCGATGACGGCCGCACCCAGCGCGAGCGGATGCTCGCCGGCGACGAGTACGACGCGAGCGACCCCGAGCTGGCCGCGGCGAGCGCCGGGGCACGCGAGCTGCAGGAGCGGTACCACCGGGCGAGCCTCGAGGGTGGGGACGCCCGGGCGATCCTGCAGGAGCTCATCGGTGACCTCGGTGAGGACGTCGAGGTGCGCCCGCCCCTCTTCGTCGACTACGGCAGCAACATCAGCATCGGGGCGCGCACCTTCGTCAACTACAACCTCACCGCGCTCGACGTGACCCCGATCCGCATCGGGCAGGACTGCCAGATCGGGCCCGGCGTCCAGCTGCTCACGCCGACCCACCCGCTCGAGCCGGGTCCTCGCCGGGACAAGGTCGAGGCCGGCGAGCCGATCACCATCGGTGACAACGTGTGGCTCGGCGGCGGCGTCATCGTCTGCCCCGGGGTGACGATCGGCGACGACTCCGTCATCGGCGCGGGCTCCGTCGTCACCCGCGACATCCCGGCCGGCGTCGTCGCGGTCGGCAATCCCGCCCGGGTGGTCCGCGAGCTCTGACCGCCGGCCGGTCGCGGGGCGGGGCGCCGCCCTTCGTCCGTCCGTAGACTGCGACGACGGCACCGACTGAGGGGACGCACATGCAGGCACGCAGCACCTGGGGCGCGCTGCTCGCGCTGACGATGACCATCGGCGGCTGCTCCCTCGTCGACGGGGACCCGCCGCAGGGCACGAGCTCCTCCCCCACGCCGTCGAGCACGCCGGAGGACACGTCGGTCGAGCTCTTCGACCCGCCCACGGAGGGCCGCGACTGGGTGGTCGTCGTCGAGGACCCCGCCGACACGCAGCAGGTGGCCGACGCGCTCGAGGCCGACGGCCTCGCGCTCACCTCGGTCAACCGCGCCGTCGGCATGGTGACCCTGCGCAGCGCGGACGACGACGTGCAGGAGCGGGCGAAGGGGGTCGACGGAGTCTCCGCGGCCGTCACCGACCGCAGCGAGGACTGGCAGCCGGACGACCCGCGACTGCCGGAGGCAGGTGACCTGACCCCGGCGACCGACATCCCACCGCCGCCGACGGCACCCGAGGGCGCGGACCCCTTCGACGGGTGGCTGTGGGGCACCGAGGCGATCGGCGTCGCCGACGCGCACCAGGTGACCACCGGGCGCCGCGAGGTGCGGGTCGGGATCCTCGACACGGGTGTCGACGCCGACCACCCGGACCTTGCGCCCGTGCTCGACACCGGGCTCTCCAAGTCCTTCGTCAGCGACATCGCCGACATCGACGGGCCGTGCGAGGCCGAGGACTGCGTCGACCCGGTCGGGGAGGACGACAACGGGCACGGCACGCACGTCGCCGGCACGGTCGCGGCCGCGGCCAACGGACTCGGGGTCACCGGGGTCGCGCCGGGGGTCACGCTCGTCGACCTGCGCGCCGGCCAGGACTCCGGCATGTTCTTCCTCGGCCCGACGGTCAACGCACTGACCTACGCGGCCGACCAGGAGATCGACGTGGTCAACATGAGCTACTACGTCGACCCGTGGCTCGTCGCGTGCAGCGGTGGGGCGCAAGGGGACTCGCCCGAGCAGGCCGCATTCCAGGACGTCGCGATCGAGCTGATGCACCGCACCTACACGGTCGCGCACGAGGGTGGCGTCACCCTCGTGACCTCCGCCGGCAACGAGGGTGCCGACGTCGGAGCCAAGGGGCCGGACGAGACGAGCCCCAACTACGGCGACGTCGCCCACGCGCGCACCGTCGACCCCGCTGAGTGCGAGCGCCTCCCGCTGGACGGCAAGCGCGTCGTCGGCGTCGCCTCGGTCGACGAGGGCGACGAGCGCTCGACCTTTTCGAACTGGACCTCCGACCCGGACGACCAGCGGATCGACGTCGCGGCGCCCGGCGGGCAGGAGACCGACGGCCGCGGCGGCATCCTCTCCGCGATGCCGCGCGGGCTCGCGCGCGCCGAGGGCGCGATCGACGACGAGGGGCGGGTGACCGAGTCGGGCAACCAGCGGGTCGTGCGCAGCTGCCCCGACGGCATCGGCGCCACCGACCCCGACCCGGACGAGCGCTGCGGGCTCTACACGTGGCTGCAGGGGACCTCGATGGCCGCTCCCCACGTGGCCGGCGTGGCGGCCCTGATCATCAGCGCCGAGGACGAGCGGATGAACCCCGACGACGTCGCGGCCCGACTGCGGGAGACCGCGCGGGACATGGACTGCCCGGCGGACGAGGGCGTCGTGCACTGCGAGGGCACGAGCGAGCGCAACGGGATCTACGGCGAGGGGATCGTCGACGCGGCTGCCGCGGTGGAGTGAGGCCGCGAGCGGGTGGGCTCTGGCGGAACCGGGGGCTCAGGCGGCGCAGTCGCCGGTGTCGACAGGTGAGGTGGAGCGCACGCCCTGCTCGATGACCGGGCGGGTCTCGTCGAGGGTGAGCACGTAGCCGGTGCCGGAGTCGGTCACCGACTTGGCGAAGACGGTGCCGACGACCTGCCCGGTCGAGGACAGCAGCGGGCCGCCCGAGTTGCCGTGCTCGACGCGCGCGTTGACGGAGTAGATGTCGCGGGTGACGCCCGGGCTGCCGTCGATGGCCGTACCGCGGGCTTCGATGCGCTCGCGCACGCGACCGGGCTCGACGTCGTAGGGACCGCCGAGGGGGAATCCGGCGACGGCCACGGCGTCGCCGCGGGCCAGGTCTGGGCCGGAGGGCAGCGGTTGCGCCTGCAGGTCGGGCACGGCGAGGACGGCGACGTCGGTGCGCGGGTCGTGGGCGACGACGGCGGCGGGCAGGCTGGGGCCGTCACCGCCGACCTGGACCATGGGGGCGTCCACGCCGGCGACGACGTGCGCGTTGGTGACGACCCGCTGGGGCGCGACCACCCAGCCGCTGCCGGAGGACCCGGTGCCGCAGTCGGGGGCCGTGCCGGTCACCTTGACCACGGAGGCGCCGGCCGCCTCGACGCCGCGGCCCTCCACGACGTCCTGCGGTGGCGGCTCGACCGGCCGGATGGCCTCGCGCTGCACTCCGGAGAAGACACGCGGCAGTCCGTCGGCGGCCAGGCGTCGGTAGGCGCTGGACAGCGCCCGGTCGGCACTGTCGGGCATGACCCGGTCGATGCCGTGCAGGACGCGGGAGTCGGCCAGTGCCCGGGGAGGCGAAGGGAGTACCCCCAGGGCCGCCGACGCGACGAACCACACGAGGCTCGCGCCGACGACGAGGGCGGCGACGCCGCCGAGCACCGAGTCGAGGGCGCGGCTGGGACGGTGGGTCAGGCGCGAGCGGAAGCGCCACCCGAGGACGGCGCCCAGCTGCTGGCCGAGTGCGGCGGCTCCGATGGTGCCGACGACGAGGAAGAGCACGCGCGCCCGCGGGTCACCGGCCGTCGCCGACCAGTCCTGGAGCGGTCCGGGCAGGACCCACAGGGCGAGCAGCCCGCCGGCGACCATGCCCGCGATCGACAGCACGCCCGCGACGAGGCCGGTGCGGTACATGCCGACCACGTAGCCGACGAGCAGCAGGAGCAGCACGACGTCCAGGATCAGCGCGGGTGTCATGGGGCTCCTCGGGTCCGGCCCGCAGCGGGCGGGTCCGGGCACGTCATCACACCACGCTGGGAGTCAGGTGAGTGGGCCCCGTGGGACTCGAACCCACAACCTACGGATTAAAAGTCCGCAGCTCTGACCGATTGAGCTAGAGGCCCGGGGGATGGGGAGTTTAGTCGGGAGAACCCTGGGGACTTCCCTGGGGACAATGTGCCCCGACTCTTGCCAGCCCACCGAGAGGGTACCCGCCCGTCGCCTTGGCTCCCACGCACGAGGAACTTTCGCCCTCCATCGGTCTCCTGCGACAAGACTCCGTTTCGTGAGCGGAGCCGCACGCGCGACGAGCGGGCAGATCCTTCACAGGAGCAGGTGGCGACCTTGCGCCGGTGGGCGACGGGAGCGGTCCGCATGGCCGAGCTCGCCCGAGACTGGGACCGGCCACACTCGCGGGTGCAGAACGAACTGACGGCCACGGCACTGGCCCTGATCGCGGCCCACTTGGAAGACCTACCGAGGTGGGTCCAGGCCCGCTCGAGTGGCCTGGGTGACGAGGCCATCGCCGACCTGTCGGGCACCATGGCCTGCGTCGTGGCGCTGGCCCTGGACGGCTGGCCCGTCTCCGGTCTCCCAGATATCGGTGACGCGGTGAAGGCGCTGCGCCGATGGAGTGCAGGTGAGCCTGTCTCTCAGGTGGCCGGTGCCCTAGGGGTGCCGGTGGCGCGACTGCGCCGGCAACTCGTCGAGGGGCACAGTGAACTGACGCCGCGCCGGCTTACTACGTCAGACCTTGGGGCGCGTTACGGGTGGACCCCATCAGCGATCTCCCAGTACCGACGCAAAGGCACGCTGCCGGCAGTTGACGGTCTCGAGGGCAGCCGCGCCTGGTGGTGGGAAGCCACGATCGACAGTTGGGAAAACGCGCGCGAGCTGCACTGGTGCCGTGAGTGCGAACATGCATTCGTCGCCGTGTCAGGGCTGAAGGAGCACAGCACCCGCATCCACGGGTGCTGACGGTCCATCGTGTGGCACTCTGCGGTCCGGCTCAGCTGAAGTGTTCCTTGAGGCGGTAGGTGTCGTCAGGGGCTCCCACGTCTGCTGGGTCGAGTTCGCCCGCAGCAGACCGGCCATAGACCGAAATCCCAACTGTCAGTCTCGACGGGACGTCAGCAATTGCCCGCAGGCAGTTCTCGTAGACGGTGCGCGCCTCATTCGGATCGTCAGGCAGTCCGATCTCCCCTCGCAGGAACCACCCTGAGCTACCGCCGCTGCTCTCCACCGTGACA
>NZ_BCSQ01000015.1 GCF_001570945.1 Janibacter anophelis NBRC 107843
CCACGACCCGGCATCGGCCGGGCTCGGGCCCGCCGAGGCGGGCGTCGCGGCCGTGGAGGACAAGCTACGGGTGTCTCCCTTCGTCGCCCCGGAGAGCAGGGAGCTCGACGCGCTGGGTCTCGGCTCCACGGAGCTGGCCGCGGCCGCGCGGTTGGGGCGTCTGCTCCGGCTGCCCGACGAGGTCGTGCTACTGCCCGATGCGCCGGCGCGCGCGATGCGGGTGCTGGCCGCGCTCGAGCAGCCCTTCACCCTGAGCCAGGCCCGGCAGGCCCTCGGGACCACGCGGCGCGTCGCGGTGCCGCTGCTCGAACACCTCGATGCGCGTGGCTGGACCCGCCGGGTCGACGGGAGCCTGCGGCACGTCGTGCGCTAAGCGGAGGTGCCGGGCCTGAGGACGTGGAGGCCAGCTGACTCCGCCGCCGAACACAACTCCTGGTCGTAGGCGCCGATGACGTCGGCCTCGAGTCGGAGGGCAGTCGCCAGATGCAGCGCATCCTCGCTGCGAAGGCCCCACCCGCTCGTGGCTGCGCGATTGAGGTCCTCGCGCGTCAGGTCGACGAGGGAGACCATGTCCAGCACCGCATTGACCTCGGCCACATCCCAGACCGATCGCCGCTGCGCGGCGCAGTGCAGCTCGGTGAAGAGCAACCGCGAGGACAAGAGGACATCGGCTGCGTCCAAGGCGGTGAGGGCCTCCGCGAGGGCGTCCGACTCCGGCTCGGTGGCCAGGAGCTTGAATGCCGCAGACGTGTCGAGGTAGACGATCACCGGTCACCCCGGAGGTCCTGGAGGACCTCGGCGGTGTCGACACCCTCGACGCGGCGGATCGCCATGAAGTCGCGCCGTTCCCTGGCCGGCTGCACCTGCCCCGCGGACTCGGCCTCCTCGAGGGCCGTGGTGCCCAACGGGACCAACCGTGCGACCGGCTCCCCCCGGTTCGTGACGGTCAGGCTCTCGCCAGCGGCAACCCGACGCAAGACCTTCGGGCTGTCGTTGCGGAGCTCGCGGTGCGAGATGTTGGCCATGTAGCAAATGTAGCAACTGGCGGGTCCATGGACCACGCCCCCGGCCGAACGAACTACTGCAGGCCGCCCTTCGTAGCGTCGGCAGCACCTCGAGGTACTGCTGACGAGACGAACTGCTGCCTGCAGTAGTTCGTAGGCCGGGGGCCGGAGGGGTCAGGCGGCGGGCACCTCGACGGTCGTCGTCACCGGGACGCCGTGGGTGAGGTTGTCCAGGACGGGGCAGTGCGCGGCGACCTCCTGCTCGAGGCGGCGGTAGTCCGCCTCGCTCTCGGGGCCGCGCAGACGGACGGTGAGGTTGATGCCCTGGAATCCGGGGCGCACCGACTCATCCGTGCCGAGGAATCCGGCGAGGTCGAGGTCGCCGTCCAGCTCGACGTCGACGCCGTCGAGACGCAGGCCGAGCTTGTCCGACCACACCTGGTAGCTGATGACCGTGCACGAGGCGAGGGCCGCGAGGAGGTGCTCGACGGGGTTGGCACCCTTGTCCGTCCCGCCGAGGGTCGGCGGCTCGTCGATGGTGTAGCTGAACTGGCGGCTCGTGATCGCCACCTCGGTCCCGGTGACGAGGGACCCGGAGGTCGAGACGTTGAGCAGGGTCGTGGGGGCAGCAGTGGCCGTCATGGATGGCTCCTCTGATCAAGGGCTCGTGGTGAACCCATCGCTTGGCACGGCCGGTCGACCGCGCCCAGGTCCTCACCCGGGGCACCCCACCGACAGGTGGAGGGTTGCCGCCCAGCGAGCCGGGGCTTCGCGCTGGGACTCATGACCTGTACATAAGGTGACATGCGGTCATCCATAACGTCCAGTTATGTATCAGTGGTGGGACCGCGCATTCGCCCGGGCGGATGCGCGCACGGGAGGACCCCGCGACGCCGAGGCCCCGCCCGCGGGGACGGGTCCGGTCTAGCCTGAGGGAGCAGCCCCCTTCGCACTCCGCCGGCCCACCCAGGAGACGACATGACCGCATCGACGCCGACCGTCCCGGACACCGCGGGCCTGCGCGCCCTCTACATCAACTGCACCCTCAACAAGTCCCCGGCCATGAGCCACACCCAGGGACTGATCGACCGGAGCGCGGCAATCATGACGGCAGCCGGCGTCTCGGTGGACCAGTTCCGCGCGGTCGACCACGACATCGCGACCGGCGTCTACCCCGACATGACCGAGCACGGGTGGGCGAGCGACGAGTGGCCGCAGCTGCTCGAGCGCGTGCTCGCGGCCGACATCCTCGTCATCGCCGGACCGATCTGGCTCGGCGACAACAGCTCGGTGACCCGTCGGGTGATCGAGCGCCTGTACAGCCACTCCGGGGAGCTCAACGAGCACGGGCAGTACGACTACTACGGCCGGGTCGGCGGCGCGCTGCTCACCGGCAACGAGGACGGCATCAAGCACTGCTCGATGAACATCCTCTACAGCCTGCAGCACATCGGCTACGTCATCCCGCCGCAGGCCGACGCCGGCTGGATCGGTGAGGTGGGCCCGGGCCCGTCCTACCTCGACGAGGGATCCGGCGGCCCGGAGAACGACTTCACCAACCGCAACACAACCTTCATGACCCACAACCTCATGCACCTGGCGGCGATGCTGCGCGCCGCCGGCGGGATCCCGGCCCAGGGCAACCGCGTCGACGAGTGGGAGGCCGGGTCCACGCCCGACTCCACCAATCCCGAGTACCGCTGAGCGCCGGGGTCAGGCGTCGTCGTCCCGTCGCAACTCGACGGTGAAGAGGGGCAGGAAGAGCTGGGCGAGCGGCCCGATCGCGAGCGCGTAGAGCACGGTGCCGAGCCCCACGACACCCCCGAGGAACCACCCGACGACGACCACGGCGATCTCGATCCCGGTGCGCACCAACCGGATCGAGCCACCCGTCACGCGCGCGATGCCGGTCATCAGGCCGTCGCGCGGGCCGGGGCCGAACTGCGAGCCGATGTACATCCCGGTCGCGATGCCGTTGAGCACGATGCCGCCGATGAGCAGCGCGAACCGCCAGCCCAGATGGGTGGGCGCCTCGAGGACGGAGAGCACGAGGTCGGCGGAGGGTCCGATGAGCAGCGCGTTGCCGATCGTGCCGAGACCGGGCTTCTGCCGCAACGGGATCCAGCCGAGGAGGACGAGCAGCGAGACGCCGATGACGATCGTGCCGAAGCTCAGCGGGATGTGGTGCGAGACGCCGACGTGCAGGACGTCCCACGGGATCTGGCCAAGCGTGCCGCGCAGGACCATCGCCATCGAGGCCCCGTAGAGGAAGAGCCCGACGAGCAGCAGCGGCAGGCGTACGCCGAGCCGGCCAGCCCGCAGCTGGGCCAGGGGGCCGATGTCGGCGAGCTGTCGCCCGCGGGGTGGCGCGTCGTTGGTCGTCACCGGGTCAGCCTGCCTCCACGAGGCCGAGGGTGTCGACCTGCCGCTCCAGCAGCGCGGCGAAGAACTCGTCGGCCGGGTCCGCGCTGCCGACGAGGTGCCCGCCGAGCTCGAGCGTCACGGCCCCGACGAGCGCGGCCAGCTCCGCGATGACCGCGGCGGCGCGATCGCCCGTCAGACCGTCGGCGACCTCCGCGACCGTGGCCATCTGGGCCACAAGACCCGGCCGGACGAAGGGGGGCGCCTCCGCCCCCTTCGCCCCCACCTCGAGGAAGGGGGCCGCCACCGCCGCGGCCGCCGGGACCGTCTCGGGAGGGGCGACGTAGCCGGGGATGGGAGTGCCGTAGATGAGCTGGAACTCGTGCGGACGCCCCAGCGCCCAGGCGCGCAGCGCGTGGCCGAGGGCGACCCAGCGGCGGTCCGGACGGCGCGCGCCGACCTCGCCCAGCGCGCTCGCCAGCCCCTCGTAGCTCTCGAGGATCATCGCCGTGAGCAGCGCCTCCCGGGTCGGGAAGTACCGGTAGACCGCCGAGCTGACCATGCCGACCTCGCGGGCGACCGCCCGCATGGACAGCCCTCCCCCGCCGTGCTCGGCGATCTCCGCCCGCGCGGCCGCGAGGATCGCGGCGGTCGTCCGCGCCCTCGACTGCTCCCTGACTCCGACCATGCGACCGATCATGGCACACGAGCGAGAGCACTGCTCTTGTCAAGAGCAGTGCTCTCGTCTACGGTTGACGCAACCGAGAGCACCGCTCTCATTGCGGGAAGAGGGACACCATGCGATCGACCACCACCCACCACCTGGTCATGCCGGCCGCGTCGTCCGGCGTGCTCATCGCCGCCTACCTCCTGCTGCGGCCCTACGGCGACGCCGGCTCCCCGACCTCGCCCGAGGCGGCCGCGGCCTACGCAAGCACGTGGTGGGTCGTCGCCCACCTCGCCGGTGCCCTCGGGCTGGTCCAGCTGGCCCGCGTCGGGCTGCGCATCGACGACCTGCTCGGCACCACGACGACGATGATCGCCCGCTGGGCAGGGCTCGCCGGCGCGACGCTCGTCCTGCCGGTCTACGGGGCCGAGACCTTCGGCCTGCACTCGGTCGGGCAGGCCGCCGCCACGGACCCGTCGGTCATGTCACTGGTCGCCGGCGTGCGCGGCCAGGAGCACCCGGCGGGCATGACGATCTTCGGTCTCGGGCTGCTCCTGCTGGCCGTCAGCGGGATCGCGACGGCGCTCGCGTGGCGGGGCGCCGTGCGCTCGGGCCGGTGGACCGGGCCGGTTTGGGCCGCAACGCCGCTCGCCGTCGGCGCGGCGCTCGTGCTCCCGCAGTTCTTCCTGCCACCGGCGGGCCGGGTGGCCTTCGGGGTCGCCTACGCCGCGGCGGCCGCGCTCCTCGCGGTCACCGCCCAGTGGGCCGGCTCACGAGGGGGCGCGGGTGCCCCCTTCGTCCCGGCGGTGGAGGTCCGGGCCTGACGGACGCAGGGAGGTCAGTCGCCCACGATCTGCTTGCCGCGGGCGACGACCTTCTTGTCCGGGGCGTAGACGATCTGGGAGTCCTTGCCCTCGTACTCGAACTGGTTGAGGAAGAAGCGCATCGCGTTGATCCGGCCGCGCTTCTTGTCGTTGGACTTGATGACCGTCCACGGCGCGTGCTTGGTGTCGGTCCGCTCGAACATCGCCTCCTTGGCGGCGGTGTACGCGTCCCACTTGTCGAGGCTCTCGAGGTCCATCGGCGAGAGCTTCCACCGGCGCACCGGGTCGATCTGGCGGATGGCGAAGCGGGTGCGCTGCTCCTGCTGGGTCACGGAGAACCACAGCTTGGTCACGTGCACGCCCGCGTCGTTGAGCATCCGCTCGACCTTGGGCGCCTGGTCCATGAAGCCCTCGTACTGGTCGTCCGTGCAGAAGCCCATGACCCGCTCCACACCGGCGCGGTTGTACCAGGAGCGGTCGAAGAGGACGATCTCGCCGCTCGTCGGCAGGTGCTGCAGGTAGCGCTGGAAGTACCACTGGCCCAGCTCGCGGTCCGTGGGCTTGGTGAGCGCGACGACCCGGGCACCACGCGGGTTGAGGTGCTCGGTGAAGCGCTTGATCGTGCCGCCCTTGCCGGCCGCGTCGCGTCCCTCGAAGAGGAGGACGAACTTCTGCCCCGTGTCCTGCGCCCAGTACTGGAACTTCAGCAGCTCGATCTGCAGCAGGTACTTCTCGACGTCGTAGTCGTTGCGCGTCATCAGCTCGTTGTAGGGGTAGTTCTCCCGCCACGTCTCGACGGCCCGGCCGTCGGGCTGGATGAGCATCGGGTCGTCGCCCTGGTCGTCGCGGACGGTGTACCCCTCGGCGATGAGCCGGTCGATGTACTCGCGGAGGTTCTGCTGCATGAGGTGTGGATACCACGGCGAGGTGACCGGCAGGTGACGATGTACTGGCCGAGGCCACCACGCTGGCCGAGGTGCGAGGGACGAGCCTCGACCCAATGCTGGCCGAGGTGCGAGGAATGAGCCTCGACCCAATGCTGGCCGAGGTGCGAGGAACGAGCCTCGAGGCCCGCTGGCCGAGGTGCGAGGGACGAGCCTCGACCCAATGCTGGCCGAGGCGCGAGGAACGAGCCTCGAGGCCCGGTGGCAGGCTGGCCCCATGGCCAAGAGGACGAAGGGCGGCGGCGCCACCCCTGCGACGCGGGCTCTGGCGGCGGCAGGCCTCACGTACACGGAGCACCCGTACGAGCACGACCCCGCCGCGCCCTCCTACGGCCTCGAGGCGGCCGAGGTCCTCGGGGAGCCGCCCGAGCGGGTCTTCAAGACCCTGCTCGCCCAGACGGACCTGCCTCGCGACCACGGGCTCGTCGTCGGGATCGTGCCCGTCGCGGGCCAGCTCGACCTCAAGGCCCTGGCCGCTGCGGTCGGGGCGAAGAAGGCGACGATGGCCGACCCCGCCCTCGCGGAGCGCACCACCGGGTACGTGGTCGGCGGCATCAGCCCGATCGGCCAGAAGCGCCCTCTCACGACGGTCCTCGACGAGTCGGCGCTGGGGCACGACACGGTCTTCGTCAGCGGTGGGCGACGTGGGCTCGACCTGGAGATCGCGCCGGAGGACCTCGTCCGGGCCACGACCGCAGTGACGGCGGCCATCGCGAGAGTCTGAGACGCGACTGCGTGTCGTACTGCAGTTCGGCTCACCGGCCACGAGAGATCGCGGGCAGCAAGGGCGCGCCACCACGAACTGCAGTACGACACACCTCCGAGCTCAGCGCTCGAGCGGGTCGACCTGACTGACGCACCCCACCGGCAGGTCGCCGCCATAGACGTGCGGGAAGAGCTCGTCACCACCGAGGACCGCGGGCTCGTAGCGCACATCGAGGCCGTGGACGCCCAGGGACTGCTCGTCGAGGGTGAGCACGAGCAGCGGCTCGTTGACGCCGGCATAGAACCGGCCCAACACCCCGGCGAGCTGCTCCGCCGAGCCGCTGCAGTGCATGAACCCCTCCTCGGCGATGGAGCGGCCGAGCGTCGAGACCGGGTAGGTGCCGGTCTGCTGCGCAGCCTGCCAGTCGGACTCGAGGGCGATGTGCTGGAGCGTCATGGGTCCATGGTGCCCCCTTCGAGGCTCGTCGCAGGGCTCCTCGCACCTCAGGGAGCGTGTCAGGCTCGGCCGTGGGCGGCCTCGCACCCGAGGGAGCCGCAGGCGCGATACTCGACAGGTGAGCATGAGCCCGCGCGAGGACCAGAACCGGCGCCTCCTGCGTGCCCGCGACACGATGGACCGGGACTACGCGAGCCCGCTGGACATCCCTTCGCTCTCCCGGGTGGCACTGATGTCGCCGGCGCACTTCTCGCGACAGTTCACCCAGACCTTCGGCGAGACGCCGCACCGCTACCTGCAGCGGCGCAGGATCGAGCGGGCCATGGCCATGCTGCGTGACCACGACCGCAGCGTCACCGACGTCGCGCTCGCCGTGGGGTACGACAGCCTGGGGACCTTCAGCCGGACCTTCCGCGAGATCACCGGGCGGACGCCGAGCGAGTTCCGCGGCGACAGCGAGCTCGACGCCCCGGGGTGCGTCGTGCGGCGCTGGACGAGACCGAGCAGTTTCGGAGAAGCGCCCGGCACCCCACGTCCCTAGGTTGGAGCCATGTTCACAGGGATCAGCCACCACTCCGTCTACGTCCTCGACCAGGACCAGGCGCTCGACTTCTACTGCGGCAAGCTCGGCTTCGCGGTGAGTGCCGACGTCGACCTGGGCTTCATGCGCTGGCTCACCGTCGCGCTGCCCGCCCAGCCCGACCGGCAGATCATGCTGGAGGTTCCGGGCGCCCCCTTCGTCGACGAGGAGACCGCGGCGCAGCTGCGGGACCTGCTCACCAAGGGCGCGCTCGGAGCCGCCGCCATCCTCACGACCGACGACTGCCGGGGCACCTACGAGGACCTGCGGGCGAAGGGGGTGGAGTTCACCGAGGAGCCGACCGAGCGCCCCTACGGCATCGACTGCGCGCTGCGGGATCCCTTCGGCAACCACGTGCGGATCACGCAGCCGACCGAGGGGCCGGTGACGGCCAAGGACTTCGAGGAGCAGGGCGAGTACGCGCGCGACCTGACCTGAGCGTCACAAGGTCTCGAGGCTCGCTCGCTGCGCGAACTCACACCTCGACCCACGGTCACATCTTCACCCCGATGTACTTCGTCTCGAGGAACTCGTCGATCCCGCTCAGACCCCCTTCGCGGCCGAGGCCGGACTCCTTGATGCCGCCGAAGGGGGCGGCGGGGTTGGAGACGACGCCTTGGTTGAGGCCGACCATGCCGGCCTCGAGGGCCTCGCTGACCCGCAGCCCCCGGTCGAGGCCCTGGGTGAAGACGTACGAGATGAGGCCGAAGGGGGTGTCGTTGGCCATCGCGATCGCCTCCTCCTCGGTGTCGAACTCGGTGATCGCCGCGACCGGCCCGAAGATCTCCGCCTCGGCCATCTGGGCGTCGGCGGGCACGCCGGTCAGGACCGTCGCCGGGTAGAAGTAGCCCTCCCGGTCGACCGGCTCACCTCCGAGGGTCGCGGTCGCGCCCCGGCCGACCGCGTCGCGGACGAGCTCGTCGACCTTGTCCACCGCCTTCTGGTTGACGAGCGGGCCCACGACGACACCGTCCTCGACGCCCCGGCCCATCGGCAGTGCGCCCATGCGCTCGGCGAGCCGGCGGCCGAACTCGTCTGCGAAAGAACGCTGCACGAGGATCCGGTTGGCCGCGGTGCAGGCCTGGCCGATGTTGCGCATCTTCGCCGCCATGGCTCCGTCGACCGCGACGTCGAGGTCGGCGTCGTCGAAGACGATGAAGGGGGCATTGCCGCCGAGCTCCATCGACGTGCGCATGACCGTCTTGGCCGCGAGCTCGAGCAGGTGCTTGCCGACCGGCGTCGACCCGGTGAAGGAGAGCTTGCGCGAGCGCGGGTCGAGGATCATCGGGCGCATGACGTCGTCGCTCTTGCTCGTCGTGACGACGTTGACCACACCGGCGGGCAGCCCGGCCCGCACGAGGATGTCGGCGAGCGCGAGGGTCGACAGCGGGGTCTCGGCGGCCGGCTTGATGACCGAGGTGCAGCCGGCCGCGATGGCCGGGCCAATCTTGCGGGTGCCCATGGCCATCGGGAAGTTCCACGGCGTGATGAGCACGCACGGCCCGACGGGCTGGCGGGCGACGAGGAAGCGCGAGCCTCCGGCCGGCGCCGTCATGTAGCCGCCGTCGATGCGCACGGCCTCCTCGGCGAACCACCGGAAGAACTCGGCGGCGTACGCGATCTCCCCCTTCGCCTCCGCCAGCGGCTTGCCCATCTCGAGGGTCATGATCAGCGCGAGCCGGTCGACGTCGGCGAGCATGAGGTCGCGGGCACGGGTGAGGATCTCGCTGCGCTCGCGGGGCGCGGTCGCGGCCCACTCCGCCTGCGCGTCGGCGGCCGCGTCGAGGGCGGCCGCTGCTTCGTCGGGGTCGGCGTCGGCGATCTCGCACAGCGGCTGCCCCGTCGACGGGTCGACGACCGACATCGTCGCCCGGGTGGTGCGCCACTCCCCTGCGATGAAGAGACCCGTCGGCACGGAGGCGATGGCCTCGCGCTCCTGCTCCTGGGTGACTTCTGGCGTGTCCGTCGTGGTCATGGAAGGCTCCTTCGTCAGCGTCCTTGCCGTCCCCCTCACCGTAGACGTATTGTCAACAATCAGACGAACAACCCGGAGGTTCCGATGACAGCGCTGTCCCCCCTGCTCAAGCAGGCCACCCCCGTGACGATCGACCACGCCCTCGGCAGCGAGGTCTTCGACGTCGACGGCAACCGCCACCTCGACTTCACGGCCGGCATCGGCGTCGTGAGCACCGGCCACTGCCACCCCAAGGTCGTCGCGGCCGCGCAGGAGCAGGTCGGCAAGCTCATCCACGGCCAGTACACGACGGTCATGCACCAGCCGCTGCTGCGCCTCGTCGACAAGCTGCAGGACGTCCTCCCCTCGCACCTCGACTCGCTCTTCTTCGCCAACTCCGGCAGCGAGGCGCTCGAGGCCTCCCTCCGCCTGTCGCGTCAGGCGACCGGCCGGCCCAATGTCATCGTCTTCCACGGTGGATTCCACGGGCGCACCGTCGCGACGGCGACGATGACGACCTCCGGAACCCGCTTCTCGGCCGGCTTCTCGCCGCTCATGGGCGGGGTGCACGTCGCTCCCTTCCCCACCGCGTACCGCTACGGGTGGAGCGAGGAGGAGGCGACCGCCTTCGCGCTCAAGGAACTCGACTACATCCTCGCGACGCTCACCTCACCGCAGGAGACCGCCGCCTTCATCGTCGAGCCCGTGCTGGGCGAAGGGGGGTACATCCCGGGCAACACCGCCTTCTTCCAGGGTCTGCGGGAGCGGGCCGACAAGCACGGGATCCTGCTCGTCATGGACGAGGTCCAGACCGGATTCGGGCGGACGGGCAAGATGTTCGGCCACGAGCACTTCGACGTGCGCCCCGACATCATCACGCTGGCGAAGGGGATCGCCTCCGGCTTCCCGATCTCCGGCATCGCGGCCTCGCAGGAGCTGATGAGCAAGGCGTGGCCCGGCTCCCAGGGCGGCACCTACGGCGGCAATGCCGTCGCCTGCGCCGCCGCCGTCGCCACCCTCGAGGTCATCGAGGAGGAGGGCCTGGTCGCCAACTCCGCCGAGCGCGGCACGCAGCTGCTCGAGGGCGCCCGGGCGGCGGCCGTCGACGGGATCGGTGACGTGCGCGGTCTCGGCCTGCTCGTCGGCAACGAGTTCACCGCCGCCGACGGCACCCCTGACACCGCCCGCGCCCAGGCTGCCCAGCAGGCCGCGGCGAAGAAGGGCCTGCTCCTGCTCACCTGCGGCGCGCACATGAACGTCGTGCGGATGATCCCGCCGCTCGTCGTCACCGCCGAGCAGGTCGACGAGGCCCTGGAGATCTGGGGCAAGGTCCTGGCGGAGGTCTGAGCCAGTCGCCGATTGGAGGTAAACCCGCTGATCAATCGCCCGCGCGTTTACCTCCAATCGCAGCACATGAATATCCCGTTGGAGGTGCGCGTGAGTAGGTACATGTCGATCGCTCTCGAGTCGCGCGGCGTGGTGTGCCGGGCGCGGCTGCTCGACGACGAGGCGCCGCTGACCTGCGCCGCGGTGTGGGACGCGCTGCCGGCCGGCGGCGACGCCTTCCACGCGAAGTACGCGCGCAACGAGGTCTACACACTCATCCCGCGGATCACCGCGGCACCCCACCGGGAGAACCCCACGGTCACCCCGATCCCGGGCGACGTGTGCCTCTTCGATTTCGAGCCGTGGGAGATCGGCAACCCCGCCTACGGGTACGAGCCGGGGTCGACCGCGCACGCCGAGCAGGGCGCGACCGACCTGGCGATCTTCTACGGCCGCAACAACCTGCTCATCAACGGCGACATGGGGTGGGTCCCGGGGTCGGTGTTCGGCGCGATCGAGGAGGGCCTGTCCGAGATGGCCGAGGCCTGCAATGACCTGTGGCGCAACGGGTTCGCCGGGGAGCGGTTGGTCTTCGCCCGAGCCTGAGGGTGCGTGCGCACAAGGGTCTCCTGGTGCGGCCGGTGGCCGAATCCGGCATGTCGTGCACCAGGAGACCCTGTCGCGTACAGGCTCGGTGGGTCAGACGCCACGCGCAGCCGCCCGGGCAAATGCGCGCCCCGCGACGAGGACCGCCCCACCCGACAGGTCAGGCGAGCACCGACTCGATCCACCGGGCCACGGCCAGGACGAGGTCGTCGGAGTGCCTCGGGCCGATGATCTGCAGCCCGACGGGCAGGCCGGCCTCGGTGGTCCCGCACGGGATGCTGATCGCCGGCTGCTGGGTCATGTTGAAGGGGTAGGTGAACTGGGTCCACTGTGGCCAGGTCGTCAACCCGCTGCCCGGGGGGACGTCGTGGCCGGCTTCGAAGGCGGGGATCGGCATCGTCGGCGTGATGAGCACGTTGTGCTCCTCGTGGAAGGCGCCCATGGTGATCCCGAGGGCCGCCGCGACCGCCCGCGCCTGGAGGAACTCGACCCCACCGGTCCGCTCGCCGCGGTCCCAGAACTCCTCCAGGGCGGGGTCGATGGTCTCCCGCACCTTCGGCATGCTCCGCAGGAGCGTCGCCGCGCTGACGCCCCACAGCAGCTCGAAGTCCTCGAGCGGGTCCGCGAATCCCGGGTCGGTCGCCGTCACCGGCAGCCCGGCGGCATCGATCTTCGCCACCGCCTCGTCGCAGATGCGGCCGACCTCCGGGTCCACGTCGACGTACCCGAGGGTCTTGGAGTAGGCAACGGGCAGCCCCGTCACCTCACGGTTGAGCTCCCCGCGGAAGGTCGACCGCGGCGGCGCGAGCGAGGTCGGGTCGCGATGGTCGGGCAGGCTGATGATGTCCATGAGCAGCGCGGCGTCCTCGACGGTGCGCGTCATCGGTCCCGCGTGGGCTAGCGGCCCGAAGGGGCTCGCCGGGAACATCGGCACGCGCCCGTGGGTCGGCTTGAACCCGACGATGCCGCAGAAGGATGCCGGGATGCGGATGCTGCCGCCGGCGTCGGTCCCCACCGCCACCGTCGCCATCCCCCCGGCCACCGCGGCCGCAGCGCCGCCGGACGAGCCGCCGGCGGTCATCCGCGTGTCGACGGGGTTGCGCGTGACCCCGGTCAGGGGCGAGTCGGTCACGCCCTTCCACGCGATCTCGGGAGTGGTGTTCTTGCCGACGAAGACCATCCCGTCCTCGCGCAGCCGGGCGGTGACCGGCGCGTCGACGTCCCACGCCTGGTCGGGGTCGATCGCCCTGGAACCGCGCAACGTCGGCCAGCCCTTGGTGAGGAAGATGTCCTTCATCGAGGTCGGCACGCCGTCGAGCAGACCCTTGGGCGTCCCGGCCTGCCAGCGCGCCTCGGACTCGCGGGCCTGGACCAGGGCGCTCTCCCGGTCGACGAGGCACATCGCGTTGATCTCGCCGTCGACCTGCTCGATGCGGTCGACGATCGCATTCGTCACCTCGACGGGTGAGAGCTCCTTGGCGCCGTAGGCCGCGACGAGCTCGACGGCGGTCATCTCGGTGGGGGTCATCTCAGCTCCCGTCAGTCGGTACGTATCCCAGGGTCGTGTCGACGACGTGCCGCAGCGGCTCCTCGTCGACCCAGCGGACGAAGTTGTCGGCGAACAGCCGCACGAGCTCGTCGCGCCACCCGATGAAGTCCCCCGAGTTGTGCGGGGTGACGAGCACGCCCGGCAGGTCCCACAGCGGGTGGTCCGCGGGCAGCGGCTCGGTGGCGTGCACGTCGAGCGCGGCTCCGGCGATCGCCCCCTCGCGCACGGCGGTCACAAGGTCGTCGGTGACGACCGACTCGCCACGGCCGACGTTGACGAAGCGGGCGTGGTCGGGCATCGCGCGGAAGGCAGCGGCGTCGAACATCCCCCGCGTGTCGTCGGTGAGCGGGGCGATGCACACGACCCAGTCGGCGCCGGCGAGCGCGTGGTGCAGGTCCGCCTGCGCCGTCACCGTCCCGAAGTCCGGGTCGTCGGTGCGTGCTCGCCGCCCGGAGCCGGCGACCTCCATCCCCGCCGCCCGCAGCAGGCGGGCGACGGCGCGACCGATCTGGCCGGTGCCGACGACGAGCGCCCGGGAGCCGGCGACCCGCTCGGACTCGCGGTGCACCCAGCGGCGGGCCTGCTGCAGCTCCCACGAGCGGGGCAGGTCCTTGGCGAAGGCGAGAACCACACCGAGGACGTACTCGGCGATGGCGCCGTCGAAGACACCGCGGGAGTTGGTCAGGACCACGTCGCTGCCGCGCACCTCCGGCGAGAGGAGCGCGTCGACACCCGTCGAGGCCACGTGGATCCACTCGAGGGCGTCGGCCGACGGCCAAGCATCGGGGATGGCGCTGGAGAAGAAGTCGTAGGCGAAGAGGACCTGCGCGCCCCCGATGGCCTCCGGCAGCTCCTCTGCGGTCGCGTAGCGGACCTCACGGGCCCGCTCGACGACCGGCGCCATCGCCTGCTCGCCGGGGAGGTCACCGTCGTGGAGCACCACGACCACGGGCTGCCTGGGCATGTTGACAACGTATGAGCGGGTTCCTAGATTGTCAACAATCTGGCAATCCAAGGCGAAGGGCGGTCCTCGCGTGGAGCTGACTGGCGTCGAGTTCGACGGTCCGCTGGCCCAGCGCGGCATCGGCGTGATCGCCCCCTTCGACCTCGCGCTGGAGCGTGAGCTGTGGCGCTGGGCGCCTCTGGAGGTCACCTTCCACCTGGCGCGCACCCCCTTCGAGCCGTTGCCGGTGAGCCTCGAGATGGCGCAGCGGGTCTCCGACGTCGCCGCGCTGCAGACCGCCACCCGGGAGCTGCTCGGGGTCGAGCCCGAGGTGGTCGCCTACCTGTGCAGCTCGGGCAGCTTCATCCACGGCCGCGACGGCGAGGTCGCACTCGCCGACGCCATCCGCGCCGCCGGGGCCCCCGACGCGGTCACCTCCTCCGGCGCCCTCGCAGAGGCCGTCACCGCCCTTGGGCTGCAACGGATCTCGGTCATCACGCCCTACGACGCCCCGCTGACCGACCGGCTCGTCGCCTTCCTCGGGGAGCTGGGCGTCGAGGTCGTCACCGCCCAGCACCTCGGTCTCGGCGGTGGCATCTGGCGGGTCAACTACCGCACCGTCGCCGAGCTCGTCTGCGCCGCCGACGACCCGGCCAGCGAGGCGCTCTTCGTCTCCTGCACCAACCTGCCGACCTACGACATCATCGACCCGCTCGAGCGCGACCTCGGCAAGCCGGTGCTCACCGCCAACCAGCTGACCGTCTGGTCCTGCCTCGACCGCCTCGGGCTCCCGATGATGGGACCGGGTCGCTGGCTCGGGGAGGTGTTCGGGCGATGAGCACGACCTCCCGAGCCGAACCCGTGACGGCGGGGATCATCTACCCCGACCACGCGGCCGAGGACGAATACCCCTGGGCGGCAAAGCTGCTCGGTCACCACCTGCCGGTCACGCACGTCTACGGCACCGACCTGCACGCCGTGCCCGAGCTGCTCGACCTCGGCCGGCCCGACCGACTGGCCGGCGGCGCCGCCGCCCTCGCCGAGCACCGGCCGCAGTCGGTGATGTGGGCGTGCACCTCCGGCAGCTTCGTCTACGGCCCCGAGGGGGCGCGCGAGCAGATCGACCAGCTCGCCGCGGCCGCGGGCGTCCCCGCGTCGAGCACGAGCGCCGCCTTCGTCGGGGCGCTCGCCCACCTGGGCCTGACCCGCGTGGCGGTGGCCGCGAGCTACCCGCAGGCCGTGGCCACGCTCTTCGTCGACTACCTCGCCGCGGCGGGCGTCGAGGTGCTCGCCATGTCGAGTGCCGGCATCGACACCGCTGCCGAGGTCGGCGCGCTCACCCCGGAGCAGGTCGTCGACCTCGCCGCGGCGCACGACCATCCCGAGGCGCAGACGCTCCTCGTGCCGGACACGGCGATGCGTACCCTCGCGGTGATCCCCGACCTCGAGGCCCGCCTCGGCAAGCCGGTGCTCACCGCCAACCAGGTGACCATCTGGCAGGCCCTGCGGCTGGCCGGGGCGCGGCCGACGTCGTCCGCGCTGGGGGCCCTCTTCGCACGAAGGCAGGACGATGCCGGTCAGTGACCTCACTCCCCCACCGCGGCGCTCCACCGTCGAGCTCATCGCCGACGAGCTGCGCGGCGCCGTGATGTCCGGGCGCCTCGAGCCGGGCGAGCAGCTCGGCGAGGCGGAGCTGGCCGCGCACTTCGAGGTCTCGCGCGGACCGCTGCGCGAGGCGATGCAGCGTCTCGTCTCGGAGGGGATCCTGCACGCGATCACCAACCGTGGCGTCTTCGTCAGCGAGCTGACCCTCGACGACGTGCGCGACGTCTACCGCACCCGCTCGGTCATCGAGCGGGGCGCGCTCGAGATCGTCATCGCGGAGGGACGACGCGAGGAGACGGCGGCCGAGCTGGCGCAGGTCGTCGAGCGGATGCACACGGCCGCGGCGAAGGGGGACGGTCCGGCGGTCTCGGACGCGGACCAGCACTTCCACGAGGCGCTCGTCGAGGCCTCACGCAGCCCGCGGCTCACCCGGGCGATGCGCACCCTCATCGTCGAGACGCGGATGTGCCTGGGCGAGCTGCGCACGACCTACACCGACCTCGCGACCCAGGTCGAGGACCACGACGCCCTGCGCCTGGCGATCCTCGAGGCGACACCCGCGCGGGCCAAGGCGGCGCTGCAGGCCCACCTCGACGACGCGGTCGAGCGGCTCGTTGCCAAGCGCACCTGACCCGCGCGGGTTTCTCTCTCCTCCCCCGGACTCCGGGTGGGGCGCGCATCCCCCTGACTGACGCGCGCCCCGGCCCTCCACCCGCGCACGCCCCGAGGACGTACGCGGTGTCGGGCCATCCGGGTCTCGGTCGCCCCCTGCAGCGACCGAGGCCCGGACGTCATGCCCCCCGTTGCTGCAGCCCGCTGGCTGCTGGGCCCCCCTCCGGCACCTGGAGCGGCGGACCCGTGACCGGCTCGATGCCGCCGAAGGCCGCGAGGTCGGCCATGATCTCGCCGAGCGGACGTCCCCTGGGGGCCACCTCGACCAGTCCGCGGATCGTCGCCGCCAGGGTCAGGGCCACGAAGCTGCGCGGGTCGATCGACGGCAGTTGCGCGTGCAGCGGCCCGGTGGTCTCGTCCGTGAGGAACTCTGCGAGCACCTGCTGCATCTGCGGCGTGTACCCATCGGGCTGGCCGTTGGGCAGCTTGCGCTCCTCCGACACCGCCAGGCCGATGCCGAGGAGGGTCACGACATTGGTCAGCCCGATGGCGACGTCGGCGGTGTGGCCGCGACGGACGAGGGCGGCGATCTCGGCGGACAGCATCGTGCGCCCGGCCTGCCCGCGGGGGAAGAGCTGCTGCATGTACGCGCCGATGCCCGGGTGCTCGACGACGAAGTCGAAGAGCTGCATGCCGAAGGAGACGAGGTGCGGCTCGAGGGCTTGCTCCGGGTCCTCGACGATCTCGAGGTCGGCGAGCACGGCCTCGCCGACGAGGCGCTCCAGGTCCCAACGCCCGTCGACGTGGCGGTAGAGCGCGGCCCCGGTGACACCGAGACGGGCCGCGACGGCGCTCATGCTCAGGTCGCGCATGCCGATCTCGCGCCCCACCCGGACGATGTCGTCCGTGGTGATGGTCGCCGGCCGCCCACCCGTGCTGTTCACCGAACCTCCGCGAAGTTACACCCTCTAACTAAGGGTCGGAAGAAGGATAAACAGGGACCCTCGCCGCTGTCGAACCGGAATCCCCCCTCGACTCTGCATTGCCCTACGACAATGCAGAGTCTTGACGTCGAGAGGTCGTATTGCCGTAGGGCAACGCAGGGACCCGGCGATCAGGGGATGACGATCTCCACGCCCTCGAGCAGGTGCAGGTTGGTCGACGCCAGGGCGAAACCGGTGTCGCGCATCGGCGTGCCGTCCTGGGTCCAGCGCTCCGCGAGCACCGCGACCTTGGACTGCATCTCGGTGGCCAGCCGGCGGAAGGAGTCCTGCGGGTCGGTGCCCACCTGCCCCTGCAGCAGCCACCAGGCCCACGCAGCCGCACCGGCGTTGGCGATGAAATCGGGCACGACCGGCACGCCGCGGGCGGTGAGCGTGTCCTCGGCGCTCGACGTCGTGGCGGCGTTGGCCGCCTCGACGACGACCTTGGCGGCGACCTCGTGGACGTTGTCCTCGCGGATCGCGTAGGAGATCGCGGCGGGGACGAAGACCTCCGCCTCGAGCGAGAGGATCGCCTCGCGCGGCAGCTGCTGCACGTGCGCGGGCACGCGGGTCCGGTCGATCTCGCCGTACTCGTCGCGCAGCTCGAGCAGGGCCGGCACGTCGAGACCCCGGCGGTCGACGAGCGTGCCGGCGGCGTCGGCGACGGCGACGACCTTGGCACCGGCCTCGTGCAGGTACCAGGCGGCACCGCCGCCCATCGTCCCGACGCCCTGGATCGCCACCCGCGTCCGCTCGACCTCCCAGCCGAAGGCCCGGGCCGCGCCCAGGCAGGCCTGGGCCACGCCGTAGCCACCGATGACGTCACCGAGCGGCAGCCCGTCGGTGAGCACCTCCAGCCCGGCATGCACCCGGGCGAGCGCAGCCTCGGGCTGCGGGGCCCGGGAGATCGCCGCGTGGAAGGACTGACCCAGCCCGACCTCGGCGAAGGCCGCGTCGATCCGCTGCTGGGTGACCCCCAGGTCCTCCGCGGTGACCCACCGACCGTCGAGCCACGGGCGCATCGCCTCGAAGAATCTCGTGAGGACACCGAAGGCCCGCGGGTCCTTCGGGTCGAAGTCCACGCCCCCCTTCGCCCCACCGACGGGCAGGCCGAAGGCGGCCGTCTTGGTCGCCATGCCCCGCGCCAGGTCGGCGACCTCGGAGCGGGTGCACCCGGCGCGCATGCGGGTGCCACCCGTGGCGATGCCGCCGACGAGGGTGTGCACGACGAGGTGACCGGTCGCACCCGTCACCGCGTCGGTCCACGTGATCTCGTGGGCCGGCGCGCGATCGACGAAGTCGGCCGCCGGATCCGAGCCCGGGGTCCGCGTCAACCATCCCGTGTTGTCCGCCAGCGTCACGTGCGATCACCTCATCCGTGTCAGGAGCACCTACTCCTCCACCATCGGATGTGACCTGCTTCACGTCCAGTTACAGAAGGTGCACGTGATCGTGCACCCCAGCTGAACGATCCACGGACCGGCGCCGTGCGCCTAATGTGGCGTCATGGAGCTGTCCCTGCGACGACTGCAGATGCTGCGCGAGCTCCACCGGCGCGGCACGGTGACCGCTGCCGCCCAGGCCCTGCACTACAGCCCGTCGGGTGTCTCCCAGCAGCTGGCCCAGCTCGAGCGCGAGGTCGGCGTCAAGCTCATCGAGAAGACCGGCCGGCGGGTCCAGCTCACCGAGCTCGGCCTGCTCCTGTCGGAGCACGCGGAGGAGATCCTCGGCTCGGTCGAGCGGGCGACCGCGGCGATCGAGTCCGCGCAGGAGGGGATCACCGCGCGCCTGACCGTCGCCGTGTGGGCCTCGGTGGCCTCGGGCCTGCTGCCGCGCACGCTGTCCGTGCTCCACGCCGCCCACCCGGGCATCGCGGTCAGTTCGACCGAGCTCCTCCCGGAGGAGACCGCCGACGCCGTCCGCGAGGGACGGCTCGACATGTCCTTCGTCATCGACTACTCGCGCCTGGCCTCCGACTGGGAGCCGGCGCTGCACCGCTCGGTCGTCGCCGTCGAGCGCCTGCACGCGGCCGTTCCCGAAGGGGTCGTACCTGACGACACCGTGTCGCTGGCCGCCCTCGCGGAGTTCCCGTGGATCCTCGCGGGGCCGCGCTCGCACTTCGGCCGGGCGGTGCGGGCCGAGTGCCATGCGCACGGCTTCGAGCCGCGCATCGCGCACACGGTCGAGGAGCAGTTCACCGCCTTGGCGATGATCGCCGGCGGTCTGGGGGTCACCCTCGTCTCCGACCTCGGCCTGACCCTGCTGCCGCCCGGCGTGGACGTCGTCCCCCTCGAGGAGCCGGTGCTGCGGACCCTCTCGGTCGCCCATCGGGCGAGCTCGACTCCGCGCCCGTCGATCGACCTCTTCGTCGAGGCGGCGCGCACGGCGGCGGCCGAGCAGGGGCTCGGCGCGGCGACCTAGTCCCGCGACGCCGCCGGGGCAGCGAGCACGACGAGCCCGGCGACGACCTGCCAGACGATGACGGCGTCGACGGCCAGTCGCTCGGCGAGCCCGAACCCGACGCCACCCGTCCAGACCAACGCGATGCCGGCGCACGAGACGAGTGCGCAGAGCGCGGTCCAGGCCGCCAGCACCCGGTACCGGCGGGCGAGCGCGCCGGTGATCGCCACGAGCAGCGCCGTGCCGCCGCCGATCGCCAGCAGGGCGCCGAGCCCGTGCAGGTTGGCTCGGTCAGCGGTCAGGCCGATGGGGGCGAAGCCGACGAGCACCGTGCCGGCCCCGTGGACGATGGCGAGCGGGAGCACCGCCCAGCGCCACCTCGGGACGAAGGGGGCGAGCACGAGGGCCGCGAGGGCGACCCGCACCCCGCTGGCGACGAAGGTCGCGTTCATCGCCACGTGCCGGGTCGACTCCGTGTGTCCGGTGTCGGACGACATGACCTCGGGGACGCCGAGGAGGCTGATCGCGTCCTCGGTCCACTGGTAGGGCCGCCCCTGCCACCCGGCGACGGCCCAGGCCTCGCCGAGCAGGTAGGCGAGGGCGAGCAGGAGCAGCAGCCCGCCGACGCGGCGGCGCATCAGACCCCGGACGAAGGGGGTGCCCCGGGGGCGTCGTCAGCCGAAGGGGCGTCGCCGGCGGCGGGTCCGCTGGCGGCAGGAGCGTCGGGTGCCTGGTCGGCGACGATGTCGACTCCGGCCACCAGGCCGGAGCGCACCTTGCCGAGCAGGTCGGTGGCCCGACCGCCTGTGAGGCGGTCGGCCTCGCCCTCGGCTCGGCCGAGCAGGCCGTGCGCCTGGTCGCGGTGGTCGGCGGCGAAGGTCCCAGCCGCTGCCACGGCCTGCTGCGCGTACTTGGCCGCGGCCGCCCCGGCGGCCGCGAGGTGCTCCTCGAGGCGCAGGTCCTCGATGGCCTTGCGGGCGTCGTGCTTCTTGTCGACCACGGGACTCATGCCCCCTTCGTCGGGAGGTGCTCGTCGAGCCAGCCGATGATGTCGGCGGTGACCTCGTCGCGGTTGGTCTCGTTGAGCAGCTCGTGGCGGGCGCCGGGATAGAGCGTGGTGGTGACGTCCCGGACGCCACCGGCGCTGAAGGCCTCGCCGAGGGCACGTACGCCGGCGCCGTCCTTGCCACCGACGGGGTCGTCGGACCCGGAGACGACGAGCAGGGGCAGGTCGTGGGGGACGCGGGCGGCCAGCCCGCTCAGGCGGTTGACTCCACCGAGCATGTCGGCGAAGAACCCGGCGGTGAAGACCCCGCCGCAACGCGGGTCGTCGACGTAGGCGCGCACCTCGTCGCGATCCCGGGAGAGCCAGGCGAACTCGCCCTCGTCCTTGAACGGCTTGTTGTAGGCGCCGAAGGTCATCGTGTCCAGGAGCTTCGACGTCGCGCGACGACCCCGGATCCGGCCCTCCACGGTCGCCACTGCCTGACCGACCTTGCCCAGGAGTCCGGGGTCGGCCGCAGTACCGGACAGCACCGCGCCGGCGTAGTCCTGGCCGTAGCGGGTGATGTGGTCGCGGCCGAGGAGCGAGCCCATCGAGTGCCCGAAGAAGAAGACCGGCAGGCCGGGGTGCTCGTCGTTGATGGCCTGCGCGATCGTGTGCATGTCCTCGACCACCGTGTCCCACCCGTGCTCGTCGGCGTAGTAGCCGCGATCGTCGGGGGCGCTGGAGGTCGAGCCGTGGCCGCGGTGGTCGTGCATCCACGCGGCGTAACCCGCGTCGGTGAGCGCCTGGGCGAAGCGCGCGTAACGACCCGAGTGCTCGGCCATGCCGTGGGCCATCTGGACGACCGCCTTGGGCTCGCCGTCGGGTTGCCACACACGGACGAAGAGCGGCAGGCCATCCTGCGAGGAGGTGATGGTCGTCGTCGTCGATCGCATGGGTTCACACTAGTGGTGACGACCCTCAGCCGACCTTCAATTGACGGTGCAATAATCCGCGGCAGCCCCCGCCCCCCGACCCCGAGGGACCCATGAGCAGCAAGCAGCAGAAGTCCGCCCGCGAGGCCAAGTTGGCCCAGGCCCGCAAGGAGGCACAGGCCAGCGAGCGCAAGCGCGCCCTCCTCCTCGCCGGCGCCTCCGGTCTGGTCGTCCTCTTCATCGCCGGTGCCGTGGGCTGGGCGATCCTGAGCGAGCGCGAGGAGCGCGCCGCCTCGGGCGACCTGTCTGCCGTGAAGACCTTCGACTACAACGGCGGCAACCACGTCGACGGCACGATCGACTACAAGGAGTCCCCGCCCGTCGGCGGCGAGCACAACGACGTCTGGCTCAACTGCGGTACCTACGACGAGGCCGTACCCAACGAGCACGCCGTCCACTCCCTCGAGCACGGCGCCGTGTGGATCGCCTACGACCCCGAGCTGCCCGAGGCCGACGTCAAGAAGCTCGACGACGCCCTGCCCGACACCTACACCGTCCTCGCCCCCTACGAGGGCGAGATGGGCTCCAAGATCGTCATCTCCGCGTGGAACCACCAGCTCGAGCTCGACTCGGCCGACGACCCGCGGATCAAGGGCTTCGTCAAGGAGTACCGCCAGGGCCCGCAGACCCCCGAGCCGGGCGCGGCTTGCACGGGTGGGGTGACCCCTGAGACGAGCCTGGTCAAGTGACCCCCAAGGTCGTCCTCGCCGTCGTCGTCGCGCTCGCGCTCGGCCTGCTCGGCGGACTCTCCCTGAGCCGCACCGGCGAGGGCGACCACCCGGGTGACCGCAGCGTCGCCGCCGGCTTCGCCCGCGACATGCAGACCCACCACGACCAGGCGGTGCAGATGTCGTGGATCATCTACGACCGCACCGACGACCGGCTCGTCCGCTCGCTCGCCTACGACATCGCCCGCACGCAGTCGCACCAGTCCGGGCAGATGGCCGGCTGGCTGCAGGTGTGGGGCCTGTCCCCCACCGGTCCCGGCCAGCCGATGGACTGGATGAAGGGGCTGGGTCACGACCACGGGAGCGAGCCTTCGGAGCTGACCGACGAGGGCCTCATGCCCGGGATGGCCTCCCAGGAGGAGATCACCAAGCTCGAGGGCATGCGGGGCAAGGAGGCGGAGATCTACTTCCTCCAGCTGATGATCCGCCATCACAACGCCGGCGTCCCCATGGCCGAGGTCGCCCGTGACTACTCGCAGAACGAGGCCGTCGAGACCCTCGCCCAGTCGATCATCAACAGCCAGACGACCGAGGTCGAGACGATGACCACCATGCTCGAGGAGCGCGGGGCGCAGCCCATGCCCGAGTGACACGATGACGTCCATGGACTTCGGCATCGACAGCATCCGGGCCGCGGCGCAGCGCCTCGAGGGCCGGGTCCGGCGGACCCCCTTGCTCTCCTCCCCGATGCTCGACGAGCTCACGGGCGCAACGGCGCTCGTCAAGGCGGAGGCGCTCCAGCTGACCGGCTCGTTCAAGATCCGCGGCGCCCTCAACACCCTCCTTTCCCTGACGGACGCCGAGCGGGCGGCCGGGGTGCTCGCCTTTTCCACCGGCAACCACGGGCAGGCGGTCGCCGCGTCCGCGCGGATGACCGGCTCGACCGCGACAATCGTCATGCCGCAGGACGCGCCGCGGATCAAGGTCGACGGGTGCCGCTGGTGGGGCGCGGAGGTCGTCTTCTACGACCCCGCGACGCAGGATCGCGAGGAGGTCGGGCGCGGCCTCGTCGCCGAGCGCGGCCTGACGCTCGTGCACCCCTACGACGACGTCCGGGTGATGTCGGGTCAGGGCACCGTCGGTCTCGAGATCGTCGACCAGCTGCGCGAAGGGGGCCACTCGCCCGACGCGATCGTCCTCCCGTGCAGCGGTGGTGGGCTCTCGTCGGGAGTCATCACGTCGGTGCGGGAGACGCACCCTGGGGCGGCCCCCTTCGTCGTGGAGCGTGATGGCTACCCCAAGATGGCGCGGTCGCTCGCCTCCGGGCGAGTCGAGAAGGTGCCGGCCGTGCCGGTCTTCCTCGACGCGATCGGCTCGCCGACGGTCGGCGAGCACACGCTCGCCGCGCTCGCGCGGCACGGCGTGACCGGGCTCGAGGTCACCGACGACCAAGCGCGGGTCGCGATGCGTGAGGCGGCCCGCACCCTCAAGCTCGTCGTCGAGCCCGGCGGGTCGGCCGCGCTGGCGGCGCTCATCGCCCAGCGGGAGCGCTTCGCCGGGCAGACCGTGGTCGTCGTGGCGAGCGGCGGCAACGTCGACGCCTCGGTCCTCGCCGAGGTGCTGGCACCCGCGCCCTGAGTCACGCTGATCGAGGTGCGAGCGCCTCCGGGCGCGAGCCTCGAGATCGAGTCCTCGCCCTCAGCTCTCCGGCACCGTCGCGACCTGACCCGCCCGCTCGAGACTCTCCGCGACGAAGCCGCTCGCCTTGAGCTCGGCGACGATCTCGTCGAGCCCGGCCACGAGCCGCTCGGGCCGCTCCCGCGGGACGGCGACGGCCTGACGGATCGCCTGGAAGGCCGGCTCGAGCACCGTCAGCCCGTGCTCCTGCGCATAGGCCGTGATCGGCTGGCGCACGCCGGAGAGGATGTCGGCTCCCCCTGCGTAGGCCTGCTCGACCTCGTCACCCCGCACGATCGTCGCGTGCTCGATGGTGCGGGTCAGGTAGAGGTCGTAGGCGGATCCGCGGCGGGTGGCGATGGTCCTCCCCGGCCGGTCGACGTCGGCCACCGTGAGCGAGGCGTCACGGGTGGCGAAGACGCCCTCGATCTGGACATACGGGGTCGTGAAGCGCACGCCCTCCTCCCGCGCCGGCTCGATCGCGAGGAAGCCGAGGTCCGCGCTCCCATCGACCAGGGCCGCGTAGGCGTCGCGGGCCGCGGTCACGGGCAGCAGCTCGACGTCGACCCCGAGACGGGCCGCGACCTCCCGAGTGATGTCGACCGTCACGCCGGTGGGCTCCTGCGGCGTCCCCTGCACGAGGACGGGGTTGCCGAGGTTGATGACGGCGCGAAGGGGGCCGGCCGGGCAGAGGTCGGCGCGGAGTTCGTCGAGTGAGGTCATGGGACGAGTCTCTTCTTCGCTACGACTGCGTCAAGACAGGGCGGCCAGCAGTTCGTCCGAGACAGGTCGGTCGGCGAACAGCAGTCGGATGAGGGCAGGGTCCTTCCTGTCAGGACCCCTGTGCCAGCACGCCAGGCCGAGCTTGGCCGCGGTCCGCGCTGACGCCCGGTTGTCCTCGATGATTCGAGCGACGACAGGCGCCTCGGGGTGGACCCGGACTGCGGCGGCCAGGGCGGGACGGGTCGCCTCGGTGGCCAACCCTGCGCCCCACACCCGATGCGACAGCCCGTACCCGACGTTCCACCAGCCGGCCGGCCTGAGCCAGCACCCGGCATTGCCCAACACCGTGTCATCGCCGTGCGCCCTCACGATCCAGGGCGCGAGCCCGTCCGTGCGCCAAGACGCGATCCACCCCGACAACATGGCCCGCGTCGTGCTCTCGGCGTAGGCGCCGGCCGGGTCGTGCGGCCATGTCGCGGAGTCCGCGTAGATCGCGTGCAGGCCAGGCAGGTCATCCAAGGTCGGCACGTCCAGCCGCAGGCGCTCAGTCGTCAGATGCCGCAGATCGCCACCCCACGTGCCCAACCGTCCATCCGGGCTCATCATCGGGGGGCGATGACCGTCAGACCGAGCGCCTGCGACGCCTCCGCCATCCGTCGGTCGTACGTGACCACCGCGTCGACGCCGATGCGCACCGCAGCCGCGAGGTGAAGGGCGTCGAGCGACCTCAGGTGACGCCCCGCGATGAGTCCGGCCTCCCGGAAGAGTGACGCCGGCACGTCGTGGAGGTCGACCCCTGTCAGGAGTCGGGAGACACGCTCCTGCCCGAGCGCATCGTGTCGCTGGGCTGCTCTGCGCAACTCGGTCTCCAGGAGCAGGCAGGCCACGAGTTCCACCTCTCGGCCATCCAGCTCCTCGACCAACGAGCGCGTCTCGGCTTCCTCGACAAGGAGTTTGAGCGCTGCCGACGTGTCGAGGTACCAGCGCCTCACCGATCACCCCTCAAGTCGTCGAGGAGGTCGCTCGTCGACTCGGGGAGCCGCACGCGCTCGAGGTCGGCCCACGCGAAGGGTCGCGAGGCGGGCTTGACGATCCGCAGGTCCGGCTCGTCCACGAAGGGGGTCAACCGGGCGACCGGGACACCGCGGCGGGTCACCGTGTACGTCTCACCCTGCTCCACCCCACGCATGATCTCCGCATTGTCGTTGCGCAACTCGCGCTGGCTGATCGTGGTCATGGACCGAGCGTAGCGCTTCGTAGCACATCTACGCGAGGGTCGCCGCGCGCTCCTCGTGTGTGAGCGGCCGGTCCGCGCAGACGAGCCGGACCGCCGCCGGGTCGGGGTTGCCCGCGTCGGGCCCGCGGTGCTGGAGCATCAGGCCGAGCTTGTCCGCGACCCGACGTGACGCGTGGTTGTGCTCGAGCAGGAGGGCGACGACCGGCACGTCACGCACCCGGACCGCGGCCGCGAGCGCCGGCCGGGAGGCCTCCGTCGCCAGCCCCCGCCCGTGGGTCTCAGGGGCGAAGCGGTAGCCGAGGTTCCACCAGCCGTCCCGCGGCGAGCACCCGGCATGGCCGAGGACGACGTCGTCGTCGAGGGCGCGGACGATCCACGGCCCGAGGCCGATGTCGCCCCAAGCGGCCATCCAGACCTCGAGCATCGACCTCGTCCGCGCGGGCTCGGTGTGCCGCAGGGTCGGGAAGTGCGTCCACACCCGCGGGTCCGAGTAGATCGCGTGCATCTCGTCGAGGTCGTCGGCCGTCGGGATGTCGAGCCGCAGTCGCTGGGTCGTCAGGTGCCTCAGGTCGTCCACCCCTGCAGCCCATCGCATCCGTCAGGCAGCCCACCGCGCCGCGAGGTGCCGTCCGGTGTGCGTGTCGCTCTCGACCAGCTCGGCCACGGACCCGGTGAACTGGACGAGGCCGCCGTCGTGACCCCCTTCGGGCCCGAGGTCGATGACGTGGTCGGCCGCGGCGATGACGTCGAGGTCGTGCTCGATGACGACGACCGTGCGCCCGTCGTCGACCATCTCCTGCAGCAGCCCCAGCAGCCGGCCGGTGTCCTTGGCGTGCAGGCCGGTGGTCGGTTCGTCGAGGACGATGATCTCGGCGTCGCCGACGAGCTCGCGGGCCAGCCGCAGGCGCTGCCTCTCGCCGCCTGAGAGGGTCGTGAGGTCCTGGCCGAGGGTGAGGTAGCCCAGGCCGACCTGGTCGGCGCGCTCGAGGACGGCGCGGATCTTCTTCTGCGAGAAGGCCTCTCGCGCCTCCTCGATCGTCATCTCGAAGACGTCGGCGATGGACCGACCGTCCACCGTGTACTTGAGGACGGCGGGGCGGAAGCGCCGCCCTTCGCACGTCTCGCAGGGCGTCGTCACGGGATCGGTGAAGCCGAGGTCGACGTAGGTCTGCCCCGTCCCCTCGCACGCCCGGCACCCGCCGTCGCTGTTGGGCGAGAACGACGCCGCCGGCTGCCCGGTCGCCTTGGCGAAGACCCGCCGGATCTCGTCGAGCAGGCCCGTCCACGAGACCGGGGTCGAGCGCCGCGAGGCGTGGATCGGCGACTGGTCGACAAAGACCGCGTCCGGGGCGACCTGCGGCAGGTGCCCGTGGATCAGGCTCGACTTGCCCGACCCCGCGACGCCCGTGACGGCGGTGAGCACGCCGAGCGGGATGTCGACGGTCACGTCCCGCAGGTTGTGGGTGGAGGCGGCTTCGATCCGCAGGTGGCCGGTGGGGGTGCGCCTGCCCTCCGGGGGACGAAGGGGGTCGCGCAGCGCCCGGCCCGTCGGCGAGTCCGCGTCGAGCAGCTGCTCGAACGTCCCCTGGAAGACGACGTCACCCCCGTGGATCCCGGCCCCGGGACCGATCTCGACGACCTCGTCGGCGATCGCCATGATCGCCGGGTCGTGCTCGACGACGAGCACGGTGTTGCCCTGGTCGCGCAGCGTCTGCAGCATCCGCCCGAGGCGGGCGACGTCGCGGGCGTGCAGCCCGGTCGTCGGCTCGTCGAAGACGTAGAGCATGTCGTTGAGCGTGCTGCCGAGGTGGCGCACCATCTTCACCCGCTGTGCCTCCCCGCCGGAGAGGCTCGCGGTCTCGCGGCCGAGGTGCAGGTAGCCCAGGCCGAGGTCGACGAGCCGGTCGAGGCGGGTGGTGATGTCACCGACGAGGGGTGCGAGGGGTCCGAGGTCCCAGCCGCCCATGAGCTCGGAGAGGTCCCCGACCTGCATGAGGTGCGCCTCGGGGAGGGTGAGGCCCTCCACGGTGGCGGTGCGGGCAGCCTCGGACAGGCGCGAGCCGCCGCACTGGGTGCACGGACCGCTGGTGACGAGCCGCTCGTGGGCCGCCTTGGCCTCGCCCTTGAGCGTCGCCGGGTCCTTGGGCAGGTGGATCCGGCGGAAGCGCACCGCCGCGCCCTCGTAGTCGCCGGGCAGCGCGTGCGGTCCGGTGGCGTCGACCTCGCCGGCCTCGGCGTGCAGCAGCCGGTGCACCTCACGGTCGGAGTACTGCTCGACCGGGACGTCGACGTCGAAGAGCCCGCTGTCGGCGTAGCGCCGCCAGGTGAGCTTGCCGGGCTGGAAGTCGGGGTGGCGGAAGGGCCCCTCGCGCAGCGAGCGGCTCGGGTCGACGAACTCGTCGAGGTCGAGGATCCGCTCCACGCCGAGCCCGCGGCAGCCGGGGCACATGCCAGCCGGGTCGTTGGCGGAGAAGGCATTGGAGTAGCCGACGAGGGGGGTCGATGCCCGCGACCAGAGCATGCGCAGCCAGTCACCGATGTCGGTGATCGTCGCCAACGTGGAGCGCGGTCCGCCGCGCAGCCGGCGCTGGTCGATGACGACGACGGCCGACAGGTGGGCGATGCGGTCGGCGTCGGGCCGGCCGTACGAGGGCAGGTAGGTCTGGGCGAAGGCGCTGAAGGTCGAGTTGACCTGGCGCTGGGCCTCCGCGGCGATCGTGTCGAAGACGAGCGAGGACTTGCCCGACCCGGAGACGCCCGCGACGACGATGAGCGAACGCTTGGCCAGGTCGAGGTCGATGTCGCGCAGGTTGTGCTGGCGCACTCCGCGCAGCTGGATGGTGTCGAGACTCAATACGTGCCCTCCGTCGTGCCTGCAGTACGGTGTACGGTAGCAGTCAGCGCTCGAGGGCGCGCGGGTATTCCCGAGTGGCAGGAGGTCGTCGTGGAGCGGACCGGTGAGGGCGATCCCGCGCAGGTCGTGCCGCTGCTGTGGCGGCAGGGGACCGTGGTCGGGCGCACCGGCCTGACGGTCGACGCGGTCGTGACCGCGGGCTGCGAGCTGGCGGACGAAGGGGGCTTCGCCGCGGTCTCGATGCGCAAGGTCGCCGAGCGCCTGGGTCGAGGCGCGATGACGCTGTACGTCCATGTGCCGAACCGGGCGGTCCTCGTCGACCTCATGGTGGACGCGGCCTTCGGCGAGGTCTCGTACGACGCATCCGGCGACGACTGGCGGGCCGGGGTGCGCACGATCGTCGAGACCAACCGGGCGCTGCTCACCCGACACCCGTGGCTGCTCGACGTCGACACGTCGCGGCCGCCGCTCGGGCCCGGCACGATCGCCAAGTACGACGCCGAGCTCGCCCTCTTGGCCGCCACCGGGCTCCCCGACGTCGAGGTCGACCAGGCGCTCACCGTGCTGCTCGACCTCGTCCGCTCGGGCGTGCGGCGGGTGCTCGCCGCCGACGCGCAGGCGGAGGGAGAGTGGTGGGCCGTCGCCGGGCCGCTGCTGGCGCAGCTGATGGACCCGGCGGACTTCCCCTTCGCCTCCCGGGTGGGCCAGGCGGCCGGCGAGGAGTACGGCGCGGCCAGCGCCCCGGACCGGGCCCTGGACTTCGCCGTCGAGACCCTCGTCGCGGGCCTCGAGACGCGCCTGCCCTGATTCTTGACGTCGAGAGGTCGCATTTCCCCGGGGAAATGCGCGGTCCGGGGTCGTGGTCCACAGGTCGGCGGACGGTTGTCGGCCGGCGCGGATACGGTCTGACCGTGGCCCTTCACCTCCACCGCGCGCAGCGCACCGACACCCTCGCCGACGGGCTCGGCGAGCTGCTGGCGAGCCCGCTGCCCGACCCCTTCGCGCAGGAGGTCGTCGTCGTGCCCGAGCAGGGCATCGAGCGGTGGTTGGCGCAGCGACTCTCGCACCGCCTCGGCACGGGCGAAGGGGGTCAGGACGGCGTGTGCGCGGGCGTCACCTTCCTGCGGCCGCGGTCGCTCGTCACCATGCTCACCGGGCGTGACGACGACGACCCGTGGCTGCCGCAGCACCTCGTCTGGCCACTCCTCGAGGTCATCGACGCCTCGCTCGGGCAGCCGTGGTGCCGCGCGCTCAGCCGCCACCTCGGGCACGGGACCGAGCCCGGCGACCTCTTCGACGTGCGCGCCGGACGGCGCTACTCCGTCGCGCTGCGACTGGCCCGGCTGATCCACCGCTACGGCCAGAGCCGGCCGACGATGCTCACCGACTGGCGCGAGGGCCGCGACACCGACGGCACCGGCGCGGCGATCGACGCCGACCTGGCCTGGCAGCCCGAGCTGTGGCGCCGGCTCGTCGCGCAGGTCGACGCTCCCCCGCCCGACGTGCGGCACGCAGAGACGGTCGCGCGGTTGCGCGAGTTGGGGGGCTCCGGGACGCCAGCGGACTCGGGCGACGGGCTGGACCTGCCGCCGCGGCTGTCCCTCTTCGGCCACACCCGGTTGGCCGTCACCGAGGTCGAACTGCTCGACGCGCTCGCGGTCTCCCGCGACGTGCACCTGTGGCTGCCGCAGCCCTCGCCCGACCTGTGGGAGCGGCTCGCTCCCTTCGCGCAGGCAGGTGTGGTGGCGCGCGTGGAGGACCGCACGAGTGACCTCGTGCGCCACCCGCTGCTCGCCTCGCTCGGACGGGACTCGCGGGAGCTGACCCGGGTGCTGGCCTCCTCGGTGGTCGAGGAGCGAGGCCGTCCACGACCGAGCCTCGAGAAGCATGGGGCGTCGCACCTCGACCAGCGTGGGCCCACGAGCGTGCTCGAGTGGCTCCAGGCCGACATCCGCGACGACCACGTCCCCGACGAGGCCGAGCGGGTGGCCCGGCAGGTGCCGGCGGACGACCGGTCGATCCAGGTCCACGCCTGCCACGGACCGGCCCGGCAGGTCGAGGTGCTGCGCGAGGTGCTCGTCGGGCTCCTCGAGGACGACCCGACGCTCGAGCCGCGGGACGTGCTCGTCATGTGTCCCGACGTCGAGACCTATGCGCCCCTCATCGGAGCCGCCTTCGGCCTCGGCGACCACGGCACCGACGCCGAGGGCGTCGACACCCACCCCGCGCACCGGCTCCGCGTGCGGCTGGCCGACCGGTCGCTACGGGCGACCAACTCCCTGCTCGCCGTCGCCGACCGCGTCGTCGCGCTCGCCGGCGGTCGCCTGACCGCGAGCGAGGTCCTCGACCTCGCCGCGAGCGATCCCGTACGGCGCCGCTTCCGACTCGACGACGACGACCTCGCGACGATGACGCGATGGGTCGGCGAGTCCGGCATCCGGTGGGGCTACGACCAGGCGGGGCGGGCCCCCTTCGCCCTCGACGTGGAGCCGCAGGGCACCTGGCGCTTCGGCCTCGACCGGCTGCTGCTCGGTGTCGCCGTCTCCGCCGACGGGCCGCTGCAGGTCGGTGGCGTCATGCCCCTCGACGACGTCGGCAGTGGCTCGGTCGACCTCGTCGGTCGGGTCAGCGAGCTGCTCGCCCGCCTCGGCGACGGGCTCGACCGGCTCGAGGGCGCCGGCACCGCGACCGAGTGGATGGAGGGCCTGACCGAGACGGTCCTGTCCCTGACCGACGTGCCCACCCGTGAGCGGTGGCAGGTCGGTGACCTCCAGCGGACCCTGACCGCCGCCGCCCGGCACGCGACCGACGCGGTGCCGCTGCGCCTGGCCGACGTCCGCGTCCTGCTCGCCGACCAGCTGGCCGGACGGCCGAGCCGGGCGAGCTTCCGCACCGGCGGCCTCACCGTCTGCACGATGACCCCGATGCGCTCCGTGCCGCACCGCGTGGTCTGCCTGCTCGGCATGGACGACGACTCCTTCCCCCGGCAGCAGGTCGTCGACGGTGATGACGTGCTCGCCCGCCGGCCCCTCACCGGTGAGCGCGACGCCCGCAGCGAGGACCGGCAGCTGCTCCTCGACGCGGTGCTCGCCGCCCGCGAGCGCCTCGTCATCGCCTACACCGGCGCCGACGAGCACAGTGGCCAACCCTGCCCGCCCGCCGTCCCGCTCGGTGAGCTCGTCGACGCGGCCCGCGAGACGACCGCGGCCCCGGTGACGGTGGTCCAGCACCCACTGCAGCCCTTCGACGCCCGCAACCTCTCCGTCGGCGGTTCGGGCGGCGACCAGCCGTTCAGCTTCGACCGGTCGGCCCTGCTCGCCGCCCGGGCCAGCACCGGTCCGCGGACCGAGCCCGGCCGGCTGCTCACCGCACCGCTCCCCGGGCGGGCGGTCGACGACATCGCGCTGGCCGAGCTGATCGGCTTCTTCGACAACCCCGCTCGTGGGTTCCTGCGGCAGCGCCTGGGCGTGGGGGTCTCCCGGGAGACCGAAGAGGTCAGCGACCGGCTGCCCATCGATCTCGACGGCCTCGAGAAGTGGGCCGTCGGCGAGCGCGCCCTGCGCGCCCGGATCGCCGGGCACGACCCGCGCTCGATCTACCAGGCGGAGCTGCTGCGCGGCGAGCTGCCGCCTGCCGGTCTCGGCGAGGCGACGCTCGAGGAGATCGGTCGCTCCGTCGAGCAGCTCATGGGCCAGCTCGCCCAGGGGCCGCCGCAGGAGCCGCGCTCCGTCGACGTCGAGGTCGCCCTGCCCGGCGACCGGCGACTCACCGGCACCGTCGACGGTGTCCGCGGGCTGCACGTCGTCGATGCCAGCTACTCCCGGCTCGGGCCCAAGCACCGGCTCGCCTCCTGGATCCGGCTGCTCGCGCTCACCGCCGCAGGGCAGGACGACGAGGGATGGGAGGCCTCCGCCCTCGGCAAGCCGGCGGGCAAGGCCGCCAGCCGCGTCACCTACGCCGCGCTGCCACGTGCTGCTGCCCGCTCGCACCTCGCCGCGCTCATCGACCTCTACGTGCTCGGCCAGACCGCGCCCCTGCCGCTCCCGGTCAAGACCGCGTCCGCGTGGGCGCAGGTCCTGCACCACAAGCCCAACCTCGCCCGCGTCGCCCGGCAGAAGGCGGTCGGCGAGTGGGAGGCGACCCTGCTCAAGAACGGCGCCACCATGCCCGGCGAACGTGACGACGCGTGGTGGGGACTCGTCCACGGGAGCGACGCCCCCTTCGACGTGCTGCTCGAGGACGCCGCCGGGCCGGGCACCGACCTGGCCACGCTCGCCCCGCGGGTGTGGGGGCCGGCCATCGACAACGTCGGGAGCACGGGATGAGCGAGCTGACCCCCTTCGACATCGCGGGCGACCTGCCGACCGGCACGGTCCTGCTCGAGGCGAGCGCCGGCACCGGCAAGACGTGGACGATCGGTGCGCTCGTGGCCCGACACATCGCCGAAGGTGTCGTGCGGCTCGAGGACATGCTCGTCATCACCTTCGGCCGGGCCGCCTCCCGCGAGATGCGTGAGCGGGTCAGGGAGCACCTGCGGCACGTCCACCGGCACGTCGCCGACCCGAGCCTGCCGACCGACGACCCGGTCGTCATGCTGCTGCGCGACGGCAGCGCCGACGAGGTCGCCGAGCGCGCCCGGCGGCTGCGTGACGCACTGACGCACTTCGACGCGGCGACGATCGCGACGACCCACCAGTTCTGTCAGCTCGTGCTGCGCGGCC
The DNA here is from genome assembly GCF_001570945.1 of Janibacter anophelis NBRC 107843. Lineage (GTDB taxonomy): Bacteria > Actinomycetota > Actinomycetes > Actinomycetales > Dermatophilaceae > Janibacter > Janibacter anophelis. Next base: position 33,381 of record NZ_BCSQ01000015.1, read on the forward strand.
TGGGCGTGGCCGGCGACTCCGACCCGCACTCGCGGCTCGTCGAGGACCTGTCGGACCTGCGGGACGAGGTCGTCGACGACCTCTACGTCCGCGGCTTCGCGAAGGGGGGTCCCCCCGCCTTCTCCCGCCAGCGCGCCGGCGAGATCGCCCGCGCGGTCACGGAGAACCCGCACGCCGAGCTCGACCCGAGCGCCCTCGACGGCGACGGGGCCGACGCGCGCAGCCTGCGCTTCGCCCACCTCGTGCGCGCCGAACTCGACCGACGCAAGCGCCGGCTCGGGGTGCTCGGGTACGACGACCTGCTCTCGCACCTGGCCGCCGCCCTCGAGGACGAGGACTCCCCCGCGCGCGAGCGGATGCGCCAACGGTGGCGGGTGGTGCTCGTCGACGAGTTCCAGGACACCGACCCGGTGCAGTGGCAGATCCTCGACCGCGCCTTCTCCGGACACAGCACCCTCGTGCTCATCGGCGACCCGAAGCAGGCGATCTACGGGTTCCGCGGTGGCGACGTCGACACCTATCTCACCGCCTCGGAGACGGCGACGACCCGCCACACCCTCGCGGTCAACCACCGCTCCGACGGACCGCTCGTGCGCAGCCTCGGGGTCCTGCTCGGAAGCGCCCAGCTCGGCGACGAGCAGATCGTCGTGCACCCGGTGAGTGCGGCGCGCACCGACTCCCGCCTGGCTGTCGCCGAGGGCGTGGCGCCCGACGGGCTGCTGGCTCCCGTGCGCCTGCGGGTCGTCCCGACCGAACGCGTCCAGGCTCCCGGCGAGAGCTCGGTGCCGATCGGCAGGGTGCGCCCGCTCGTCGCCGCCGACTGCGCCGCCGAGATCACCCGCCTGCTCGCGGGGCGCACGACCTTCGACGGGCGACCGCTGCGCGCGGGCGACGTCGCCGTGCTCGCCCACACCCGCCGCCAGCTCGACGAGGTGCGCTCCGCCCTGACCGCCGTCGGGCTGCGCTCGGTCATCGTCTCGAGCGACAGCATCTACGACTCACCGGCCGCCAGCGCGTGGCTGACCCTGCTCGAGGCGATGGAGCTGACCCACCGCCCGGAGCGGGTGCGCGCGGCCGCGCTGACCCCCTTCGTCGGGCTGGGTGCACGCGATCTGGACGCGGGCGGCGACGACGTCACCGAAGAGGTCGCCCACCGGCTGCGGACCTGGGCCGCGCTGCTCGGTCGGCGCGGGGTCGCCGCCGTGCTCGCCGCCGCGACCGCCGACGGGCTCGACGCGCGGGTCCTCGCCCGCACCGACGGCGAGCGCCTGCTCACCGACCTGCGGCACATCGGCGAGACCCTCCACCAGCGGGTCGTGACCGAGGGCGACGGCCTCGCTTCGCTCACCGCGTGGCTGCGCGAGCGCATGGGCGCCACGCGCAAGGAGGAGCGCGCCCGCCGCCTCGACAGCGACGCCGACGCGGTGCACCTCGCGACGATCCACGCGAGCAAGGGGCTGCAGTACCCCGTCGTCATGCTCCCCTTCGTCTGCGACCGGTGGCTGCCGCGGCCGGACGTGCTGCACTTCCACCGGGCCGACCGCACCCGCTGTCTCGACATCGGGATCGACTCCGACCCCGGGCGCCGCGACCGGCTCGACCGGGCCGCCGCGGAGGAGAGCGGCGAGTCGCTCCGGCTGCTCTACGTCGCGATGACCCGCGCGCAGAGCCAGGTCGTCACGTGGTGGTTCCCCTCCGCCAAGAACACCGGTCCGTCATCACTGCACCGAGTGCTCCTCGGACGGTCGCAGGGGCAGGGGCCGGTGCCGCGCACCCACCCGGTGCCCGGAGACGCGACCCTGCAGGACCAGGTGACCGACTGGGAGCGCCGCGGCGCGCTGCGCGTCGAGTACGTCGACCAGCCCTCGCCCGTGTCGCTCGACCGCCCTGCGTCCGCCCCGGAGCTCGCGGTACGCGGATTCAGCCGCACGGTCGATGACACGTGGCGACGCACCTCGTACACCGCGCTCACCCGGCCCCTCGACGACGTCCCGCGCCCCAGTGCCGAGGACCTCGTCGCGAGCGAGCCGGAGGTCGGTGGCCGGGAGGACGACGAGGGCGCGACTCCGGTCGTCGAGCCGCTCGCCCCCTCCACACAGGACGAAGGGGGCGCCCCACCCTCCGAGGACCACGTCCCGTCACCCATGGCACAACTGCCGGTCGGCGCGGGCTTCGGCTCGCTCGTGCACGCGGTGCTCGAGGAGGCCGACGCCCAGGCTCCCGACCTGCTCGCCGAGCTGCGCGCGCACGTGGACGAGCAGATCGTCCAGTGGCCGGTGCCCGAGCTGGACCGTGACGAGCTGGCCGCCTCGCTCGTGCAGGTCGTCGACACGCCCCTCGGGCCGCTCGCCCCGGGCACGACGCTGCGCGACATCGCGGCGCGGGACCGACTGTGCGAGATGGAGTTCGAGCTGCCGCTCGGGGGTGGGGACGCGGCCCCCGGCAACGCGTCTGGCTTGACGGACGGGGAGGCCGTGCTCGGCGACCTCGCTGGGCTCATGCGGGCGCACCTGCCGGCCGACGACCCCGTGCTGCCCTTCGCCGAGGTCCTCGACGACCCCGTGCTGGGCGACCAGGCGCTGCGCGGTTACCTCACCGGGTCGGTCGACGTCGTGCTCCGCGTCGGTGAGCGCCACCTCGTCGTCGACTACAAGACCAACTGGCTCGGGCCGGTCGACACCCCGCTCACCACGGCCCACTACGACCCGACGGCTCTGCGCGAGGCGATGAACCACTCGTCCTACCCGCTCCAGGCGATCCTCTACGGCGTCGTGCTGCACCGATTCCTGCGGTGGCGGTTGCCGGGATACGACCCGGCGGTCCACTTCGGCGGGGTGCTCTACCTCTACCTGCGGGGGATGGCCGGGCCGGACACCCCCGTGATCGACGGTCATCCGACCGGCGTCTTTTCCTGGCAGCCGCCGATGGCCCTCATCGAGGGTGTGTCCGACCTGCTCGACGGGCGACGCCCGGGCACCGGGGACGCGGGTGCTACCGCGACCGCGGGTGCCACCACCACGAGCGCGGGGGGCACCGCCGCAGGCGCGCCCTCCGCCGAGCCGTCCGAGGAGACCCGATGACCGAGACCCTCGACCGTCACGACCGCCGACTCGCACTGTCCGCGACCGGCGAGCTCGCCCGACTCAACGCGGCAGGCATCCTCGAGTCCGCAGACGTCCACGTCGCCAGCCGGCTCGCCGAGCTCGTGCACGAGACGGACACGCTCGTGCAGGTCACGCTGGCCCTCGTCGTCCGGGCGGCCCGCGAGGGGTCGACGAGCCTGGACCCGCACCACGCCCGCGAGTTGCTGCTCGAGGAGGTCTCCACCCCAGCGCGCATGTCCCCGGGCACATGCACGGAGGGGGAGGCTGCAACGCGCATTTCCCCGGGCACATGCGCGGAGGGGGAGGCTGCAACGCGCATGTCCCCGGGGAAATGCGCGGATGGGGGCGTCGGGACCGCCAAGGGCGCACCGGTCGAGACCACGCCGGCCGAGGGCACGGGCGACGACCTGCCAGACGACACCGCGTGGCTCGAGCGGGTGCGCGAGAGCGCGCTCGCGCGTGCGGGTGTCATCGTCGTCGAGCACGGCCTGGTCCACCTCGACCGTTATCACCGCGAGGAGGTGCAGGTCGCGGACGACCTGCGCCGCCGCAGCCAGGGGCAGCAACCGACCGTCGACGAGGCCGTCCTCGAGGCCGGTCTGGATCGGGTCTTCCCCGGTGCGAGCTGGGCCGAGCAGCGCGCCGCCGTGCGCACCGCCGCGGGTCGGCTGACGACCGTCCTCGCCGGTGGCCCCGGCACGGGCAAGACCTCGACGGTCGCCGGCCTGCTCACCCTGCTCCTCGAGCAGGCCGAGGTCCGTGGCCACCGCCCACGCATCGCCCTGGCGGCACCGACCGGCAAGGCCGCTGCGCGGCTGCGCGAGTCCGTCCTCGGGTCGGTCGTCGACTGGCCGGCATCCGACCGTGAGCGCCTCGGCGCCGACATCGAGGCGGTGACGATCCACCGGCTCCTCGGCTGGCGCCCCGACAGCGGCAATCGATTCCGCCGGGACCGCGGCAACCCCCTCCCCCACGACATCGTCGTCGTCGATGAGGCGTCGATGCTTTCGCTGACCCTCACTGCACGGCTGCTCGAGGCCCTGCGCCCGACGACGCGTCTGCTGCTCGTCGGCGACCCCGACCAGTTGGCCTCCGTCGAGGCCGGCGCGGTCCTCGCGGACCTCGTCGCGGGCTACGGCGACGACGGGCCGGTCGTGCGGCTGAGCACCTCGCACAGGTTCGGCGCCGAGATCGGCGAGCTCGCCGAGGCCGTGCGCACGGGTGACGCCGACCGGGTCATCGGACTACTCGCCTCCGCCAGGCCGGGCGGGCCGGTCGAGCACCTGGCCGTCGACGACGTGCTCGCCGCCGACGAGGCCCTGCGACAGCGCCTGCTCGAGCACGCCACCAGCCTGCGCGACCTCGCCCTGCGCAGCCGCCACGCCGACGCGCTGCGCGCCCTCGGCGAGCACCGTCTCCTGTGCGCGCACCGCGACGGTCCCTGGGGCGTCGGCCCGTGGAACGACCGCGTGGAGCGCTGGCTCGCCGAGACCTCCGAGTACGCCGGTCGCCAGATGCTCGGCCGACCGCTCCTCGTCACGACCAACGACCGCGGCCTCGGTCTCTACAACGGCGACACGGGCGTGATGTCACTGCGCCCCGAGGACGGACGGGTCGTCGGCGTCTTCGGCGAGCCCGACGCACCACAGGTCCACGCCGCCTCCACCCTCGGGGAGGTCGACACCGCGCACGCGATGACGATCCACAAGAGCCAGGGCAGCCAGGCTCGATCGATCACCGTCCTGCTGCCCGACGCCGACTCGCGGCTGCTGACCCGCGAGCTGCTCTACACCGCCATCACGCGAGCCCAGGAGTCCGTCACCCTCGTCGGCTCCGAGGAGGCCGTGCGCGCGGCCGTCACCCGTCGCACCCAGCGCGCGACCGGGCTGCGCCACCGCGTCTGACGTCCTGCGACCTGCGCTACTCCGAGTACAGGACCCGCAGCTCCTCGAGCACGACGGGCATGTCCGTGGCGAAGCCCCGGTCATGGCTCGCGTGCTGCGTGAAGAAGTCCTCGTGCACCCGTCGCCAGAACTCGAGGGACCGGTCGCCTTCCCCTTCGGCCGTGGCGTGCTCCGCGTCCACCTCGTCGAAGGGAACGGTCCGCACCCGCGAGGTCACGACGAGTGCCCGCGGCCGGCCCTCCCCGTCCGTCACGATGCCGAGCGTGCCCTCGGTGGGGAGGTCCTCCCCTTCGGCCTCGTAGTCCCACAACGCGGAGGCGGTCGCGGTCTTGGTCCCCGCGAGGACCAGCTCGAGCAGCTCGTCCGCCTGCTCCGGCGTCGCGCCGAAGGCCCAGGCCGGCGGCCTGAGGACCGCGAGCTGGTTGACGCCCATGTAGGAGGGGACGGACGCGAGGTCCGCATGCTGCTGCGCGCGCTGCCAGAAGGCCTCGATGTCGTCCATCTGCCCATCATGCCCCCGGACACGCGTCGAGGACGCGGCCACGGGCCACGTCCTCGACCGGAGAGGTCAGCGCTCGATCAGAACGAGCGGCACTGACCCTCCTTGTCGGCCTTGACGACGTTGTACTTGCCAGCGGGGGCCGGGCGGTTGTTCTTGCACTGCAGGTTGCCGTCGACGCGGTTGCTCCAGATGTTCTTCGACCAGGCGTAGTTGTCGAAGACCTGGATGTCACCGTCGACGGTGTTGCGACGGATGTTCATGCCCTTGCCCTTCTCGGCCTGGGTGTTGCCCTCGACGTCGGAGAAGGTGACGGTGAGCCAGCGGTGGCCCTGGGTCTGGATGTTGCCATCGACGCTGACGTAGGTGGCGCTGAGGTAGGAGTCGTAGTTGACCTTGACGTTGCCCTTGACCCGGGTGCCCCGCAGCTTGCAGGTGGCGCCCTTGGGCACGGTGACGTTGTCCACCGTGACCGCGCCGATGGTCCCGCGGCAGGTGCGGTCCGAGGCGGAGGCGGTGGGGGCCGTGGCGACCGCCGCGGTGAGGAGCAGCCCGGAGGCGGCGATCGTGGAGAGAAGACGCTTCATGGTGGCGTACCTTTGAGCATCCGGGCCCGCCCCTGCGGCTGGCCTCGTGGATGAATCTAGGGAGGATCGGTGAAGCCACCATGAACCGATCATGAGGACCCCTTCATCATCGCGAGGGGCCCGCACCCCGCTCGTGGACGGCACGACGCCCCCTTCGCCCGGGGAGGAAATCCGGACGAAGGGGGCGCCGCTCACGCACCCGAGCGGTCGCTCAGGAGCCGTACACCGAGCGGATGCCCTCGCGGTCCGCTGAGGTCATGCTCAGGTCATCGCTCGTGCCGTTGCACTGCGGGTAGTGCATGATCGACGACGAGTCGTAGGGCGTCAGCGGACGCCAGTTGTTGTCCTCGAAGCAGGTGCCCGCCTCGGGCCGGGTGTGCTCGTGGCGGAAGCCGAGGGTGTGGCCGAGCTCGTGGGCCATGATGTTGCTCGGGGTCCACGACCCGGCGTTGAAGAGCTGGCTCGTCGAGACGAGGACATTGCGCTGCCGCTTCGGGGTGCTGGGGAAGAAGGCGCGGGCGATGTAGCTCTTCGTCCTGGTCGGCTCGACGGAGAAGAGGACGTTGTTGTTGCGGGTGGTGCACTTGCCGTCCTGCGCGGCGACGTACGTGAAGTCGACGCCGGAGCTGGCGGCCTCCCACTGGGCGGCGCCGCTGGCCATGGCGTCGCGGACCCGGGCGTGGTCCGAGCCGAACTTCGTGCTGACGCAGTAGGTGAGGTTCTTCGCCTGGCTGGCGGACCAGACGTCGTCCTTGCCGTAGACCGTGTTGACGACGAGGTTGGCCTCGTGCGACGGCTCCACCAGACCCTGGTAGAAATCGCGCAGCTGCCGCTCCCCGGAGACCGGGATGTCCCCGTTGACGATGTACTGGCGGTCCTCGTCCTGGAGGGTCTGCGTCTTGAACTCCTGGTAGGTCGGCTCCTCGGTCTCACCCGCGTGGACGACGCTCGTCGCCCCCAGGGAGACGGTGGCGGCCAGGGCCAGGACGGTGGCGGAACGCTTCATTCGATGCACCCTTCGGTCGGTCCGGGGCGCGGTCGCGCCGGCCGGGTGAAGGGAATGTACGGCCGCGGCAGGGCCCGTTCGACCAGACTTCGGTCAGGGTATGCACCGGATCCTTCCGGACTTTCGTCAGGAGGTTCCCGCGGACACAGGATGCCCCCTTCGCACCGGGGAGGAGATCCGTGCGAAGGGGGCATCCATCAGGGGTGGTCCCGGGGCCAGGGAGCCTCGGAACCGGGGCGGTCGGGACCCCCTCGCGGTCCGTCCGACCCCTCACCTCGACGCTAGACGAGGACCTCGTCACGACTCCATCCCCGGGGCGTCAGGGATCGGACAGCAACCGTGCGGACTTGGTCAGATCGGCATCCGCGGGGTCGAAGGGGGGTCAGCTCGCCGCGCGCAGGCCGGCGACGATCTCAAGGGTGCGCAGGCGCCGGTCGAGGCCGGTGGCGGGGTTGGTGAGCATCAGCTCGTCGGCGTCGGCGAGCTCGGCGAACTCCGCCAGACCCGCGGCGACGCCGTCGGGGTCTCCGACGATCGTGTGGGTGAGCATGTGCCGCGCCTGGGCGCCGACGGCCGTGTCCATGAGGGCCGTGACCATGTCGTCGTCGATGGTCGCGTCGGTGCCCACCCGACCGGCGAGCATGCGCACCCGGGCGCGCAGCACCTGGTCGGCGGCCTCGGCAGCCGACGCCGCGTCGTCGGCGGCGATGACGTTGGCGGCCGCGATGACGTACGGCGCGGCGAGCTGGTCGCTCGGGGTGAACCGCTCGCGGTAGACGCGCACGGCCTGCTGCAGGGCATCGGGGGCGAAGTGGCTGGCGAAGGCGTACGGCAAGCCGTGGGCGGCGGCCAGCTGGGCGCCGAAGAGGGAGGAACCGAGGATGTAGAGCGGCACGCCGGTGCCGCGGCCGGGGTAGGCGTGGATGCCGTCGATGAGGGTCTCGCCGCTGAGGTAGCCCTGCAGCTCGCGCACGTCCTGGGGGAAGGCCTCCGCGGCCCGGGGGTCGGTCCGCAGCGCGCGCAGGGTGGCGCCGTCGGTGCCGGGGGCGCGGCCGAGGCCGAGGTCGATGCGGCCGGGGTGGAGCTCGGCGAGGGTGCCGAACTGCTCGGCGATGACCAGCGGTGAGTGGTTGGGCAACATGACGCCGCCGGAGCCGACGCGGATGCGCTCGGTGCGGGCGGCGATGTGGGCGATGAGCACGGAGGTCGCGGCCGAGGCGATGCGCGACATGTTGTGGTGCTCGGCGAACCACAACCGCTCGAAGGCGCCGAGCTCGTCGGCGCGCTGCGCCAGGGTGACGGTGTCGGCGAGCGCCTCGCTGATCGGCTGGTCGCGGCCCACGGTGGCCAGGTCGAGGAGTGAGAGCTTGGGGAGCACACCATCCACAACCTCCCGTCCAGCCGGGGTTATTCCACAGCCCCACGGCGCGAAGGGGGGTTGTCACCCACGCCGCCTAATCTCCTGCCATGGACATCGGGGAGGCACGGCTCATGGCTCGCGAGCTCATGGACGAGCACGGGCTGCACGACTGGCACCTCGTCCTCGACCGGGCCAAGAAGCGCGCGGGCGTGTGCCGCTCCGCCGAGCGCACGATCGGCCTGAGCGCGCCCCTGACCCGACTGCACTCGGCCGAGCAGGTCCGCGACACGGTCCTGCACGAGATCGCCCACGCCCTCGTCGGTCCCCGGCACGGGCACGGGCCCACGTGGCGGGCGATGGCGCGCCGGGTCGGCGCCTCTCCCGAGCGCTGCCTGCCGGAGGACGCACCGAGCGTCCCCGGGGCCTGGGTGGGCACCTGTCCTGCCGGCCACACCATCGACCGGCACCGGCGCCCGACCCAGGTCAGCTCCTGCCGGCAGTGCAGCAGCAGATTCGACCCGGACGCCGTCTTCACCTGGACCCACCACGGCGTGCCTGCGGTGATGTCCGCCGCCTACGAGCGCCAGCTCACCGCGCTGCGCTTCGCCGCCGAGCGCGAGGGGTCCGGGGACGCGGTGTCCGTCGGTGACCGGGTGCGGGTGCTCACCCCGGGGCGCTACCAGGGGTTCGTCGGGGTCGTCGTCAAACGGGGCCGCACCCGCTTCCACGTGCGCGGCCGCGGGGCGGTGCTCACGGTCCCCTTCGACCACGTCGAGGCCGCCTGAGGCGCCCCGGGTGCGGGATTTCCGGGGAACTCGTGGTTGGCTGGTGGGGTGAACGTGCGCGAGATCCTGCCCCCCGGCCTCGACCTGCCCGCTGACGGCACGGTCACGATGTTCTCCACGAGCTGGTGCGGCTACTGCCGCCGGCTGAAGTCGCAGCTCGACCGCGAGGGCATCGGGTACACGGAGATCAACATCGAGACCACGCCCGGCACCGCCGAGCTGGTCGAGACGATCAACGCCGGCAACCAGACGGTGCCGACGGTGCTCTACCCCGACGGCTCCTCCGCGACCAACCCCTCGCTCGCCGACGTCAAGAAGGCGCTGGGCTGACATGGCGCGCATGTCCTCCGCCACCCGCACGGCCGTCGGCACGACGATCGCCGGCACCGCCCTGTCGGCGCTGTCGACCGCGCCGCACCAGCTGAGCCACCTCTTCCGGGGCCGCTTCCCCGCGGTCGCCGTCACCGGGATGACCGGCGTCGGCAAGACCCGGCTGGCTGACCGGCTCGCCCGACGCACCTCCGCCGAGAGCACGGTCGAGGTCGGCTCCGCGACGATGGAGCGGCGCACGCGGCGCTCGGCGAAGGGGCGCGGCTTCCGCTTCCGGGTCGTCCCCGGCGACAACGCCGCGACGCGTCTGGGTGCCCTCGACGAGGTCTTCCACGATGACCCGGTCGACGGCGTCCTGCACGTCGTCGCCTGGGGTCACGCCACCCCGCGGCGCACCGGCGGCACCACCGGCGAGGGTCAGGCCACCCGCGAGGAGCAACTGGCCGCCGAGCTCGAGGACTGGACGATCACCGCGCACCGCATCGCGTCCATGGCGCTGCGCCGTGACAAGCCGGTGTGGCTGGTCATCGTCGTCACCAAGTCCGACCTCTTCCCCGACGACGTCGACGAGGCCGTGCGCTACTACTCCCCCGGCAGCGGGTCCCCCTTCGCCGCGAAGCTGGACGAGCTGCGCTCCCTCGCCGGCGGCGCGCGCCTGTCCGTCGACGTGCTGCCGATGTGCACCGAGCCCGGCGAGGCGACGGGCAAGGCGGCCCGCAAGGACGCCGACAAGCGTTGCAGCGCGATGCTCACCGCCCTCGAGACCCGGATGGCCCAGCTCAGCGGGCACGTCTGAGTCGGTTCCACCCGAAGGGGGCAGACCGACCCCGGCCCCGGCCGACGTCCCCGCCCACCCGCGCATGTGCCCGGGGAGATGCGCGTCCGTCAGGGACATCCGCGCATTTGCCCGGGGAGATGCGCGTCAGAAGGTGTGCCGCAGCGGGTAGCCGCTGCCCCCGCGGTCATCGGTCCTCGTCGCGAGGATGTGCGTCAGCTCGACATCACGCCGCTCGAAACCGATCCGTGAGCCGACGAGGTACAGGCCCCACAGCCGCGCGGTGCCCTCACCCACTTCGGCGACGGCCTCGTCCCAGTGCTCGACGAGGTTGTCGACCCAGCCGGCGAGGGTGCGGGCGTAGTGCATGCGGAAGTTCTCCGCGTGCTGCATCTCCAGCCCGGCGTCCTGCAGGTGGGTCAGGACCGTCCCCGAGCCGGTGAGCTCCCCGTCCGGGAAGACGTAGCGGTCGATGAAGGCGCCGGTGCGGGTCGAGCGGTTGTGGTCGCGCGTGATGCAGTGGTTGAGCAGCCGACCGTGGGGGCGCAGCCGCTCCCGCAGCGCCGCGAAGTACGCCGGGTAGTTGCGCACCCCGATGTGCTCGGTCAGGCCGATCGAGCTCACCGCGTCGAAGTCGCCCTCGGTCACGTCGCGGTAGTCCATGTGCCGCACCTCGGCGAGGCCGCCCAGGCCCTCACGCTCGATGGCCTCCTGCGCCCAGGTGGCCTGCTCCCGCGAGAGCGTCACGCCCAGCGCCCGCACCCCCTGCCGGGCCGCGTGCCGCACCATCCCGCCCCAGCCACAACCGACGTCGAGCAACCGCTGCCCCGGCTGCAGGTCGAGCTTGCGCGCGATGAGCTCGTACTTGTGCTCCTGCGCCTGCTCGAGCGTCGCATCCGCCGTCGGGTAGACCGCACACGTGTAGGTCATCGACGGCCCGAGCACCAGCTCGTAGAAGCGGTTGGACACGTCGTAGTGGTGGTGGATCACGTCGGCGTCGCGGGAGCGGCTGTGGCGGACGCCTTCGACGAACCGACGCCAGGGCGGCAGGTGCTCCTGGGGCGGAGGCGGTGGCGGGTTCAGGTGCTGCCACCCCAGGCCGCGCACGAGGGCCAGCGCGTCGGCCGGGCCGGGCACCCGCCACCGGTCGGTGCTGCTCATGAGGTCGAGCACCGGGTAGAGGTCGCCGGGGTGGAAGCCCGTGCCGACGAGGTCGCCCGCCACCCAGGCGCGGGCCATGCCGAGGTCGCCGGGTGCGGTGAGCAGGTAGCGCAGGCCGCGCTCGGTGCGCAGCTCGAGTCCGATCGGGGCATCGGGCGGCCCGGCATCGCTGCCGTCGTAGGCGGAGAGGCGCACGGGCAGGTCCGCCGGCATGATGTCCGCCAGCGCATCGGCGATCCGGATCGCGCTCACTGGGTATGCACCACCTTGTCGTGGAGACCGGTCAGGCGGCCGGTCGGGTCGTAGCGTCGCCGGACCTCGGCGAGCGCGATCCCCCCGTACAGCTCGTCGAAGACCTCGCGCGGGTGGAACGCCTCCGAGTACAACGACTTGTGGCCACCGAGCTCGTGCACCTTGGCCTCGATGGCGCGGTTGGTCGGCCCCTGCGGGGCGTCGTCACCGACGTGGACCGTGCCCCAGAACCCGACGTTGACGTAGGTGCGGCGGGGCTCGAGCGGGTAGCCGGGCCACGTGCGGACGTCGCCGTCGACCTCCCGCAGACGAAGGGGGCACAGCCAGACCGGCCGCATGCCCACCTCGGCGTCGAACCACTCGAGGAACTCGGGCAGGCGCTCACCGAGCACCTCGATGTCCTGGATGACCCGCTCGCGCTGCGGGCGCCCGGCCCGACGGTCGAGCCGCCCGACGACGTCGAACCGGCGGTCGAGCCCGACGAGCCGGTGGTAGACGTCGGAGCGCCGCCAGCGCCGCGGCCAGACCCGTCGGACGAGGGGATGCTGCACGCCGAAGGCGCCCGAGCACCAGAACCAGTCGGTGTCCCACCGCCACAGGTAGTCGTGCATCGTCAGCAGGTCGCGCGTGCGCTCCTGCAGCGAGCGGTAGTAGATCTGCTGGCCGGTGTAGTCGCTCGTCGGCCCGTCCTCGTCGGTCCAGGTCGCGAGGGTCAGGTACACCTCGTCGGGAGCAAAGGCCGCCCCGTCGAGCGCGTCGACGCGCACGCCCGCGTGCTCGCCGGCCTCAACGATCTTCTCGATCGCCCCGGTGGCAGACGTGACGTCGTCGAACCGTAGGTGCCGCAACGCCACTCGCGGCGGCACCGCCTCGAGCTCGATGTGCAGGCGGGTCGCGTAGCCGAGTGACCCGTAGGAGTTGGGGAAGGAGCGGAAGAGGTCGGCGTGCTCCCCGTCCGGCCGCGCGGTGACGACCTCCCCGGACCCGGTGAGCACGTCCATCTCGAGGACCGACTCGTGCGGCAGACCGTTGCGAAAGCTCGTCGCCTCGATGCCCAGCCCGGTGACCGCGCCACCGAGGGTGATCGTGCGCAGCTGCGGGACGACGAGCGGGATGAGGCCGTGCGGGAGCGTCGCCGCGACGAGGTCCTCGTAGGTGCACATGCCCTGCACCTGCGCGGTCCGGGTTGCCGGGTCGACCTCGATGACCCCAGCCAGCCCGGAGACGTCGAGCCCGGGGGTGTCGGACGCGGCCCGCGCCCGGAAGAGGTTGGACGTGCGCTTGGCCAGGCGCACCGGTGCACCGTCGGGGATCGCTGCGTGCGACCGGACGAGCTGCTCGACCGCCGCCTCGTGGGCGGCCCAGCCGACTATCTGCACCATGCACACATCCTAGTCCTCGAGGTCCTGCGTGACGGCACCCCCCGCGAAGTCGGCCACGACCCGCAGGCACTCGCTCGGCGCCTCCCACAGGTCGTTGTGCGTGCGCCCGGGGACGACCACTCGCTCGGCCGTCGCCAGGCCGAGTGCGAGCTGCTCGCTCATCGCGGGTGGGACGAGGTCGTCGCGTTCGCCGTGCACGAGCAGCGTTGGCACGTCGATGCGCTCGATCAGGGTGTCGGTCTCCCAGCCGTCCGGCACGAGCCTGCGGGGGAAGATCCGCACCACCCGCTGGACCATCGCGGTCATCGACGTGAACGGGGAGACGAGCACGAGTCTGCCCCTCCCGGCCCCATCGCTCAGCAGGCCCTCGGCGGCGAGGTGCGCGGCGACGGAGGACCCGAGCGACTCCCCGACGAGCACGGTCCGCTCCGCGACGAGACCCTCGGCCCGCAGGTGCGCCAGGCCGTCGCGGGCGGCGTCGAGGATCGCGCGCTGGCTGATCGGCCGACCCGCGGCCGGCCCGTACCCGGGGTACTCCACGGCGGCGAAGCCGAGCCCGTGCCGAGCGAAGAGGCCGGCGAGCGGGCTGATCGAGGCCAGGTCCGACCCGTTGCCGTGCAGGTAGACGATGGTGCGCCCACCCTCGGGGGCGCGGTGGTGGATCAGATGGGTGCCACCCTTCGTCGTCTCGTGGTCGACACCGGCGAAGGGCGGGACGGGATAGATCAGGCGGCGCAGCACGGTCACACCGACGAAGGGAGCGGCTCGAGCAGGCGGCCGTCGCCCGGATCGGGATCGGGCAGGACGTCGTCGGGATCGACGAGATGGACCTCGTAGCCGTCGAGCCGCATCCGCCGGGTTGCCTCGAGGAGCATCATCCGGGCCGGACCGTGCAGGGCGTGCACCCCGGAGAGGTCGATGGCCACCCGACGCTCCTCCAGCGGGTGCTCGGCCAGGCGGCGCAGGATCCGCTCGGCACCGGTGAAGCCGATGGTCCCGGAGAGCTCGAGGACCCGCACCGCATCATCACCACTGCCCTCCACGCGCGTGGCGTGCACGACCGAGCGCGCCGGCGGCGCGACCTCCATCAGGTGCAGCCCCATGTCGCGGGAGAGCCGCTCGAAGACCTCGATCCCGCGCACGCTGTTGCCGTGCGCGTCGAGCCGCGGAGAAAAGGTCGCGATGCCGACCTGGCCGGGCAGGGCACCGATGATGCCGCCGCCGACGCCGCTCTTGGCGGGGATGCCGACGGAGGAGACCCAGTCGCCGGCGGAGTCGTACATGCCGCAGGTGAGCATGACCGAGAGCAGGTGACGCACCTGGTCGCCGGAGAAGACCCGCTGACCGGTGACCGGCTGCACGCCCGCGTTGGTCAGGGTCGCGGCCATGACCGCGAGGTCCTCGGCGGTGACGAGCACGGCGCACTGTCGGGCATAGGCGCTGACGACCTCTTCGGGAGAGTCGCTGATCATGCCGTGGCTGCGCAGCAGGTGGGCGATCGCGAGGTTGCGGTCGCTCGTCGTCATCTCGGAGCGCCACACCTCGTCGTCGACCGCGAGCTCGCGACCGGCGAGGTCGCACAGCAGGCGGTGGATCGCCTCGAAGCGCCCCATCGGGCAGATGTCGGGACCGCCGATCATCGCGTGCGTCGTGATCGCCCCCGCGTTGATCATCGGGTTGCGCGGGCGGCCGGTGCTCGGCTCGAGCGACAGCTCGTCGAAGGGGTCGCCCGACGGCTCGACGTCGACCTTGGTCAGCACCGCCTCGAGCCCGAGCTCGCGCACCGCCAGCCCGTAGGCGAAGGCCTTGGAGATCGACTGGATCGTGAACTCGTGCCGGGCGTCGCCGACGGAGTAGAGCGTGCCGTCGACGGTGGCCATCGCGACGCCGAAGCGGTCGGGGTCGACGGTGGCCAGCTCGGGGATGTAGGAGGCGGGTTCGCCGGAGGTCGTGACGGCACAGGCGTCGGCGACCTCGGCCAGGTAGTCGGGCACGGGAGAGTGCATGCCCCGATCCTGTCAGGCCCGCTGGCGAAGGGGTGACCGCGCGTCGAGCTGCGCGGTCACCCCCCTTCGTCCGGTCGGGTCAGGCGAGCGGCACGCAGACCTCGGTCACGAGGTCCTCGGGTGCGGCCTGCGAGGGGTCGACGAGGTAGCGGTTGAACCCGAGCGTCGCGATCGGGTCGTCCAGCCCCTGACGCGGCGCGGGGGTCAGGCCCGCGGAGCGCAGGTGCTCCTCGATCCGGGTGTGTGCCTCGCTGATGAGGGTGTAGGGGCCCTCGACCCGCGCCATGACGACCTGCTGCTCGGGGAGCTCGTGCACCTCGAGCGGCGCCTCGACGGTGGTGCCCGCCGGGACCGGGAGCCAGATGGACAGGGTCGGGTCGGACTCGCGGTACTCCGGGTCGTGCTCGAAGACCCCGCAGGGACCGATGGGGGTGATCTGCTGCTGCCCGACGGCAGGCATGAGCTGCCCCCACAGGCGGCCCTCCTGGTCGTAGGCGGGGACGGTGCCCCTCAGGGCGACGACGGTGCGGGCCGGGACGGTCTCGCGGGTGACGGTGATGGTGGACATGGTGGATCCTTCCTGATCCAGGAGCTGGTCGATGAGTGCCAGTCGCTCCCGGGCGGCGCGCAGCTCGTCATCGAGGGCCGACCGTTGCAGGACCAGAGCCTGCCGGTAGCTCTCGGTGCCGCGGGCGGCGAGGAGGACCGAGATGGCGGACACGGTGAACCCCACGTCGCGAAGGCGGCGGACGTGCGCCGCCTCGACCAGCTGCTCCTCGACGTAGCGGCGGTAGCCGCTGCTCGGGTCCACCTCGGCGGGCACGAGGATGCCGTGGTCGCCGTAGTGGCGCAGCATCCGCACGCTGAGGCGGCTCCGGGAGGAGAACTGCCCGATCGACATGGGCTTCGCGGTGTCGGTCATGGACCCAGCGTGCTGCCTCACACGATGTGAGGGTCAAGACCGCCCGTCAGAAGATCGACTCGACCCACTCCGGGTGGTCGACGAAGGGGTTGCGGTTGCCCTGCCAGTTGCTGAAGATCCGCTCGTTGCGGCGCTCCTCGAAGGCGCTCGGCGGGTCGGTCTCGTTCCACTCCTTCAGGACCGAGAGCCTGCCCATGTAGGGAGCCGAGCCGTTGTCGACCTGGTCGTTGACCTCGAGGTCGGCGAAGCCGTCGTCCCCCCTCGTAGCGCACGGCCATGTAGAAGATCATCCGCGCGACATCACCCTTGACCGCGTCGCGCGGCTCCCAGGAGTCGGAGTCGCTGTGGTTGCCGGGTGCTTCGTCGTTCTCACTCCCGCCGTTGTCGAAGTCGAGGTTGCCGCGGTCGCTGTTGACCGTCACGTCGGTCGGGCGCAGGTGATGCAGGTCGGTGCCGGGTCCGGCGGCGGTGCGGAAGTCGCCGTGGCTCTTGGCCCAGACGTGCTCGCGGTTCCAGTTGTCCACTCCCCCACCGTTGTTCGACTTCGGCGAGCTGGTGCCCTTGTAGAGGAGGCGAACGCTGCTCGTGTCCTGCGGGTCCTCGTCGACGTCCTTGATGCCGTCCCAGACCTCGGAGTACGAGAGCACCTGCTGGTCGCTGATGATCGTGTGCAGCCGGTCCTTGAGCGCCTGTCCGCTCAGCCCCTCGGTGCCGGTGTAGTAGCTGCCGGGGTCGGTCGGCTCGCCCGGGTCACCCGGCTCCTCGGGCTCCTCCGGCTCGCTCCCGTCGGCGAGGGCGATCGTGCTCGGGCCCTTCAGCCCCGCGTGGGAGAAGTAGGCCTCGAGGGATCCGGTGACGTCGACCTGCTCACCCCTGAGCGAGGGGTTGGAGGCCAGGCCCCACTGCGAGCGCAGCGCGGACGGGATCTGCACGTAGAGCATGCGCGAGGTGTCGCTCTCGGACGGACTCGCCGCGATGGCCATCGCGTAGTCGTTGGGGAAGCCGCTCGTCACGACCTCGTTGCTGGCTACCGGCTGACCGACGACGTATCCGCGGACGGTCTGCGTCGAACCGTCCTGCCGGCCGATGGCGTCGGCGACGGTCAGGGGCGTCGCCGTCGTGGCGAGGGCGGTCGTGGACTGCGTCGTGGCCTGGTCGGCGGCCTGCGACGGGAGCGACGGGACGGCGACCAGCGCGGCGGCGCCGGCCAGGCCGACGAGGCGACGGAGCGTGCGGGACATGGGTGGACCTCACGGGTGGGCGAAGGGGGGTCGCGCCCATGCTCCCGACCCGCACCTCCCCGAGGGTGAACGGGAGGTCAGGGATGAGTCGAGGTTCCCCCTTCGTCACGCGGCGGCGCTCCCCGGCACGCGCTCCACGGACTCGGGCACGCACTGCACGGTCACCCTCGACGGGTGACCGTGCAGCGACCCGGGCCTCAGATCGTCGCGGCGTCGATGACGAAGCGGTAGCGCACGTCGGAGGCGACGACCCGCTCCCAGGCCTCGTTGACCTTCTCGGCCGGGATGACCTCGATCTTGGCGCCGATGCCCTTGTCGGCGCAGAAGTCGAGCATCTCCTGGGTCTGCGGGATGCCGCCGATGTTGGACCCCGCGAGCGAGCGGCCGCCCATGATGAGGGAGAAGGCCGGCACCTCGAAGGGCTCGACCGGTCCGCCGACGTTGACGAGCGTGCCCTCGGGCTTGAGCAGGCCGAGGTACTTGCGGATCGGCAGCTGCGCGCTCACCGTGTTGAGCACGAGGTCGAACTTCCCGCGCAGGTCCTTGAAGGTCTCGTCATCGCTCGTGGCGCGGTAGTCGACCGCGCCGAGCGCGAGGCCGTCCTCCTGCTTCTTCAGCGATTGCGACAGGACGGTCACCTCGGCGCCGAGCGCGACGGCGAGCTGGACGCCCATGTGGCCGAGCCCGCCGAGGCCGACGACCGCGACCTTCGAGCCCTCGCCGACGCCCCAGCGGCGCAGCGGCGACCACGTCGTGATCCCGGCGCACAGCAGCGGGGCGGCGACGTCGAGGCCGATGCCCTCGGGGATCTTCAGCGCGAAGTCGGCGTCGACGACGATGTGCGTCGAGTAGCCGCCCTGGGTGATGGTGCCGTCGCGGTCGGTCGAGTTGTAGGTGCCGACCTGCTGGGGGCAGTACTGCTCGTTGCCGGCGCGGCACTGCTCGCACTCGCGGCAGGAGTTGACCATGCAGCCGACGCCGACCCGGTCGCCGACGGCGTGCCGGGTGACCGCGGAGCCGACCTCGGCGACGGTGCCGGCGATCTCGTGGCCGACGACGAGCGGGTACGGGGCCTCGCCCCACTCGCTGCGTGCGGTGTGGATGTCGCTGTGGCAGATGCCGGCGTAGGCGATCTCGATGAGGATGTCGTTGTCCCCGAGGTCGCGACGCTCGATGGTGGTCGCCTCGAGGGGTTCGGTGGCGGACGGAGCCGCCCAGGCCTTGACGGTGCGCACGATGCATTCCTCTCGGATGACGAAGGGGGGACCTGCCTAGTCAACTCCTCGCCCCCCTTCTCTGCCAAACGCAGGCCAAGCGACCGCATTGCCGTCGGGAAATACGGTCTGTTGACGTCGAGACCCTGCAGTGCCGTAGGGCAATGCGGTCTCAGTGCCCCGCCTCGTGCGCCCACTCCGGGTCGACGACTTCCCTGAGGTCCTCGAGGGCGCGGCGAAGGGCGGCGGCGCGCCGGGCGCCGAGGACCCGGGTCCACTCCTCGTCGGTCTCGACCTCCGCCGCGCGGGCGGGCGGGACGAGTGCGGAGCCGCGGTCGGTGAGGACGACGAGGCGGGCGCGGCCGTCGCTCGGGTCCGGCTCGCGGGTCACGTACCCGGCCTCCTCGAGCTTGTCGACGAGCGCGACGGCGGTCTGCTTGGCCACGCGGGCCCGCTCGGCGAGGACGACGAGACGGGTCCCCCCTTCGTCCATGCCGGCGAGCAGGCGTCCCTGGGCGCGGGTGATGTCCTCGTGCCCGGCCTCGCCGAGCCGCTCGAAGACCCGGTCCTCGGCCGCGCGGTGGGCCAGGAACATCAACATGCTGAGCGGTAGCCGACGGGCCACGGATTCCCTCCTCGGAGCCCTTCCCACGGACTCTTAATAGTCCTAGGATCGTACTACTTGATGGGTCCGCACAGCGGGAGGACGCCATGGACACCGACATCCTGTGGGCAGCCGTCGACACCCGGCGCCGCTACCTCGTCGACCTCTTCGAGACGCTGACCCCACAGCAGTGGGACACCGCCTCGCTGTGCGCGGGATGGACCGTCCGCGACGTCGCCGGCCACCTGACGATGCTCGACATGTCCACCCTCGACATCGTGCGGCTCGCGCTCCGCCACCCCGGCAGCACCAACAGGCTGATCCACAAGGGCTCCCAGGAGATCGCCAGCCGCCACTCGACCGAGGAACTCGTCGCCAAGATCCGCGCGCTCATCGGCAGCCGTCGCACCTTCCCCGGACTCGGAGGGATGGAGGCCCTGCTCGACCTGCACGCGCACACCCTCGACGTCACCCTGCCCCTCGGCATCGACCCCGAACTGCCGCCCGACCAACTGGCCCCGTGCGCCGACCACGTCATCGGCTACGCCGGCGGCAGGAACAGCAAGGTCTTCGCCCACCTGCCCATCGACGGCGTCACCCTGCGCGCGACCGACACGGACTGGACCCATGGCACCGGACCGGAGGCGAGCGGTCGCATGCAGGACCTCTACCTCGTCGTCACCGGCCGCCGAGCCGGGTTCGACGGCGTCACCGGACCTGGCGTGGCGGCCCTGCGCGACTGAGGCTCAGCGGGACTCGGCCGGCAGGCCGGTGTCGCGCACGAGGTAGACCCAGGGGAAGGCGCGCACGGCGACCTCCCAGCCGTCCCGCTCCCAGCGGCGCATCGGCCCGGTCCACACGATGCGCTTGTGCTCCCACTGCGTCGGCGTGCGCCGCACCCGGTGCTTGAGCATCCCGGCACCCACGGTGCGCCACCCCTGGCGCCCGGCGAGCTCGAGCTCGGCCATCTCGTCGAAGGCGGTGACCGGACCGAGCCAGCGCTCGGCGTCCTCGCCGTCCTCGGCGTCGACCGCGACCCCCTTGCGGTCACCGAAGCGCTGCTGGGCCGCCTGCCGACTCATGCCGAGCTCCGCGCCGAGCGCGGCCCAGCTGTGGCCGGCCGCCCGGGCGGCGAGGACGGACTGACGCAGCAACTCGGCGACCTCGTCCTCCGCGGCCGCGGCGCGCCGGACGAGCGCCAGGTGCTGGGCCGGGTCACCATCGGCGTCGAGGCCCTGGAGGATCGCGGCGCCGAGGCCCTCGGCGAGGCGGTCGCGCTCAGCCCCGGTCGTCACGACTCGGCAGCCAGGTCTCGGGGGTCTCGCCACGGTCGGCCCGGCCGTCGGCTCGGTGCCGCATGCCGAGCCCGTAGACGCCGAGCAGGACGAGCGCGAGCCCGGCCCCCTGCAGCATCCCGCCGAAGAAGCCGTCGATCCCCACGCCGACGACCAGCGCGACCGCACCCAGGCCGACGAGCACGCCGAGGGGTGTTCCGTTGCCCTTGAGGTTCATGCGTCAACCCTAGGTTGACTTCTGACGTGACGTCAACCATTCATTGACAGGTTGTGCGGCGGCAGCTCGCCCCGTCGGATGAGCTCGGCGACGGCCTCGATCCTTCGACCGCTCTCTCCCCAATCTCCCGCTTCGTCCTCCCAGACCGGATCCCAGCCGCGTCGGGCCTCGACCCGCCAGTGCCGTCCCAAGACCACCCGCCCGAGCACGACGAAGGGCAGCAGGAGCAGCAGCAGGAGCAGCTCGAGCGCCACGAGGACCGCCAGGACGACGAAGGGGATGAGCAGGAGCAGCAGGAGGCCGCCGATGATCGCGCTGATCGGGTCATCACCCAGACCGTCCACGGTCGGCACGTCGCCCCAGTTGTCGACGTGCGCCTTGCGCCGCCACGGCATCCACCGGCGCGAGACGCGCCACGTCTGACCGGCGGGATCGACCACCTTCATCGAGCACCTCCGCCGGCGACGACCAGGCGCAGCAGCGGTGCCGCGTCGTCCGGCAGCGGCTGGCTCGGGTCGGTCCAGCGGACCTCCTCGATCTCCGCGGCCGGGGCGACCTCGGGCCGAGTCTCCCCCTCGAGCACCGGGTGGCGGAAGACGCTCGCGATGAGCGAGCGTCCGGCCTCGTTGGCCGCAGCCGTCCGGTGGACGGCGACGAGCTCGAGCCGCGCGCGGTCCAGCTCCAGGCCCAGCTCCTCCTCGACCTCGCGCACCGCGCACTCGGCGGGCGACTCCCCCGGCTCCGGCTTGCCGCCCGGATGCATGAAGGCCGCGGTCCCCCGCTTGCGCACGGTGAGCACCGCCCCTTCGGCATCGGGGAGGACGACGGCGCTGACGACGATCGCGTCCCCGACATCGCGCGGACGATCGCTCGCGAGGGCGGCGTGGACGAGGGAGTCCGTCCACTCCCCCTTGCTCCAGTAGTCCTGCCGATGGGTGGCCTCGAGCCGCATCCCCAGTCGCTCGCACAGAGCGGCCGAGCTCGTGTTGCGGGCATCCATCTGGGCCACGACACGGTGGACCCCGTAGCGGGCAAAGGCGAGCTCCAGGACCGCGCCGGCCGCCTCCGTGGCGAACCCGCGACCGGCCACGTCGGGGTGGAAGGCCCACCCGATCTCCGCGGTCGCCCCCGCCGGGTCGATGGCCCACAGGACGACGTCACCGACGACCCTCCCTTCGTGCTCGACGACGAGGGCGAGGGCCCGCGAAGGGGTGTCCAAGCCGGTCCGCGGGATGCGCTCGGCGAGGTGGCCGGGCGCGGAGGTCGGCGTCCAGGGTGGGGTGAGCAGGTACCGCGCGACGTCGGGGTCGGCGTAGTAGTCGAGCAGCGCATCGAGGTCGTCCTCGGTGTGCGCCCGCAGGGTCAGGCGGTCCGTGCGCAGCGGCAGGAAGTCATCGGGCACGGGCACCGCATGCCCCCTCCCGAAGGCCGACGCGATCAGGTTCTCGGACGGTCGATGACGAACCACACGGGACCGTCCTCGGTCTCGTGCCGGTCGACGACCCGACCATCGACGGTGCTCGCGGACTGCCCGCCGGGGGTGATCCCCTTCGCCCGCATGACGTCGTACTCGTCCGCGACGCGCAGGACCGACCACGGGCTCTCCTCGGTCCCGTCGCCGGTCAGTAGAACGCTGCTCACGGCGATCTTGGCCATGGTGTTCTCGCGCCGGGCCGCCTGCTCGTCGCCGAGCGCCTCGAGGGCCGCGGAGAGCGCGAGGTGGGCCGTCGGGTTGAGCGCCGCACCGGGCATCTTCGCGGTCACCGCGTCGACGACCTCCTGGTGGCGACCGGCCTCCATGTGCTGGGTGACCTCGCCGAGGAGGTTGAGGTCGGGGTCGAAGGTCGCGGACCCGACCACCGCGGCGCGCAGCCGGGTGAGGTGCTCGAGGTCCTGGTTCTCGAGGTAGTCGGTGACGAGGTCGCGAAGGGTGGGTGCTGCCGTGCCGTTGTCGCTCATGCCTGCTCCTGTGGGTCGGCGTGGGTGAGGGGTCGGTTCGTCACTGGGAGGCCTCCACGATGTCCTCGAACTCCTCGATCGTCAGGTCGTCGATGTACCGCTCTCCCGCCCGGCGGGCGTCCACCTCGGTCGGCTGGTCGAAGTAGGCCTCGTACTGCGCGTCGATCTCGGCCTGCGTCATGTCCTCCGCCTCCTCCTCGGAGGGCGGGGACTCGTAGTTGTTCTGGTTCTCGTGCCAGGTCTCCGCCTGCTCGTCGGTGAATCCCTCAGGGGCCTCGGTCTCGGCGCCGAAGAGTCGCTGCAGCCAGTTCGGGACGGCTTCGTTCGTGACGTCGTGCTGCTGGGCGTGGCGCATCTCGTGGACCGCGGTGTTCATCGCCATCCGCGGGTCGTTGGCGGCCGTCTGCGGGTTGATGCGCAGCTCCCCGCTGCTCTCGCTCCACGTCCCCGCGTACCCCTTCTCGATGAGCTCGTCGTCGAAGATGATCTCCGGAGGCGGGTCGATCCCCATCTCGGCCGCCTGCCGGTTGACGATCTCCTGCAGGACCGCCTGCTGCTCCTCCGGCTCGAGCGCCATGTAGGCGTCGTAGATCTCGGGGTCGAGCCTTCCGTAGTCGAGCTCGTAGTCCCCCTCGTAGTCGGGGCTGCCCTGGGTGCCCTTCGGGAGTGGCGCGGCGCCGCCCCCTTCGCCCGTTCCGCCGCCGGCGCCGCCCGACCCACCGGCGCCCTGACCCTGGCTCGTGCGGTCCTGCTCCTCGGCATTCCGCTCGGCGCCGTCGGCCATCGTCCGGATCATCTCCGAGGCCGAGTACACCGCCCGCTCCGCCGTTGGCCAGCCCTGACCGACGAAGTGCTCGAGGTCGGGACCGGACCAGTTCCCCGCGAGGATCTCGACCATCCCCCGACCCGTGGTCGCCACGTCGCCGAGGAGCTGGGAGCTGTTCGTCAGCTCCTGCCCCACCTGCCTCAGCCGATCCGCGTCCGCTCCATGGCTGACCGTCGCCATCGCCTTTCCCTCCTGCTCGTCATCTTGTCGAGCTCGAGCCTATGCCGCCACCGAGGCGCTGTAGATGGGGAGGAGTCCCCGGGGACCGGCGCTGCGCCGGGTCGGGTGCTGCCGCTCAATGGGGAAGGGAGGGGTTGGGGCCGTCGTAGTCCAGGTTGTCCTGGCGCTCCTCAGCATCCTCGAGCAGGCGGTCGAGCTCCTCGGGAGTCATCCCCTCGACGAACTCCGAGCCCTCCTCCCGGGCATCGACCTCCACCGGCTGGTCGAAGTACCGGTCGTACTTCTCCTGAGCGGCCGCGCGGTCGTTCTCCCACTCCTCCTCGGTCGGCGGGGACTGGTAGTCGTCGAAGTTCTCCTTCCACTCCTGCACCTCCTCCTCGGTCGTCCCGTGGTCGCACTCCGGGTCCTCCCAGGGGAAGGTGGGGTCGGCATCGCGGATCGCCTCGTGCTGTCCGCCATGGCGCATCTCGTGGAAGACCGTGTGCAGGACCATCGGGTCGTCCATCATGTCCTCGTTGATGACGACCTCGGGGCCCAGGAACCAGTTGCGCTCCCGCCACACCCCGTTGCCGTCGATGCTGTCGTCGATCCGCACCGCCGGGTTGTCGATGCCGTAGTGCTCCGCCCGCTCACGGATCGCCTCCCGGACGATCAGCTCCCGCTCGTCCTCGGTATAGCCCTCCCACGCCTCCCGCACCTCGGGGGGAAGCTCGCCATAGTGCTCCGCAGGGCGCGACTGACCATCGTCGCCCTGCCTCCGGTCACCCTGCTCCCCGGGAGCGCCCGACCCTCCGCCACCACCCGTCGCGCCGCCGTCGGCGGCACTCGCGCCCTCCTGCTCGTCGGCCTCGCCGACCACCGCGTCCCCCATGGCACGGAGCATCTCCGAGCTGTCGAGGACGACCTTCTCCGCCATCGGCCAGTCCTGCCCGACGAAGCAGTCAAGGTCCGGTCCCGACCAGTTGCCGACGAGCAGCTCGGCCATGCCCCGGCCCGACGTCGCCACGTCCCCGAGCAGCTGCGAGCTCGTCGTCAGCTCCCGCCCGACATCCCTGAGTCGCTCGGCATCGGCACCGTGGCTGACGGTCATCGTTCTCCCCTGGTGTGGTGTGACTGCGGCTCGCCGTCCGACCTTATGCACGGCCCTCGCGAACGGGAAGGGGAGAACTCCCCATCGCGCCGCGCCCTCCCTTCGACCATGATGGATCGCACCGACCACCTGAGGAGCGAGCATGTCCTACCGCCGTCACGGACGCCTGATGCTGCTCCTCCCCACCCTCGCCCTCGCCCTCAGCGGGTGCGGCGGCGACCCCGGCGCCGGAGAGGACGCGACCATGCACCTGGAGATCACCGCATCGGACTCCCCGGACGTCGTGCGGGTGGATGCCGCCGAGGGCGCCTCGACCACCATCGCCAACAGCCTCGTCGGCGACTTCGACGTCGAGGTGGAGTCCGTCGACGGAGACGCCGTGGAGTTCTCGACGAGCGAGGACATGGCGCCGGAGGGCAAGACCGGGGGGATCAACCTCAACGACACCCGGAGCGACTTCACGGTGGCGAAGGGTGACGAGGTGAAGTTCTCCACACCCACGACCGATGCGGGCACGACGTGGACGGCGACCCTCGAGGAGGGTCCGGCACCCTCCTGATCAGGCACGACGGTCGACAGGACCCTCGTCACTTGGCGTTCACTGAGTCGCCCCTGAAAATTGCCTGACCTCCCCGTGACCTTTTCGTGTCCTGATGAACTGGTCTTCATCACGCCTGCTCCCCGCACCGCCTCCGCGATGGGCCTCAGCGGGTCCTCGAGCAGCGGCAGCTCGCGCTCCTCCTCCGGCAGCACGACGCGTACGAACTTCTCCGGCCTCGTCCGTCAGGGCTCGCGCGGCTCCGTCGTCAAGCAGATCCAGCGCAAGGTCGGCATCTCCGCCGACGGCGTCTTCGGGCCCGCCACCCGCAGCGCCGTCCAGCGCTGGCAGCGCAGCCACGGCCTGACGGCCGACGGCGTCGTCGGCCCGGCCACCGGCTCGCGCATGGGCCTCACCGGCTCCTCCAGCGGCTCGTCCGGCGGCAGCAGCTCCTCCGGCAACACCTCGAGCAGCTCGGTCCTCGGGACCGCCGCCCGCTACGTCGGCCACTCCTACCGCTACGGCGGCACGACGCCGTCCGGCTTCGACTGCTCCGGCTTCACGAGCTATGTCTTCCGCCAGCACGGCAAGAGCTTGCCGCGCACCGCCGAGGCCCAGCGCCAGGCGGCCACCCGCGTCTCCTCGCCGCGGCCGGGGGACCTCGTCTTCTTCGGCGCCCCCGCCTGGCACGTCGGCATCTACGCCGGCAACGGCCAGATGTACGACGCCGGCAACTCGCGCACCAATGTCTCCAAGCGCGCGATCTGGACGAGCGCCGTCACCTACGGTCGCGTCTGATCCGCAGGACGCTCCACGACGGCGGGCCCCCACCTCCCGAGGTGGGGG